>CAVLAW010000057.1:0-12884 GCA_963661155.1 Tidjanibacter massiliensis | reverse complement strand
CGGGGAGAGCCGCGCGGATGCCATTCTTGCGTACCGTGAGGCAAACGGCCCGTTTGGTTCGATTGAGGAGATTATGAACATTGAGGGCATCAAGGAAAAGATGTTTGAAAAGATAAGGGGTTCTATCGAGGTTTAGAACGAGAAGGAGAGAAAATGGCAAAGAAAGTTCTTGTAGTTGATGACGAAAAACTGATCGTAAAAGGAATCCGCTTCAGTCTGGAGCAGGACGGCATGGAGGTTGACTGCGCATATGACGGCGAGAAAGCGCTCTCCATGGCAAAAGAAAAAGAGTACGATATGATCCTTCTGGATCTGATGCTTCCGAAGCTGGACGGCCTGTCCGTCTGCCAGCAGATCCGTGAATTTTCCAACGTTCCGATCGTTATGCTGACCGCAAAGGGCGAGGACATGGACAAGATTCTGGGACTGGAGTACGGCGCGGACGACTATATCACAAAGCCGTTCAATATTCTGGAAGTGAAAGCGCGCATCAAGGCGATCATGCGCCGTGCGGCACGCCAGGAGCCAAAAGAGGAAAAGGCAAAAGTCGTACAGGTCAAAGACCTGCGGATCGACTGCGAGGGAAGAAGAGTCTTCATCGGGGACCGCGAGATCAATCTGACTGCAAAAGAGTTCGATGTGCTCGAACTTCTCGTCTTCAATCCGAATAAAGTGTACAGCAGAGAGAACCTGCTGAATATCGTCTGGGGCTATGAGTACCCGGGTGATGTGCGCACTGTAGATGTACATATCCGCCGTCTGCGCGAAAAGATTGAGAAAAATCCAAGTGAACCGAAATACGTTCATACAAAGTGGGGAGTTGGTTACTATTTCCAGGCTTAAGATTAAGGAAAAATGGAAGTTTCTGCGGAGTCTGCGTTTCCGCATCACGGTCATTCTTGTCATCATCGGCATCGTGCCGTGTGTGATTGTCGAGAAAAGCATCGTGAACAGCTATGAAGACCGTGCGGTATCAATGCGCAGCATTACCGTAAAAAATCAGTGTGATATTATCTGCAACCAGCTCATCCAGCAGAATTATATGGAAGATCCCGGTTCCGACGTTATCAACGGACAGCTCAGCATGCTGACGAATATCTACGGCGGAAGAATTCTGATCATCGACCAGGATTTCCGCGTGATCAAAGATACGTACGATATGGACCGTGGAAAGACGATCATCTCACAGGAGGTGATCAAAAGCTTCCAGGGCAAGGAGACGAGCCAGTACGACCAGAAGAACAACTATCTGGAGATGACGGTGCGGATTCAGAATACCGAGACGAAAGAGACACTCGGTGTCATGCTCGTCAGCATCTCAACGGATGAGATCCGTGCGAACATGAAAATTCTGGAAAACAAGGGAATGACGATCCTTGCGATCATCGCGCTTCTCGTGCTGGTGCTCGGCTATCTGCTTGCCGGCATTCTGATGAAGCCGTTCCAGAAGGTCACCCGTTCGATCGAGGACATCACGGACGGCTATCTGGACGAGAGCATCTCTGTCCCGGATTACCTCGAGACGGAGCTGATCACCGACGCGTTCAACAAGATGCTGACACGCGTCCGCACGCTCGACGAATCCCGTCAGGAATTTGTATCGAACGTGTCGCATGAGTTAAAGACGCCGCTCGCCTCCATGAAGGTTCTGGCGGATTCCCTGAACGGACAGGAGGGTGTTCCGATTGAGCTGTATCAGGAGTTCATGCAGGACATCACCGAGGAGATCGACCGCGAAAACCAGATCATTACTGACCTGCTGTCGCTCGTGAAAATGGATAAAAAGGTCGCAGACCTCAACATTGCACAGGTCAATATCAACGATCTGTTAGAGCAGATCATGAAGCGCCTTCATCCAATCGCCGCGCAGAAGAACGTGGAGCTGATTCTTGACAGCTTCCGTCCGGTCAATGCCGAGGTGGATGCGACAAAGCTTTCGCTGGCGTTCTCGAACCTGGTGGAAAACGGTATCAAGTACAACAACGATAACGGCTGGGTGCGCGTATCACTGAATGCAGATCACAAGTATTTCTATGTGACCGTGGCGGATTCGGGTATCGGTATCCCGGAGGAGTCGATTGCGCACATCTTCGAGCGATTCTACCGCGTGGACAAGTCCCACTCGCGGGAGATTGGCGGAACCGGCCTCGGCCTTGCGATTGCGCGGAGCGCGATTGTGATGCACCGGGGAGCTATCCGTGTATACAGCAAAGAAAACGAGGGAACGACATTTTCCGTGCGGATTCCTCTGAATTACGTGATGTAGGAGGTGGCGCACATGAAACGGATACTTGGCGTACTGCTGGCAGGCGTGTTGCTTCTTGGCGGCTGCGGCAAGTGGCAGAAGAACCAGACGGAATCGGCGTACCACCTGTACTGCCTGGACAAAACCGGCACAACGCTGGTGCAGGAGCCGTACGAACCGAAGGCGGGAACGGATCAGAAGCTGATCAAGGAACTGATCGACGCGCTGCAGGAGACACCGTCGGAGGAAGGCGGAAAAGCGCTTCTTTCGGATGAAATTTCGATCAAGACGTACACGCTGGAAAAGGGACTGCTCACGCTGAACCTTTCTGCGGAGTACGGAAAACTGGAACGGACGACGGAGGTTCTGGTGCGCGCCGGACTGGTGCGGACCTTTGTACAGGTGCCGGAGGTCGAGCGCGTTTCGATTCTGATCGACGGAGAGCCATTAAAAGATTCCAAAGGACGCGACATCGGAACGATGACCGCGGACAGCTTTCTGGAAAATTCCGGAAAGGAAATTTATCAGTATCAGTATGCGACGCTGACACTGTATTTTGCCAATCAGGCGGGCGACCGGCTCGTAAAGGAGACGCGGAGAGTGCCGTACAGCACGAACATTCCGCTGGAGCGTGTCGTGGTGGAGCAGCTCATGAAAGGGCCGAAAGAAGAAGGCCACTACGCGGTGTTCCCGGATACGATGAACGTCTTAAGCGTCACGACATCTGACCGGATTGCCTATGTGAATTTTGACAAATCATTTAAGGATTCTGCCCTTTCGAGTGTGGCGGAGCAGATTCCGATTTACGCTGTGGTGGATTCTATCACAGCGAACTGTAAGGTGGATAAGGTGCAGTTTTCCATCGACGGAGAGAGCGACGTAACATTCCGTGAAACGATGAAACTCAATCAGTTCTACGAGGAAGACCTGTCTTATCTGGAGGAAAATGATACATGAGAAAACGGCCCATGTGCCTGGCGTGTCTTGGATGTATGCTGGTGCTTGTGCTGCTGCGGATTGCGGGCGTGCCTCTTGGCACGCCTTTTTCTGCCCCAAAATACGAAAGCTTAGCGCAGCAGGGCGGCAAGGTGTGGATTGCAGGGACGATTGAAACGTATGAAAAAAAGAGTAGCACGAACGGCTATGTGCTGCGCGGGGAGGGGAGCAAAGGAAAACTATATCTGCTGGCGAAGCGCGGAGATCTGCCGATCGGGGCTGCTGTGCGGGTGTACGGAACGGTGAAACAGCCGCAGGAGCCGCGCAATCCGGGGATGTTTGATGAGAAAGCGTATTATGAAGGGAAAGGATGCGCGTTCTATGTGATTTCGGAGAAGGAGGAGATTACGGATACTGGAGAGTGGAATCTGGGCGAAGCGCTTCGGCGGGCGCGGGAGCGGTGCTGTGCGGTCCTGCAGGAGATGATGCCGGAGGAGGACGCGGGTGTATTATCGGCAATGCTGCTCGGAGAGCGGGCGGAACTGGATGACGAGATCTATCTGGCGTATCAGCAGAGCGGCCTGCTGCATCTGATTTCCGTGTCCGGCATGCATCTGATGCTGCTCGGCATGGCGCTGCGGCGGGCGCTGATGGCGGTGCATCTGCACAAAACGCCGGCATCGCTGGCAGCGGCAGCTGGTATGGTGCTGTACGGCATGTTCACCGGAAATGGAACGGCGACAGTGCGCGCTGTGGTGATGTTTGCTGTGCGGATGGGCGCTGTCGCAGTGGGAAGGACGTATGATTCGTTAAGTGCACTGGCGCTGGCGGCGATCCTGATGATGGCGGAGCGGCCGGGGTATCTGGAGCAGAGCGGGTTCTGGCTCTCGTTCGGGGCGGTGACGGCGATTTCCGGGATTTATCCGATTCTGGCGGGGGAAAAGAGAAAATCGCGGCGGGGAGAAAAGACGCTTTTGTGCGATCTGTGGGCAAAGGCAGAAGATGCGGGAATGGTGTATCTCTCGCTGCAGCTTGTCATGGTTCCGCTGCAGGCGTGGTATTTTTATGAGATTCCGCTCTTTGCGTTTCTGCCGAATCTGTTTGCGGAAGCTGTCATGGCGGCGGTGCTGCTGCCGGGTGCAGTGGGACTTCTTGTAGGGCTGTGGAATCCGACGGTGGGAAAAGTGGTTTTACTGCCGGCTGAGGTGCTGCTGATGATTCTGCGGCGGATGACAGCGGTGGTTGCGCAGATTCCGGGGAATGTGTGGATCTGCGGACAGCCGGGGCTGTGGCAGATGGCAGGATACGGAGTGATTCTGACCGGGCTGCTGACGGTACGGTATATGCGGAAACGGAGGCGGGAGACGGAACAGCGGAGAACGGGGAAAAGAAAAGGGATACAGAGATGGGAGCGGATTCTTTTCTGGGGAACAATGTTGTTTGCCGGTGTTGTGCTTTTCTATCGTCCCCGGGAAAACTTTTCCATCACGGCACTGGACGTCGGTCAGGGCGATGCGCTGGTGGTGGAGAGCGGCCGCTTTGTACTGCTGAACGACGGCGGGAGCAGCAGTACATCCTCGGTCGGGGAAAAACGCATTCTGCCGTATCTGAAACAGCGAGGTATCGCTAGCCTTGAGGCTGTAGTGGTCACGCATCCGGACGCGGATCACACAAATGGAATCCTGGAACTGCTGGAGCTGATAGGGGAGCGGAAAACGCCGCTTCGCGTCCGCCATCTGTTCCTGCCGGTGTGGATGAAAGGGAGCGAAAAAGAAAATCCTTTTATTTTAGCCGCACAAAAAGCGGGAATTATGGTAGAATATCTAAAAAAGGGAGACGAGATCCGCACGGGCGAACTCACTGTATCAGTGCTTCACCCGGGAGCGGGCGAGGATTATGCAGAGGAGGAAAACGCGGGAAGCATTGTGCTGCAGCTTTCCTACGGCGCCTGCCGGGCGCTTCTGACCGGCGATCTGGAGGGAAGCGGCGAGGAAGATGTCATGGCAGCGGCAGAACGGTGCCAGATTTTGAAAGTTGCACACCACGGCTCACGGAACTCGACGAGTGAGGAGTTTCTGAACCGCGTACAGCCGCAGATCAGCCTGATCTCCTGCGCGTGGCCAGGCCGATACGGCCATCCGCACCGGGAACTGCTGGAACGGCTCTGCGCCTGCGGCAGCCGGATTTACGGAACGCCGGTGGACGGCGCGGTGACAGTGCGGGTGAAAGGCGACAAGCTGTGCGTCAGCGGGTACCGGTCAAACGCAGAATTTCCCGTCGCCTGAACTGGAAAAGGTTCCGACGATGGCACTGATCCGATGTGTCTTGAAGGAACGAAAGAAAGAGGAAGGAATGAAAAGCATTTTAGAAGACATCAAAACGCAGAATTTTAAGCAGGCCTATCTGCTTTACGGGGAAGAGGCCTATCTGAAGCATCAATATAAAAACAAGCTGAAAAATGCACTGCTGCCGGATGACGACACGATGAATTTTTCCCGGTTTGAGGGAAAAGGAACGGACATTCCGGCGGTGATCGACCTTGCCGAGACGATGCCGTTTTTTGCGGACCGCCGTGTGATTCTGCTGGAAAATACCGGCTTTTTCAAAAACAAGGCAGAGGCGCTGGCTGACTACATGGGATCGCTGCCGGATTACCTGGTTCTGATTTTTGTAGAGGAGGAAGTTGACAAACGGAACCGCATGTATAAAGCCGTGCAGAAGCAGGGAAGAGCCGTGGAGTTCGCACGCCAGGACGAAAAGACGCTGATGGCGTGGGTGCTCGGCATGATGAAAAAAGAGGGAAAGAAGATCACGCGCCCGGATATGGAAGAGTTTCTGGAAAAAGCGGGCACCGATATGGGAAATATCTCACAGGAGCTGGAAAAGCTGCTCAGCTATACGATGGGACGCGACGTGATCACGCATGCGGATATTGAGGCAGTCTGCACAACACAGATTACGAACCGCATTTTCGAGATGATCCGCGCGGTAACGGAGAAGAAGCAGAGAAAGGCGCTTGACCTCTATCAGGATCTGCTGGCGTTAAAAGAGCCGCCGATGCGGATTCTGTTCCTGCTGGCGCGCCAGTTCAATCTGTTGCTTCAGGTAAAGGAGCTGCTCGCAGAACACTGTGACCAGGCAACAATTGCCAGAAGGACGGGACTGCAGAGTTTCGTTGTGCGGAACTATATTCCGATGTCGCGGCAGTATGCGGCGGAGGAGCTGAAAGCGGCGGTGAATGACTGCGTGCAGATGGAAGAGGATGTCAAGACGGGAAAAATTTCAGATCTGCTGAGCGTGGAGCTGCTGATTACGAAATACAGCAGGGCGACGTAAAAAACAGAGTTTTCGAAAAAAAGAACAAGGCGTATCGGAACAGAAAATATGACCGATACGCCTTATTTGTTCTGCTTTTGCCCAAATAGATCTGTCGTGAGCGCTCTCTTTTGATAAGCAACTATTCAGAGCCTCATCTCGATTCCGCTACGCTGTATCTCGATGTGGCTTCTCGCCATATGAAATTCCAGAAAAAACTGCTCATTCATGCAAGCATGATTCGCATTTTCCTGGAATTTCGCATGGCTCTGAATAGTTACAAAAAAAAGAACTCAGTCACATGACGGTATGACTAAGCTCTTTTTCTTATTCGTTATATTATGCGATTGAGTTTACAGCTTTGCTCAGATTGGATACTTTTCTGGCAGCGTTGTTTTTGTGATAAACGCCTTTAGAAGCAGCCTTGTCGATGGTAGAGATCGCATTTACTAATGCAACAGCAGCAGCCTCTTTATCGTTTGCAGCAACAGCAGCATCTACTTTTTTCATAGAAGTCTTAACTGCGGAACGGATTGCTTTGTTACGCTCTGCCTTTGTCTGATTTACCAGGATTCTTTTCTTTGCGGATTTAATGTTAGCCAAACTGTACACCTCCAATATTTTTAAATTAATGTGATTTAAGGGATGTTATTCAATGGAACAGACACGGGCGCTCCACTGAAACATGCTTTATTATCCTATAATATTTCTGTTGGTTTGTCAATACATATTTTTGAAAAAATTGCAAAAACTAAAACGAAACACAGTTCACTCGTGCAAGTTTGGCGGCAGATTTCATGCTTGCATGAAAAGAGCGCCACGAAATGAGCAAAAAGGAGCTGCGCAGCAGCGGAAAGCGCTGTGAGCGCGGTTTTGCGAATGGCGCGGGTGAACGGAAGCTGGAGGAAGTCATGATAGGAAAATATAAGATGCGGACAGACCTGGCAATGGAAAATCAGGAAAAATTTGAGAGAGATCATGTGGAGATTTCCGGTGTTGAGATTGAGAAGAAGGAAAAAACGGCGGAAATCCAGACTACGATTGTAAAAATCACCTCGGACCACGGGGCAAAGATGATGGGAAAGCCGAAAGGAACGTATGTGACAATCGAAGCGCCTCTGCTGTTGACGGCGGATGAGGAGGAGAGCCGGAAAACCGCAGAGGAATTTCAGCGCTGCCTTTCCAATCTGATGCCGGAAAAGTGCGAGTCCGTCCTTGTCGTCGGCCTTGGAAACCGCGGCATTACGCCGGATGCCCTCGGCCCGGAGACGGTAGAGCAGCTTACCATCACACGCCATCTGGTGCGCGCGTACGGAAAAGAAGGCCGGGAAGTGAGCGCCCTCGCCCCCGGTGTCATGGCGCAGACGGGCATGGAAGCGGTGGAAATCCTGCGCGGAACCGCAGAGCAGACTCATCCCGACGTCATTCTGGCCGTGGATGCCCTCGCCGCATGCAGCATCCACCGGCTGAACTGTACGATTCAGCTCGCTGACACCGGAATCTGGCCGGGATCCGGTGTCGGAAATCACCGCAATGCGTTAAACCAGGAGACCATTGGTGTCCCGGTCATCGGAATCGGTGTGCCGACTGTCGTTGGGGCAGGAACGATCGTCCACGATGCCGTCGCCGGGGTGCTGGAATCATTGGAGGAGTCCGAGATGGATGAATTTCTGGGCGAGGTCATCTCCCCGGCGCTCGAAAGCCTCTACGTGACGACAAAAGAGATCGACGAGATGATCCGCCGCCTGGCAGGCGTCCTTGCAGAAGGCATGAATCAGGCATTTTCCGGGGAAATGTAACATACCATGAAAATGGTGATGATATGTGGAAAACAAAGCAAAACGGCCGGTTGTTCGGATGGGGCTGTCTGTTCCTGTCCTGCGGCATTCTGCTGTTCCGTAGCGCGGCGGTTCTCCGGAAAAATCATTTTTCAGAGGGAAAAGTCCTGCTGCAGAGGGCAGCATCGCAGGCGGAGCAGATGGCCGTGGATGTGATGATGCCGCTTCTCTTTTATGATGGAACCGAAGACGGAAGGGACTGGATGGAAAATCTTCTAGCGGCCGTGCGGGATCAGATTCCGGTGCTTCGGGAGGGACAGGCAAGTACGGAACAGGCAGAAACGAGTTCCGTAAAAGAGGATGAGCTGGAAGCAAAGGGAGCAGAAGCAGTTAGTACAGGATCGGATGTGCCAGATGTCGGTGCATCTCAGAATGACAGAACAGAAAATACAGAGCCGGAATCTGCGGAGGCAGCGGAAACAGGAGAGACCGCCTCGACGTCGGAACCTGCAGCGGAATCTGTATCCGAGTCCAGCCCATCGGAACCGTCTCCGGCAATTGAAGAAGAAACCGTCACGACCGGCGGCACACCGCACGAAATTCTTTACCCGGAAGCCGACACGATTCAGGAGACGATTTCCCCGGACATCCTCGCCGACCCGCAGGCGCTCCTGAATCGTTTTTTTGTCATTGATCCTAACACCTGGGTTCAGACGGGGGAGATCGACAGCAGTACGCTGCTTGGAAAAGACCTAACGCTTTCGGAGAGCGCCGAGAGCCCGCAGATCCTGATCTACCACACCCATTCCCAGGAAACCTTTGCCGATTCCCGCCCGGGCGAGAGGGCAGACACCGTCGTCGGTCTCGGCGACGCTCTGCAGGAGGTTCTGGAAAAGCAGTACGGGTACGGAGTTCTTCATATTACAGAGGAGTTTGATATGAAAGAGGGCTATCTTGAGCGGAGCCGCGCCTATAACTACGTGGAGCCGGTCATCGCGGCGGCACTCGAAGAACATCCGTCCGTCCAGATCATCATCGATCTGCACCGGGACGGCGTCAATGGATCCAAACGTCTCGTCACGGATGTGAACGGAAAGCCGACCGCACAGATTATGTTCTTCAACGGCCTCTCCCGCACCAAAGAGAGCGGCGAACTGACCGGACTTCCGAATCCGTACCGGGAAGAGAACCTTGCATTTGCACTCCAGCTGGAATACGAGGCAAAACAGTATTACCCCGGATTTTCCCGCTGTATCTATTTAAAAGGCTACCGCTACAACCTCCACCTCCGCCCGCGTTCCGTCCTTCTCGAGGTCGGCGCACAGACAAACACCGTGGAGGAGGCAAAAAACGCAATGGGTCCGTTTGCAGATATTCTCCACAAGGTTCTTTCGGGCACGGGACTGCCGGCGGGCGGTTAAATTTATCTTGCTTTTTTTGATGGAATTTCGTATCATACAAAATAGACATAAAAGATGTTTACAACCCGTGAAAAAGCAGGAGGAAAGAACTTGTCAGGAATAGATCAGAGTAAAATTCGTAATTTTTGTATTATTGCCCATATCGACCATGGAAAATCAACCCTGGCGGACCGTATCATCCAGAAAACAGGTCTGCTGACCGAGCGTGAGATGCAGGATCAGGTGCTGGACAATATGGATCTTGAGCGTGAGCGAGGCATCACAATCAAGGCACAGGCCGTCCGTACCGTATACAAAGCCGCAGACGGTGAGGAGTACATTTTAAACATGATCGACACCCCGGGCCACGTCGACTTCAACTACGAGGTTTCCCGAAGCCTTGCAGCATGCGACGGCGCGCTGCTCGTTGTCGATGCATCCCAGGGTATTGAGGCACAGACACTTGCCAACGTATACCTTGCACTCGACCACGATCTGGATGTCTTCCCGGTCATCAACAAAGTGGACCTTCCGAGCGCCGAGCCGGAGCGTGTCATCGCCGAGATCGAGGATGTCATCGGGCTGGAAGCGCAGGATGCACCGCGGATTTCCGCGAAGACCGGACTGAATGTGGACGAGGTGCTCGAACAGATCGTACAGAAAATCCCGGCACCGGAAGGCGATCCGGAAGCACCGCTGAAAGCGCTGATTTTCGACTCCGTTTATGATTCATACCGCGGTGTCATCATTTCCTGCCGTGTGATGGAAGGAAGCGTGAAAAAAGGAACGAGAATCCGAATGATGGCGACAGGCGCTGTCGAGGAAGTTGTCGAAGTCGGCTATTTCGGTGCCGGCCGTCTGATCCCGTGCGACGAGCTCTCCGCCGGAATGGTAGGATATATCACCGCCAGCATCAAAAACGTGCGCGACACCCGCGTGGGTGATACCGTAACCGATGCAGACCGTCCGTGTGCAGAAGCACTTCCGGGATACAAAAAAGTCAACCCGATGGTATACTGCGGTATGTACCCGGCCGACGGCGCACAGTACGGCGATTTGCGTGATGCGCTGGAAAAACTGCAGCTGAACGATGCGTCCCTGTTCTACGAGCCGGAGACATCAGCGGCGCTGGGCTTTGGTTTCCGCTGCGGATTCCTCGGACTGCTTCATCTGGAAATCATTCAGGAGCGTCTGGAACGCGAGTACAATCTGGATCTTGTGACGACCGCACCGAGCGTTATCTATAAAGTACACAAAACCGACGGAACCGTGATCGACCTGACCAACCCGTCGAACCTGCCGGATCCGTCCGAGATTGAATATATGGAGGAGCCGCTGGTAAAAGCGGAGATCATGGTAACGACCGACTACATCGGACCGATTATGGAGCTCTGCCAGCAGAGACGAGGCCAGTATCAGGGAATGGAATACATGGAGACGACGCGTGCGATGCTTCATTACCATCTTCCGTTGAATGAGATTATCTACGATTTCTTTGATGCACTGAAATCCCGTTCCAAGGGTTACGCGTCATTCGATTACGAGCTGCTCGGCTATGAGAGAAGCGAGCTTGTAAAACTCGATATCCTCGTCAACAAAGAGGAAGTGGATGCGCTGTCGTTTATCGTCTTCGAGGGCTCTGCCTACGAGCGCGGAAGAAAGATGTGCGAGAAGCTCAAAGAAGAGATTCCGCGTCAGCTCTTCGAGATCCCGATTCAGGCGGCTGTCGGATCGAAGATCATCGCCAGAGAGACTGTCCGCGCGCTGCGCAAAGACGTTCTTGCCAAGTGCTACGGCGGCGATATTTCCCGAAAGAAAAAGCTGCTGGAGAAACAGAAGGAAGGTAAGAAGCGGATGCGTCAGGTAGGAAACGTGGAGATTCCGCAGAAGGCCTTTATGAGCGTGTTGAAACTGGACGAAAATTGAGCAATAAATGATAGAGATAAAACTGAGACCGGCCTGCCGGCGTCTCCTGCGGGGGCGCGGGGCCGGTCTTTTTACGTCACGGAGGAAAAGCAGGATGAATAAAAAAAGAAAACCACTGGAACTCTATGTGCATATCCCGTTCTGTATCCAGAAATGCGCCTACTGTGATTTCGTCTCGGGACCGGGCACGAAAGCAATGCAGGAAGCGTATGAAGCGGCTCTGACAACAGAGATTGTTGCGGCGGAAACGGCACCGGAAAGTGAAGTGGTCACGGTATTTTTCGGCGGCGGAACCCCGTCAGCAGTGGATGCAGGAATGCTCTCGCGTGTGATGGAGGTGCTGCGGAAAAAGTACGTTTTTTCGGAAAATGCCGAGATTACGCTGGAGGCCAATCCGGGGACGCTGGATGAGGAAAAGCTGAAATGCTACCGGGACAGCGGCTTTAACCGGATCAGCATGGGCTGTCAGTCGGTGCACGATGCTGAGCTGAAACGGCTGGGAAGAATCCATACGTTTGCACAGTTTCAGGAGAGTTTTGCGCTGGCGCGGAAGGCAGGATTTAATAACATTAATGTGGATCTGATGTCGGGACTTCCGGGGCAGAGCGAGGAAAGCTGGGAGGAGAGTCTTCGGACGATCGCAGCACTTTCACCGGAGCATATTTCCGCTTACAGTTTAATTGTCGAGCCGGGAACGCCGTTTGCAGAGCAGGAACTGGATCTGCCGGATGAGGATACCGAGCGCGAAATGTACGCCAGAACGGTGGAAATCCTCGCAGAATACGGCTTTTCGCAGTATGAGGTTTCTAATTATGCGAAAGCGGGATGCGCCTGCCGCCACAACATCGGCTACTGGAAGCGGACGGATTATCTTGGCTTTGGGCCGTCTGCGGCCTCTCTGTTTGAAAACCGCCGATGGACGAACACGGGGGAGGTATCTTCGTATCTGGAAGCGGGCGGAGCGCCGAAAAAGATCCGCGAGGATGAGGAAAAACTTTCCCGGCAGGATCGGATAGAGGAATTTATGTTTCTCGGCCTGCGGATGACAGAAGGGATCTCTGAGACGGAATTTGAGGAGCAGTTCGGTGAGGAGATTCATGCGGTGTACGGGGATGTCCTTGCGAAATATGAGAAGATGCAGATGCTGGAGGAGCGCGGCGGACGGCTGGCTCTGACGCGGGAGGGCATTTCCGTCAGCAATGTGATTCTGGCTGATTTTCTGTTATAAACACCAGTTTACAACTTTATAAATGATAGACTTGCTGACAAACCAGCTGTTTTAAA
>CAVLAW010000056.1:0-12966 GCA_963661155.1 Tidjanibacter massiliensis | reverse complement strand
GATGAGGTTCTTGTGATCTACGACAGCGACGAGGCGGGTGTCAAAGCGGCACTCCGCGCGATCCCGATGCTCAAAGGCGTCGGTCTGACCACGCGTGTCGTCAATTTAAGGCCGTATAAAGACCCCGATGAGTTTATCCAGCACGAAGGCTGCGAGGCGTTCGAAAAACGGCTGGAGGAGGCCGAGAACAGCGTCCTGTATGAGATCCGTATGAAGGAGCGCGACTTCGACCTCGCCGATCCGCAGGGTAAATCCGATTTCCTGCATGAGGCGGTGCGCCGTCTCGTGGCGATCGAGGATGAGATCGAGCGGAACAGCTATCTCGAAGCGGTGGCAAGAAAATACGGCATCGCCGTCGATGTCCTGCGAAAGCAGATCGGCCAGATGGCACTCTCCGGTGCAGGCCGCACGGAGAGCGTCAAGCCGCGGAATACAGCTTCCAACAAAAAGGAGAAGGAGGGCGGCGTCGAGAAAGCACAGAAACTGATGCTGACGTGGATGACCTCTTACCCGGCTCTGATTGGAAAGCTGGAAAAATATATTACGCCGGAGGATTTTACGACACCTCTGTATCACCAGATTGCAGAAATGATTGTTCTGCAGTACCATGAGGGCGGTGTGAACCCGGCAAAGCTTTTGAATCAGTTTGTTGATTCCGAGGAGCAGAAAGAAGTTGCGGGCCTTTTTAATGCCAGAATCCCGCTGGAGACAGACGAGGAGAGGCGGCGCGCGCTGCACGATGTGATCTGCAATATGAAAGAAAACAGTATTGCACATCAGTCGGCGCATATGAATGTGACCGATATGGCGGCGCTGCAGAAGCTGATGGCAGACAAAAAGAGTCTGGAGCGCTGGAAAGCAGGGGAACTTCCGGATTTTACCTTTGAATAGAAGACAATAGAAGACGGATACCAAAGAAAAACCCTGGAATCTTCTGCTCTGCGCGTTTATTTTCGCAGGGCAGGGACAGAATATATACAAGCTATGGAAGGATGGACAGTCAATGGAATTCGATAAAGCAAAATTTATGGAAAAATTAAAAGAGCTGGTAGCATACGGCAAAAAGAAAAAGAGCGTTCTGGAATACCAGGAAATCAACGACTTTTTCCGCGATATGCCGCTGGATGCGGATCAGATGGAGAAGGTGTTTGAATACCTGGAGGCAAGCGGCATCGACGTACTTCGCCTTTCCGATATGACAGAGGATCCAAATGCGACAGAACGCGATCTTCTCCTTCTGGATGATGATGATATTGACCTCTCTGAAGAAGAGGAAATCGATATGGAAAATATCGACCTTTCCGTTCCGGAAGGTGTCAGCATCGAGGATCCGGTCCGCATGTACCTGAAAGAGATCGGTAAAGTGCCGCTTCTTTCCGCAGAGGAAGAGATCAAACTGGCACAGAGAATGGAAGAGGGCGATGAGGACGCGAAGAAACGTCTGGCAGAGGCAAACCTTCGTCTCGTTGTTTCCATTGCAAAACGTTACGTAGGCCGTGGCATGCTGTTCCTGGATCTGATTCAGGAAGGTAACTTAGGCCTGATCAAAGCGGTTGAAAAATTCGATTACCGCAAGGGATATAAATTCTCCACCTACGCAACCTGGTGGATCCGTCAGGCTATCACAAGAGCAATCGCTGATCAGGCGAGAACGATCCGTATTCCGGTGCATATGGTAGAGACCATCAACAAGCTGATCCGCGTTTCCCGTCAGTTACTGCAGGAGTTAGGCCGCGAACCTACTCCGGAAGAGATCGCAGAAGAGATGCACATGTCTGTAGAGCGTGTGCGTGAGATCCTGAAAATTTCCCAGGAGCCGGTTTCCCTCGAGACACCAATCGGTGAGGAGGAGGACAGCCACCTCGGCGACTTCATCCAGGACGACAATGTGCCGGTACCGGCAGATGCTGCTGCATTCACCATGCTGAAAGAGCAGCTTGAGGATGTTTTAAGCACGCTGACAGACCGTGAGCAGAAGGTTCTCCGTCTCCGTTTCGGACTGGACGACGGCCGTGCAAGAACACTGGAAGAAGTTGGAAAAGAGTTTAACGTTACGAGAGAGCGTATCCGTCAGATCGAGGCGAAAGCGCTCAGAAAGCTCCGTCATCCGAGCCGTTCCAGAAAGTTGAAAGATTATCTGGACTAAGTTTTTCGGTCAGGAGAAAAGACATGCAGTTATCAAAGAGACTTTCCGCAGTAGCGGAGTTTGTAACCCCGGGCGGATGCCTGGTCGATGTGGGAACGGATCACGGCTATGTGCCGATTGCGCTGATGGAACAGAAAAAAATCTCCTCCGCAATCGCCATGGATGTGAACCGGGGACCGTTAGAGCGGGCCAGGGAGCATATCGCGCAGTATCAAATGGGGGACTACATAGAAACCCGGCTTTCTGACGGCCTTCATGCTCTGCAGGCAGGGGAGGGAGACTCTCTCCTTATTGCGGGCATGGGCGGTGGTCTGACCGTTCGCATTTTAAGTGAGGGCGAGCCGCTGCTTTCCGGCTTTCGGGAGCTGATTCTGGAGCCGCAGTCGGACATTGACCGTGTGCGCGCATGGCTTCTGGAACATGGATTTTTCCTTGCGCAGGAAAACTTTGTGGAGGAGGATGGAAAATACTATCCGATTCTGCGGGCAGTGCCGGGAGAAAGAGAAGAACTGAAGGCAGAAGAGCTTTTCTATGGGCCGCGCCTTCTGGAAAACCAGAATCCGGTGCTTCTGGAATATCTGCAGAAGCAGCAGAAGCAGAATGGGATGCTGATCGAACAGCTCTCCGGCAATCCGGGGGAGAAGGCGGCACATCGTCTGGGTGAACTGAAAGAAAAAGAAGAAATTTTGGAACGTGCACTGGCACGGTTCCATACGATGTAACGACAGCGTTTTGCTATGAGGAGGCGTGTCTGAAAATTTCAGGTTTTGTGATTTTCGGGCGCGCCTTTGTTTTTACTTCTGAATTGTCAGAAAGTTTTGTGAAAAGGAGGAACTATAATTGATTCGGGTAACAATTGATGGAAAAGGATATGAATATCCGGAAAACTGCTCTTATTACGAGATTGCAAAAGATTTTGAGAAAGATATGGATGCGCCGATTGTCCTGGTGAAAGTGGACGGACGGCTGAGGGAGCTGCACAAGCAACTCAAGAAAGACTGTGAACTGGAATTTGTGACGACGAAGGAGGAGATTGGACACAAGACGTATCAGCGAAGCCTCTCCTTGTTGTTGGTAAAAGCGGTGTACCATGTGGGCGGCTACGATAAGATCCGTCATGTGATGCTGCATTTCTCGGCGGGATCGGGATTTTTCTATACGGTCGACGGCGATATCACACTGGATCAGGCATTCCTCGATGAAGTGAAGGCTTATATGAAGGATCAAGTGGAAAAGGCGGTGCCGATTTACAAACGGAGCGTGGATACGCACGAGGCACGTGAACGGTTTCGGCTGCACGGCATGACGGATAAGGATCGCCTGTTCCGCTACCGCCGTGTTTCCCGGGTGAATCTGTACAGTCTCGGGGATTTTGAGGATTATTACTATGGATTTATGACGTACGATACGAGTTATCTGAAGTATTTCGATCTTTATCTGTATGATGATGGTTTTGTGCTGCAGATGCCGGAGAAGAAGGCTCCGGAGACGGTGCCGGCGCCGAATCTTTCCCCGAAGGTGTTCCAGGTACAGCGGGAATCGGAGCGATGGGGCGAGCAGATGGGGATTTCGACGGTTGCCGACCTGAATGAGCGGATCACGAAGGGGAATATTCAGCAGATGATGCTGATTGCGGAGGCGCTGCAGGAGCAGAAGATTGCAAAGATTGCGGAGCAGATTGCGGAGAAAAAGACGGTGAAGTTTGTATTGATCGCGGGTCCGTCTTCTTCGGGCAAGACGACGTTCTGCAACCGGCTTTCGATTCAACTTTCGGCCCACGGGTTGACGCCACATCCGATCAGTCTCGACAATTACTATGTGAACCGGGTGGATACGCCGCGGGATGAGAACGGGGAGTATGATTTTGAGTGCCTGGAGGCGCTGGACATTGATCTTTTGAACCGGGATATGACGAAGCTTCTGAACGGGGAGCGTGTGGAGCTGCCGTATTTTAATTTTAAGACGGGCAAGCGTGAGTACAAGGGGAATTTTATCCAGATGAAGGAGACGGATGTGCTGGTGCTGGAGGGCATTCACGGGCTGAATGAGAAATTGACGTGGTCGCTTCCGGCGGAGAGCAAGTTCCGGATTTATATCAGTGCATTGACGCAGATTAATGTGGATGAGCACAACCGGATTCCGACGACGGATGGCCGTCTGATCCGGCGGATGGTACGCGACAGCAGGACACGGGCGACGTCGGCGAAGGAGACGATTGCGATGTGGCCGTCGGTGCGCCGCGGCGAGGATCGGAACATTTTCCCGAATCAGGAGAAGGCGGATGTGATGTTTAATTCGGCACTGGTGTATGAACTTTCGGTTCTGAAGCTGTATGCGGAGCCTCTTCTGTTCCAGATTGAGGAGGGGGAGCCGGAGTATCAGGAGGCGAAGAGGCTGCTGAAGTTCCTGGATTATTTTGTCGGGGTGCCGATTGAGGATATTCCGAAGAATTCGATCCTTAGGGAGTTTGTGGGGGGAAGTTGTTTTGATGTGTGATCATAACCTTTCTGATTTACGCGGGCAACGAGCCAAAGTCCGTGCTTGCACGAGACCTTGGCGACTGCCGCGATAACTTGAGAAACTCGCGGAGCGTGTTTCTCAAGTTTGGGGATGGACAATGGGGAGATTTTGTGGTATGATAACTAACTGTCTGATGTTCCGTTTTTGACGAAGTAAGATATGTAATCGCGGCTGGCAGAACCGAAAGGGGCCAGGTGAGGAAAGTCCGGGCTTCGCAGGGCAGGGTGCCGGATAACGTCCGGCGGAGGTGACTCCAGGGATAGTGCAACAGAGAGATACCGCCAGGGAGGGTTTCGATCTTTTCTGGTAAGGGTGGAAAGGCAGTGTAAGAGACTACCGTTTCTCTGGTAACAGAGGAAGCCATGTAAACCCCATCCGAAGCAAGACCGAATAGAAAACGTATATGGCTGCCCGTCATGTTTTCAGGTGGGTCGCTTAAGGGGACTGGCGACAGTTCCATTGGATAGATGATTACACACGACATAACCCGGCTTATCGTTTTGCTTTGTGTTAAGACGGAATGTTGTAGTCCCCGCGTCCGTGCCTTTCGCGCGGGAGGGGAGCTGCGACGGGGGATCACTCCGTGATTCAGACATCCAGACAAAATAAGTACGCCGGGAACGGACACGAGTGGATTGTGTTCGTTCCCGGCGTACTTATTTTATCCGGCTGTCTGCCTCAAGTCGCAATCCCTCGTTCGCAGTTCCCCTCCCGCGCGCGAAAGGCACGGACGCGGGGACGTGAGTCGCCTCGTTGAGGCGGCTCACTGCCCGCTGATATTTTAGTGAAAAAATAAGTGAAGGAGATAGAAAATATGGAAGTGATTTTAGCGTCAGGGTCTCCGAGGAGACGAGAGTTGATGGAGATGTTGGGAATAAAATGTAAAGTGCAGGCTTCAGGGGCGGAAGAGGTTGTGACATCTTCGGAACCGGAGAAGGTTGTGGAGGAGCTTTCGAGGTTGAAATGCTTGGATGTGGCGGAACTTGTCGAAGGTGACACGGTGGTCATTGGAGCGGATACGGTTGTGGCCTTTGAGGGAGAGATTCTGGGAAAGCCGAAGGGGGTTGAGCAGGCTAGGAAGATGATGTGGGAGTTGCAGGGGAAGGTGCATCAGGTGTATACTGGGGTTACGATTGCGGTGAAGGAGGGGGACGCGAAGAAGGTCGTGTCGTTCTGTGACTGTACGGATGTGGAGTTTTATGAGATGACGGAGGAGGAGATTGAGGGATATCTTGCTCTGGAAAAAGAGGGGGAGGCTCCTGTCTGGTCGGATAAGGCTGGAGGGTATGGGATTCAGACGGCGTTTGGGACGAAGTTTATTAAGGGGATCCGGGGGGACTATTATAATGTGATGGGGCTTCCGGCGTCGAGGGTTTATCATGAACTGAAGGAACTGGGTGTTCTTTGATGAGAAGGAGGTACGAAAGAAGATGAAGAAGTTTTCGGAAATTGAGTATGTGAGACCGGATATGGAGGCGGAGCAGGAGAAGGTACGCGAGTATACTGAGGCTCTGAAAAATGCCAAGTCGTATGAGGAGCTGCGCGGGCTTTTTATGGAAGAGAAAGCGCGGGAGGATGTCTGGGCGACGATGGCGGAAGTGGCGCTGGTGAGATATACGGTGGATACGAGGGATTCGTTTTATGAAGGAGAGGTTCAGTTCTGGAATGAGACGATTCCGGCGGTTCATCTGCTGATGAGAAAAGCGGAGAAGGTGATTCTCGAGTCTCCGTTTCTCAAAGAATTCGCGGAGGAGTTCGGGGACTTTTTTGTGAAGAATATGGAAGTTGGTCAGAAACTGGCGGACGACTGTATTGTGGAGGATCTGATTGAAGAGGGTAATCTGACACAGCAGTACAGTAAAATTACGGCGAATGCTTCGACGGAATTTCGGGGAGAGACGTGTAATTTTTATGGGCTGCTGAAAGCGATGCAGAGCACGGACCGCGAGATGCGGAAAGAGGCGATGACGGCGTGGGGAGATCTGTATGAGAAGATCTCGGGAGATCTTGATGCGCTGTATGACAAGATGGTTCCGCTGCGCGATAAGATTGCGAAGAAACTGGGCTTTTCTTCTTATATTGAGTTTATTTATCTGAGCTATGGAAGATACGATTATACGGCAGAAGATGTTGCGAAATTCCGGGCACAGGTGAAAGAAAAAATTGTGCCGCTCTGCCTGGAATTGCGCAAGGAGCAGGAAAAACGGCTCGGTGTGGACAAGCTGCATTATTACGATGAGGAGCTGATCTTCCCGGAGGGAAATGCGGTGCCGGAGGGAACGACGGTGGAGCTGGTTGTGAAGGCACAGAAGATGTATCATGAGCTGTCGAAGGAGACGGGTGAGTTCTTTGATTTTATGGTGGAGCATGAACTCTTTGATCTGGAGTCGAAGCCGGGAAAACAGACGGGCGGTTACTGTACCTTCCTGAATACGTTCAAAGCGCCGTTTATCTTCTCAAACTTCAACGGCACGAGCGCCGATGTTGATGTTCTGACCCACGAGGCAGGCCATGCGTTTGAAGCATATACGGCGGCAAAACAGATTCCGTTTATGGATATGGTATTCCCGACGAGTGAGGTGGCTGAGATTCACTCGATGTCGATGGAGCATTTTGCGTATCCTTGGATGGATGCGTTCTTCGGTGACAAGGCGGATGATTACCGCTACGCACATCTGATGAGTGCACTGGAAGTGATTCCGTACATGGTATGCGTGGATGAGTTCCAGCATAAAGTATTTGAGAATATCGGCATGACAGCGAAAGAGCGCCGCGAGGTATGGCATCAGTTAGAGCTGAATTACATGCCGTGGAGAAATTACGACGGCCACAAGTTCCTCGAGGAGGGCGGTTTCTGGATGCAGAAGCAGCATATTTTTGTGAATCCTTTCTATTATATTGACTATGCGCTGGCACAGATCTGTGCGTTCCAGTTCTTTGAACGGTCGAAAAAAGAGCCGGAGCAGGCATGGGAAGACTACTATCGTCTCTGCCAGGCGGGCGGAAGCAAGGGATATTTTGAACTGCTGGATCTGGCAGGACTGAAAAATCCGTTTAAAGACGGAACGGTAGAAGAGGTCGTAGAGGGTCTGAAACCGTATTTAAAACGAAAAGTGAAATATACGATCCGTCCGGTACGCGAGGAGGATCTGGAAAAAGTAGCAGAAGTGGAGGCTGTATGCTTCCCGGCTGCGGAGGCAGCAGGTTATGAGGACTTTATTGAGCGGTACAAAACCTGCAAAAACAGCTTTTTTGTGGCAGAGACCGAGGACGGTGATATCGCAGGCTTCTGCAACGGCTGCTGTGCCGATACGGATTATTTGGCCGACACGCTGTACCATGATGCATCGCTGCACAATCGGGACGGCGATTATCAGATGATTTTCGGACTGGATGTCAATCCGAAGTATCAGAAGCAGGGCATCGGCGAAGCGCTGATGCGCCATATGGTCAAGAGTGCAGGAGAGCGCGGCAAAAAGGCGGTTGTTCTTACCTGCAAGGAGCATATGATTCCTTTCTATAAAAAGATTGGATACGAATATATCGAACTTTCAGATTCCACCCACGGCGGTGCGTCTTGGCATAAAATGATGTATCGTTTTTAAAGTAATTTTTAAAGGAAAATAAATGAAAATGCGGCAGAACGGGAGCAGGCAGAAATTTCCCGTTCTGCCGCATTTTTTACAAAAATAAGTTTTTTATCGAAGTGTTTTTCTCAATAGCGAAACCAATTTCTGAAAAAAATACAAAAAAATTCTAAAAAAGCGGTTGACATCTAACGTGCGTTAGCATATACTAACAACTGAAATAAAGATGAAACTCATTATCATACACAGGAGGTAATTGACTATGCCTTTAACGATGGCAAATCCAGGCGAATGTTACACAATCAAGAAAGTCGGCGGAAAAGAAGAGACCAGAAGATTCCTTGAGAACCTTGGCTTCGTAGTCGGCGGCAACGTGACAGTCGTATCGGAAATCGACGGCAATCTCATCGTGAATGTGAAAGATTCCAGGGTAGCCGTTGGAAAAGATATGGCAGCTAAAATCCTGATTTGATAGGAAAGAAGGAGAGAAGATGAAGACTTTAAAAGAGACTTCCGTAGGAGAAACCGTTAAAGTTGTAAAACTCAACGGCTCCGGTCCGGTCAAAAGAAGAATCATGGATATGGGAATCACCAAGGGTGTTAACGTATTCGTGCGCAAAGTTGCTCCGCTCGGCGATCCGGTCGAAGTAACGGTCAGAGGATACGAATTATCCTTAAGAAAAGCAGATGCGGAAATGATTGAAGTAGAGTAAATTTTTTTTGACTGCTTGTTAGCAACTGCTAACGAAAGCAAGCCATAGCCAATATTGGTAAGGCTTGTGAATTTCATCAAAATCAGTAAAAATCAAAGAAAGAGGGGCATGGGAAAAATGGCAATTAAGATTGCACTCGCAGGAAACCCTAACTGCGGTAAGACAACATTGTTCAATGCACTGACAGGCTCCAACCAGTTCGTAGGTAACTGGCCAGGTGTAACCGTCGAGAAAAAAGAAGGAAAGCTCAAAGGCCACAAAGATGTCACCATCATGGACCTTCCGGGTATCTATTCCTTATCTCCGTACACACTGGAGGAAGTGGTAGCCAGAAATTACCTGATTAACGAAAGACCAGATGCGATCCTGAACATCGTAGACGGTACCAACATCGAGCGTAACCTGTATCTGTCCACACAGATCATGGAGCTTGGTATTCCGGTTATCATGGCTGTCAACATGATGGATATCGTCGAGAAGAACGGCGACAAAATACATATCGACAAACTGGCGAAAAAGCTGGGCTGCGAAGTTGTAACAATCTCCGCTCTGAAAGGAACCGGAATCAAAGAAGCTGCTGATAAAGCAGTACAGATCGCACAGAAGAAAGGTGCTGCTGTACCGGTTCATGAGTTTGACAAAGATGTGGAGTCTGTTATCCGCACCGTTGAGAGCAAACTTGGAAATGACATTGCAAATGAGCAGAAACGCTTCTTTGCAATCAAACTTCTGGAAAAAGATGATAAGATCACAGATCAGATGAAATCCGTTCCGGATGTATCTGCTGAGATCAAACAGCTGGAAGACAAGTTCGATGATGATACCGAAAGTATTATCACAAACGAGCGTTACGTATACATCTCCAGCATCATCGGCGACTGCATCACAAAGAACAAAAAGAGCGCAATGACAACATCTGATAAGATCGACCGTATCGTAACCAACCGTTGGCTGGCACTCCCGATCTTCGCAGTTGTTATGTGGATCGTATATTACGTATCCGTTACCACCGTTGGTGGATTTGTAACTGACTGGACAAACGACGTACTCTTCGGTGAGATCATTCCTCCGGCAATCGAGAATCTGCTGAATGCCATCCACTGCGCTGATTGGCTGCAGGGTCTGATCCTCGATGGTATCGTAGCCGGTGTTGGTGCCGTACTTGGATTCGTACCGCAGATGCTGGTATTGTTCCTGTTCCTGGCATTCCTGGAGTCCTGCGGTTACATGGCACGTGTTGCATTCATCATGGACCGTATCTTCCGTAAATTCGGACTTTCCGGAAAATCCTTCATTCCGATGTTGATCGGAAGTGGTTGTGGTGTTCCTGGTATCATGGCTTCCCGTACCATCGAGAACGACCGTGACCGTAAGATGACCATCATGACAACAACCTTCGTACCTTGTGGAGCAAAACTTCCAATCATCGCCCTGATCGCAGGTGCGCTGTTCGGAGGAGCTTCCTGGGTTGCACCAAGTGCTTACTTCGTTGGTATCGCAGCAATCATCTGCTCCGGTATCATCCTGAAAAAAACAAAACTGTTCGCTGGCGATCCGGCTCCGTTCGTTATGGAGCTTCCCGCTTACCACTGGCCGACCGTAAGCAACGTACTCCGCAGCATGTGGGAGCGTGGCTGGTCCTTCATCAAAAAAGCTGGTACCATCATTCTTATGTCTACCATCGTCCTGTGGTTTCTGATGAACTTCGGATGGGTTGACGGTTCCTTCGGAATGCTGGAAGCTGAGCAGTTAAATGACAGTATCCTTGCTTCTATCGGAAGCGTTATCGCTCCTCTGTTTGCACCTCTTGGATGGGGCGACTGGAAGATGGCTGTTGCAGCCGTATCCGGACTGATCGCAAAAGAGAACGTTGTTGGTACCTTCGGTATTCTGTTCGGCTTTGGCGAAGTTGCAGAAGATGGTGCCGAGATCTGGGGACAGCTGGCAGGAAGCTTATCTACTGTAGCTGCTTACTCTTTCCTGGTATTCAATCTTCTGTGTGCACCGTGCTTCGCAGCAATGGGTGCTATCAAACGTGAGATGAACAACACCAAATGGTTCTGGACTGCAATTGGATATCAGACACTGCTTGCATATGTCGTATCCCTGTGCATCTATCAGATCGGTAACCTGTTCATCGGCGGCGGCTTTGGAATCGGAACTGTAGTTGCTGTTCTGCTCATCATCGGATTTGTATATCTGCTGGTAAGACCTTACAAAGAGAGCACAACTCTGAACGTTTCCACCAAGAAAATGTTCAGCAAATAATTGCTGTGACAGATAGAAGAACATGTATCTGACGAAGAGTCCGTATCCGGCATCCGCTGCAGGATGCGGACTTTTTCGATAGGAAAGGAGATGTTTCTATGGGAACTTTTATCACACTCGTAGTCGTTGTCGGTCTGGTAGGACTTGCAGCACGCAGTATGATCAAAGACAAAAAAAGCGGCAAAGGCGGCTGTGGCGGTGACTGCGGACAGTGCAAGGGACATTGCGACTGACAACACAGAATCATCATCAGGAGGTAAAACGTATGCCGCAGGAACAGACAAAGCATGAAGCCAGAAATTATCACAGAACACAGATGAAGCGCGAGCTGATTATCCAGAAGCTCCGTGAACAGGGATGCAGAATCACAAGACAGAGACGGATTCTGCTTGATATTATCCTGGAAGAAGAGTGCTCCTGCTGCAAGGAAATTTATTACAAAGCTCTGCAGAAGGACAGCAGTATCGGACCTGCTACGGTATATCGCATGGTGAATACGCTGGAGAGCATCGGCGCAATCAGCCGGAAGAATTTCTATAAAATTGCCTGCGGGGAAGACTGCTTTAAAGAGCAGGGCTGCACCGTAGAATTAAGCGACCATACCGTCTGCCGTTTAAGCGGAGAGATGTGGATGGACGTGATGAAATCGGGACTGAAGGCAAAGGGCTATATTCAGAACCAGGATATTGAAAATGTGATCGTTTCGGCGGTCGAAGGCTGAAAAAGGGGGAAAACGGATGAAGGTTTATTCCGTTTTCCCCCTTTTTTAAATGAAAATAATTATCAAAAAGCACTGTACGTATTGTCTAACCGGGCAAGCGGGTGCTATACTGTGAAACACAGCGAGGGAAGATGTAAAATTAGTAACTATTCAGAGCCCCATCTCGATTCCGCT
The DNA here is from genome assembly GCA_963661155.1 of Tidjanibacter massiliensis. GTDB lineage: Bacteria > Bacillota > Clostridia > Lachnospirales > Lachnospiraceae > Fusicatenibacter > Fusicatenibacter massiliensis_A. The sequence continues at coordinate 837 of CAVLAW010000056.1, read as the reverse complement.
ACGCTGCATCTCGATGTGGCTTCTCGCCATATGAAATTGCATAAAAAAGTACTCATTCATGCAAGCATGATTCGCACTTTTCCTTGCAATTTCGCATGGCTCTGAATAGTTACAAATTCAGGAAAAAATCTCCCCGAAATAAAATTCAAACATCAGGAGGAAATTCTATTATGACAATTAAAGATTTAAAACACCCAGGACTTTTTGCAGCAGGAGTATTATTCGGAACAGCAGGTATCAAAGCGCTGTCCAGCAAGGATGCAAAAAAACTTTACACCAACTGCACTGCAGCTGTTCTTCGTGCAAAGAAAGTAGTTATGGATACTGTAACAACGATCCAGGAGAATGCTGAGGATATCTATGCTGACGCAAAACAGATCAACGAAGAGCGTGAAGCAGCAGAAGAGGCAGTTGAGGACGTAACTGAGGAGACAGCAGAAGAAGCTGTTGAGGCAGAAGCTGAGGATATGACTGAGGCATAAGCCTTACGGTATCTGATTTACGTTGGTTCAACACCAGTAGACAAGAAGTCCCCCGCTTCTAAAGCGGTGGGATGAATTGTTAAAAGAAACATAACGGCGGTGGCAGACGGAGAGAAATCGGTATCCTCCACTGACATGAGGCAAGTCACAGTCGAGCTATTCTCGATATGTCAGACTCCGTGAAAATACCGACTGTGAGTTGAAACAATACGGAAAAATGAAACGCCTGCAGAACATTCTGCAGGTGTTTTTCTAGGAGGCATAAGATTTGAAATTTTATATTAAACACGAAAGCAGAGGCAGAATCCGAATTCATCTGGCACAGAAGCGTATGTCCTGCGTACAGGCCGAGACG
>CAVLAW010000055.1:0-12976 GCA_963661155.1 Tidjanibacter massiliensis | reverse complement strand
CCTGTACAGAAAGACGTTCCGCCGCTTCCGACCACACTTGTCGAGCGGGAATCGGTGCGCGACCTGACAAAATAAATAATTACCAATTCCACAAGGAATCTCTTGTAAAATCTGCTGGTTTTGCGCAAAACTATTGAAAAACCAGCGGTACCTGTGGTAAACTATGGCTGAAAATGAAGAACCAAAGTACCCGGACAACGGGCATAAAATAAAAGGAGGACGACAAGAAATGGACAAAAAATGGTGGAAAGAAGCCGTCGTATATCAGATTTATCCGCGCAGCTTCATGGACAGCAACGGGGACGGTATCGGAGACTTAAACGGTATCACCTCCCGCCTGGACTACCTGAAGGATCTCGGTGTAGACGTAATCTGGCTTTCACCGGTCTACCAGTCGCCGAACGATGACAACGGATACGACATCAGCGACTACCAGGCCATCATGCAGGAGTTCGGAACCATGGAGGACTTTGATCGCATGCTTTCCGAGATGCACAAAAGAGGCATCAAGCTGGTCATGGACCTCGTTGTCAACCATACTTCGGACGAGCACAAATGGTTTGTGGAGAGCCGTAAATCGAAAGACAATCCGTACCGCGATTACTACATCTGGCGCGATCCGAAAGACGGAAAAGAGCCGAACAACTGGGGAAGCTGCTTCTCCGGCTCCGCATGGAAATACGATCCGCAGACCGAGATGTATTACCTGCATCTGTTCTCAACGAAACAGCCGGACCTGAACTGGGAGAACCCGACCGTCCGCAAAGAAGTTTTCGATATGATGAACTGGTGGTGTGAGAAAGGCATCGACGGCTTCCGCATGGATGTCATCAGCATGATCTCCAAACCGGACGGACTGCCGGATGGAAAGATTCCGGAGGGCGGACTCTACGGCGACTCCGGCTGTGTCAACGGACCGCATGTGCATGAGTATCTGCAGGAGATGAACAAAGAAGTTCTTTCCAAATACGATCTGATGACAGTCGGCGAGTGCGCCGGTGTTACGATCGAGGAGGCAGAAAAATACGCATCCGCAGACGGCAAAGAGCTCAGCATGGTCTTCCAGTTCGAGCTGGTTGAACTGGCAAGCGGAAAATTCGGCAAATGGACCGACAAACGCGTACCGCTCAAAGACTTCAAACGCGTCATGACTTCCTGGCAGACCGAGCTGGAAGGCAAGGCATGGAACAGCCTCTTCCTTGGAAACCACGATCAGCCGCGCTGCCTGTCACGCTTTGGCGATGATTCACCGGAATACCGTGTAGTCAGTGCCAAAATGCTGGCTACCTGCCTCCATATGATGCAGGGAACTCCGTACGTATACCAGGGTGATGAGCTCGGCATGAAGAATGTTCCGTTCAACGATCTGTCCGAGTTCCGCGATATCGAGAGCATCAACGCTTTCAACGAGCTGACTGGAGCCGGAAAAGTAGCGCCGGACGATATGATGCGTTACCTGAACCTGCGCGGAAGAGACAATGCGAGAACGCCGATGCAGTGGGATGACAGTGCATCCGCAGGCTTTACCACCGGCACACCGTGGATCAAAGTCGGACCGGATTACGAGACCGTCAACGCAAAGAAGGAGATGGCAGATCCGGATTCTGTCTACAACTATTACAAGAAACTGATCCATCTCCGCAAAGAGAAGGACATCATGGTTTACGGAACGTACAAGCTGCTTGATCCGGAGGACGAGGCTCTGTACGTATACACCAGAACCTTAGGCGATAAGAAACTCCTTGTGATGTGCAACTTCACAAAAGAGGAGCAGGAGTACGTTGTTCCGGCAGAATTTGCAGGAGCAGATGTCCTGATCAGCAACTATCCGCAGGACGGCGCAGCAGCGGGGGTAAGAAAACTGTGCGCTTATGAGGCGGTTGTTCTGGAAACAAAATAATATGAAACGCAGAGGAACCTGTGGCGGGAAAAATCTCTGCCGCAGGTTCTTTTTCGGAAAAAATCCGGCAGAAACTGATAAGAAGAAAGGGGAAAACAAAACATGAAACCGTATTTGAAAATGGAGACACATCCGCTTGCAAACCCGGAAAATGTAGTAAAAGGCGACAAATACCGCATCACCGTACTGACCGAGTATCTTCTCCGTCTCGAGTACAGCGAAGACGGCGAATTTATCGACGAGGCATCCCAGACGGTAGTAAACCGTGATTTTCCGGCAGTAGAATTTTCTGCCAAGGATACCGGCGATGAGCTGGAACTGCGCACGAAATATCTGCAGTTAAACTACAACAAAAAAGCATTCTCCGCAAACGGACTGACCTGCAAGACAAACGCCGTCGGCATCGGCTCCGCACCGGCATGGCACTACGGTGATCCGGCACAGGATCTCGGCGGAACGGCCCGCACCCTCGATCAGGTAAACGGTGCCTGCGAGCTGGAATCCGGCATCATGTCCTGGTTCGGTTCTGCTGTGATGGACGATTCCAAATCACTTCTGATGAGCGAGGACGGCTGGGTAGCACCGCGGAAGAAAGGCGTGCAGGATCTCTATTTCTTCGGATATGGCTGGAACTTCCGTCAGGCCTTGAAGGACTTCTATCATCTCTGCGGCAAGACTCCGATGCTTCCTCGTTTCGCACTTGGAAACTGGTGGAGCCGTTACTGGCGCTACAGTGAGGATTCCTACATGAAACTGATGGAGGACTTCGACAAAGAGGGCGTTCCGTTCTCCGTTGCCGTCATCGATATGGACTGGCACCGCGTGGACGATGTGGATCCGAAATACGGCACCGGCTGGACCGGTTACAGCTGGAATAAAAAGCTCTTCCCGGCCCCGGAGAGATTCCTTGGAAAGCTCCATGCGCGCGGCATGAAGACAACCTTGAACGTTCACCCGGCAGACGGAATCCGTGCCTACGAGGACTGCTACCCGGAGGTGGCAAAAGAGATGGGGGTGGATGCCGAGAAAGAAGAGCCGGTCAACTTTGATATCGCCGATCCGAAATTCCTCGACGTTTACCTGGATAAAGTGCATCATCCGATGGAACAGCAGGGTGTTGACTTCTGGTGGATCGACTGGCAGCAGGGACAGAGCACCAAGATCGAGGGACTGGATCCGCTGTGGATGCTGAACCATTACCACTTCCTTGACAGCGCAAGAGACGGAAAACGTCCGATGACCTTTTCCCGCTACGCAGGACCTGGTTCCCACCGCTATCCGGTCGGATTCTCCGGAGACACCCACATTACCTGGGAATCCCTGGACTTCCAGCCGTACTTTACGAGCACCGCATCGAACATCGGCTACGGCTGGTGGAGCCATGATATCGGCGGCCATATGCTCGGCTACCGCGACGACGAGCTCGAGGCAAGATGGTATCAGTACGGAGTCTTCTCCCCGATCAACCGTCTGCACAGCTCCAACAGTGCTTTCAGCGGAAAAGAACCGTGGAACTTCAGCATGGAAGTGCGCAGCACGATGGATGATTTCCTCCGTCTGCGCCACAAACTTGTACCGTATCTGTACACGATGAACTATCGTGCATGGAAAGAAGACACACCGATCGTCGTTCCGATGTACTATGATTACCCGGAGACTGTATTCTGGGGCAGAAATGTAGCTCCGAACCAGTATTTCTTCGGAAGTGAGCTGATGGTAACGCCGGTGACCACAAAACGCATTCCGGAGCTGAAACGCGCCAAAACAAAAGTATGGCTGCCGGAGGGCACCTGGTTTGACTTCTTCAACGGAATGGTTTATGAGGGCGGCAGAAGCATGGATCTGTACCGCACCATCGAGGAGATCCCGGTTCTTGCAAAAGCAGGCGCCATCATCCCGATGACTGAAAAAATCAGCGCGCTCGATGTAGAGTCCAACCCGGATGAACTGACCGTACGCGTTTACGCCGGTGCAGACAATACCTTTACCCTGTACGAGGATGATAATACTTCGATGGCATACGAGAACGGTGACTGCGCACAGACACCGATGAAATTCGACTGGGCCGCACGCAAGTTTACGATTGCTCCGGTTGAGGGTAATCAGAGCCTCGTTCCGGAAAACAGAACGTACTGCGTCGAATTCGGCGGAAGCACCGCAGAAACAGCGAAAGTGCTGGTAAGCGGCGTGGAAGTGGATGCGAAAGCAGAAGAAAAAGACGGACTTCTTACCGTTACAGTAACCGATGTAAAACCGCAGGATACCGTGGAAATCTGCCTGCCGGAGGACACAGAAGCTGCCAAGAATGATGTAGTAACACGCGCGATGGATCTGCTGCTGCACGCAGAGATCAGCTACATCACTAAAGAGCTGATCGCAAGACTTCTGAACAAAGCGAACGGAAAAGTGGCAATTCTGGCGGCCGAACTGCAGAGCATGGATCTCTCCGATGACCTGCGCGGCGCACTGCTGGAGATCATCACCGCATAAAAAACGGATTTACAGAAAAAGGATTCTGTGATACGATACATACAAAGAAAAAGAAGAGAGCGTGGCAGTTGAACCTGTCAGGCTCTCTTCTTGAGATGTGAGACAGGAGGAATTGTAACGTGGGAAAATACATCATGGCACTCGATGCCGGCACAACGAGCAATCGCTGCATTCTGTTTGATCAGAAGGGACAGATCGTAAGCCTTGCGCAGAAGGAATTTACCCAGCGTTTTCCGAAACCGGGCTGGGTGGAGCACGATGCAAATGAAATCTGGTCCACGATGCTCGGCGTGGCTGTGGAGGCGATGCAGAAAGCGGGCGCATCCTACGAGGATATTGCGGCAATCGGCATCACAAACCAGAGAGAGACAACAATTGTCTGGGACAAAAAGACGGGAGAGCCAGTTTACAATGCGATTGTATGGCAGTGCCGCAGAACATCGGAATACTGTGATTCGCTGATGGAGCGCGGACTGGTTGATCAGTTCCGGGAAAAAACAGGTCTTGTGATCGACGCCTACTTTTCTGCAACGAAGCTGAAATGGATTCTTGACGAGGTGCCGGGCGTGCGTGAGCGGGCAGAGAGAGGAGATCTCTATTTCGGAACCGTGGAGACGTGGCTGATCTGGAAGATGACGAAGGGAAAAGTGCATGTCACCGACTACACGAATGCATCCCGTACGATGCTGTTCAACATTCACACCCTGAAATGGGATGAGGATATCTTAAAAGAACTGAACATTCCGCTCTGCATGCTGCCGGAGGTGCGCCCATCCAGCTGTGTCTACGGGGAGACAGCATCCACGTATTTCGGCGGTCCGATTCCGATTGCGGGAGCAGCAGGAGACCAGCAGGCGGCGCTGTTCGGCCAGACGTGTTTTGCACCGGGTGAGGCGAAAAATACATACGGAACGGGCTGTTTCCTGCTGATGAACACCGGAGACAAACCGGTTTCGTCGACACACGGCCTTGTCACCACGATCGCGTGGGGAATCGGCGACAAGATTACGTATGCGCTCGAGGGATCCATCTTCGTCGGCGGAGCGGCGATCCAGTGGCTGCGCGATGAGATGAAACTGATCGAGTCCTCTGCGGATTCCGAGTACATGGCACAGAAGGTCAGCGATACGAACGGCTGCTACGTCGTGCCGGCTTTTACCGGCCTTGGCGCGCCGTACTGGGATCAGTATGCGAGAGGAACTATTCTTGGTCTGACCCGCGGCGTCAACAAATACCATGTGATCCGCGCAACTCTGGAATCCATCACGTATCAGGTGGATGATGTCTTAAAGGCCATGGAGGCAGACTCCGGCATGAAGCTTTCCGCACTGCGTGTGGACGGCGGAGCGAGCGCCAACAACTTCCTGATGCAGTGCCAGGCGGACATCAGCCAGGCACCGGTGGAACGGCCGTGCTGCATCGAGACGACGGCTATGGGAGCTGCTTATCTTGCCGGCCTTGCCGTCGGCTACTGGCCGGATCAGGAGACCGTAAAGCAGAACGGAACCATTGACCACATGTTTGAGCCGGAGCTCTCAAAAGAGGAGCGCGACGAGAAGATGAACGGATGGCACAAGGCAGTCCGCTATGCCGAAGGATGGGCAAAATAAATTTAGGTAAAATAAAGAAATCCCGTCGGGAAAACCGGACAGCAAATCTTGCTGCCGGCGGTTCCTGCGGGATTTTTTCGTGATAAAATATTTGAAATTCAACGAATCAGGAGCGCAGATCCGGATCGGTGCAGTCCGGGTACATCGTTCTCTGGTTCTGGTACAGCAGCTCCTCGCCTTTGGCATTCGTGATGCTCATGCCGTCAAAAATCCGGTCGGTCCAGATGTTGATGAGCAGGCGGGAATCCGAGGAGATACAGCATCTTGCCACGTACGGTCGTGCAAATGCGGTAATTTTCTCCCCGTCTTCATAGAAGAGCTGGGATGAAACAATCTCCGGCAGATCGAGGCAGTCCTTCGCGATCGAAAGATCCGCGATCACATCCTCTTTTCCCTGGAAATAGAGAACCGCAGAGACCTTTTTGAACCATGGATCGTGTGCGGCAAGCTTTTTCGCAAACGCATCGGTATCGTAAACACTGTCGAGCATCAGCTCCTCGAGGGAGAGACTGCTGCAGTATTCGATCAGCTCGTGCTCATAGCCGAGAAAACGCGCAGCCACTTCGCAGACCTGGATGCCGCGGTCTGCTGCCCAGAAGAACTGCATGGAGAGCTCGCCCTCGGTCTGGCCGGTGAAGGCGATGACTTTCTGCAGAATCGCGCGCGCATCGTCGTACACGTGATCCATCAGGCAGGAAGGATAGACATTCCGTGTGCTGATCGGGATCGAAGCAGGATTGATTTTCGTCTTTTCGCGGTCGGCAAGACCGAGCACATAGACTTGTCCCTCATGAACGTAGGACATCAGATTGAATTCGTAGCCGGTGTTGTACTCCTCGAGCAGGATCTCTTTGATGTCGGAAGACTCACAGCTTTTTTCGAAGCAGGAGCGGATTTCTTCAGCAGAGTTGACCACGAAGAGGCCGCGGGAGCCGTATTTGTCGATCGGTTTTGTGACAGCCGGGAACGAGAAGCCCTTGACTTCGCCATCCGTAAAATCCGGTTTCAGGCGCAGAAACTGCGGTGTCGGAACACCGATCTTGTGGAACATGTTTTTCATGACGCTCTTGTCGCGGTAGTAAACGGCCTGTTCCGGTGTCAGATAGCACGGAAGGCCGGCTTTGGCGGCAATGTTGACCATGCATTCCAGCAGCAGATCGGAAAATGCAGTCAGGATGCCGTCAACCTGTTCTTTCCGGCAGACCTCTGCGATCGCGTCCGTGTCGCGTACATCAAGGTCGTAGGCAGCGTCTGCGATTTTTTTTGCCGGTCCGTCCGGGTTTCCGTCGCAGACAACCGTGTAGATTCCGCGCTCTTTTGCCATCTCGGTGAGTTTGACAAATTCGTCGAGGGAACCAAGGATCATAATTCGGTTATTCATGGAAGTTCTCCCTTTATTTCTCTAATAATTTCAGTAAAGTATCTGCCACAAACGCCATATCGTCCGGTGTGTAGCGCTGGTCGCACGGCAGGGCAAGAATGTTGGCGGCAAAATCATGCTCAATGGAATCCTTCGGCAGATCGCGCACCACATTCGACCAGTAGGTCGGAACGAAGATCTTTTCCGCAGCCAGTGCTTTCCGGAGTGCAGCGCCATTTTCTTTTGTATAAAACGGATAGCAGAGAGGCCCGTCTGTCCGCGGGAAGGCTTTTCTGGAAGCAGAGCCGAGCATCTGATCCAGCTTATCGTAATTTTCATTTCGCTTTGCCTTTGCCGTTTCGTAGTCAATGCCGCGAAGCAGGTTGTGTGTCAGCGGAGACATCCGCTTCGGAGGTTCCTGATGGAACGTATCGGCGTTTGCAAGCATCGTCTGATAATGCGCCGAAGCCCCGTCCTCGTACCGACCAAGGATATGACCCATGCGGGCCGAAGAGCGGTCCTCAAAAAGAGCGGCGTACCGGGAAGCCGCCTCTTCGCTGTGCGGCAGACCTTCCCCGATGGAAAGGTACGCACCGTCCGGCAGTCCGAAAAATTTCCGGCAGGAGTACAGTGCATCCATGCCCGGAAGTGGTTTCCGGAAAAAGTCGTGGACGTGATCGACAAGAAGATATCCCACGCGGTCGCGAAGCAAGATCAGATCGTCATCGGAGAGCTGGCCGTAGGAATTTACCACATAAAAAAGTGCGTCCGCGTCGATCGTCTGCGGCAGAACAGGACGAAAATCTTCATCGATATGGTAAAACTCGATGTCCATCCCGTGATGGCGCGCCGCGTCGATGACGGAATCGCACAGAAAATAAGGCAGATATACTTTTTTGCAGCCCCGCAGATCTGCTGCAAAGAGGAACACGCAGCGGGCGAGGTTGAGAGCGAAGAGCTCCGGGTGGTATTCGCATCCCGGAAGCTCTTCCATCTGGAGATAACCGCCGATTTCAGTAGCAGTTTTCATTACACATCTTCCTCCCGAACCGTGTAATTCGGCATCTTTCTCGTCTCGTCGAGGATGTTCATCAGATACTGTCCAATGATGCCGACGGCAAGCAGCAGAAGACCGGAGTAGCCGGTGATTAAGAGCACCAGAGTCGTCCATCCCTGAACAGGACTTCCCAGGCAGAAATATTTGATCAGATAGTAAATGCCGAGGATGAAACTGATCAGAAAACTGGCAATTCCGATGTCCCGTACCACGATGAGCGGGAATGCCGAGTTGGAGATGATATCATGGAACAGATCTTTTGCCAGACGGCGGTAGCTGTAGCCGCTTTTGCCGTATTTTCGCGCATCGTGGTTGACATCCACGTTGATAATGCGGTTCGAAGTCTGCACCAGCAGGTTTCCGATCTGCGGCAGATGCACGTTCATGCCGAGCAGTGCATCGACGATAAAGCGGCGCATCAAACGGAAACTTGTGATCTCGAGGTTCGGGTCTTTGCCGAGCATTTTCGAGGTGGCATAGACAGAAACACGGGTTCCCAGACGGCGGATGAAGTTGTGCTTTCTGCCCTGGTACCGTGCGATGATAACATCAACATCATCGCGCTCGTTCATCACATTGATCATCTTCGGAAGTTCTTCCGGCGGATGCTGGAGATCGTCATCCATGGTGATGACGAAATCGCCCTGACAGTAAGAAAAACCGCACAGAAGAGCAGGATGCTGTCCGAAATTTTTCGCCATGGTGATGATGCGGACACGCTTGTCGGCTGCGCGGAGCTTTTTCATAATCTCATACGAATGGTCTTTGGAGCTGTCATCGACAAGGATCAGTTCAAAATCCTCGTGAATCGTATTTTCAAAGACATTCCGGATACGGGTATAAAGCTCTTCGAGTGAGTGCTCTGAGTTGTATACCGGTACCACAATGGAATAAAGGCTCATATGTAATACCTCTTTTCTTGATAGTAAAACGTTGTAAAAAACGCTAACATTTTTATTATACAATAAAATGGCCTTTTTTTCAACCGGCAGACGAGTGAGGTAACGCAAAAAAGGAATGGCTCTGTAATGAAAACCGTTCCTTTTCGCATAAGGTATGTATATCAGATAAAATTAAAGAATGTCAATATGTTCGCCATTTAAAGCCTTGTTCATGCTTCGTACCGCACAGAACTTACCGCACATGGAGCAGGTGTCTTCCTGTTCCGGGGCACGGTCGGCGCGGATGGCTTTGGCAGTCTCCGGGTCGAGGGCGCATTTCCACTGAGCTTCCCAGTCGAGCACGCGGCGTGCATCGCCCATCTTGTCGTCGATGTCGCGCGCATGCGGAACGCCTTTCGCAATGTCGGCGGCGTGTGCGGCGATCTTGCTCGCGATGATACCCTGTTTTACGTCATCCAGGTTCGGAAGCGCCAGATGCTCTGCCGGGGTTACGTAGCACAGGAATGCGGCACCGTTCATGGCGGCAACCGCGCCTCCGATGGCAGCAGTGATGTGGTCATAGCCCGGTGCAATATCAGTTACGAGAGGTCCGAGAACATAGAACGGAGCGCCCATGCAGATCGTCTGCTGCACTTTCATGTTGGCGGCAATCTGATCCATCGGAACGTGGCCCGGTCCTTCGACCATGACCTGAACATCTTTTTCCCAGGCACGTTTGGTAAGCTCACCGAGACGGACAAGCTCCTCGATCTGGCAGACATCCGTTGCATCAGCGAGACATCCAGGACGGCACGCATCGCCGAGAGAGATTGTCACATCGTACTCGCGGCAGATATCGAGAATTTCATCGTAATACTCGTAGAACGGATTCTCCTCGCCGGTCATGCACATCCAGGCAAAAACAAGGGAGCCGCCGCGGGAAACGATGTTCATTTTCCGTTTATGCTTGCGGATCTGATCGATCGTCTTTCTGGTAATGCCGCAGTGCAGGGTGACGAAATCGACACCGTCCTCGGCGTGAAGGCGGATCACATCGATAAAGTCTTTGGCGGTCAGTGTGTCAAGGTCTCTCTGGTAGTGGATGACACTGTCGTAAACCGGCACGGTACCGATCATCGCCGGACATTCGGAAGTCAGTTTGCGGCGGAACGGCTGTGTATTGCCGTGACTTGACAGATCCATGATGGCTTCCGCGCCCATATTGACAGCGGAGAGAACCTTCTGCATTTCCACATCGTAATCTTTGCAGTCTTTCGAAACGCCGAGGTTGACGTTGATTTTCGTGCGCAGCATGGAGCCGATGCCCTCCGGGTCGATGCAGGTGTGTAGGCGGTTGGCTGGAATGGCAACCTTTCCGCTGGCGACGAGCGGCATCAGATCCTCCACGGACATGTATTCTTTTTCTGCGACTTTTTTCAGTTCCGGTGTCACGATGCCGCGGCGTGCGGCATCCATCTGTGTAGTATAATTGCGTTCCATCTTGTGTTCTCCTTTATCAAAATCAGAATTTAAATCCGGTAAGCGTGGTTCAGCGGGCCAGAGCCGTGGCCGAGATCCATCATGCTGGCAAGTGCGCTTGAGATATAATCTTTTGCGGCGGAAATAGCATCCGGAAGGGAAAAGCCCTTCGCAAGACCCGATGCGATGGCGCTGGACAGTGTACAGCCGGTGCCGTGCGTGTTCGGGTTGTCGATGCGTTTTCCGGTGAACCAGGTAAATTCCCCGTTGTGATATAAAAGATCGTTGGCGTCGTTGATGCTGTGGCCGCCCTTTAACAGAACGGCGCAGCCGCAGGAATCCCCGATCTCTTTTGCGGCGCGTTCCATATCGCTTTCCGAATGGATTTCGATGCCGGAGAGAACTTCGCCCTCTGGAATATTCGGTGTGATGACTTCAGCCAGAGGGAAGAGAAGCTTTTTCATCAGGTCAGGCACGCCGCCGGAAGCGAGTGCGGAGCCGCTTGTAGCGACGAGAACCGGATCCACAACGATGTGTTTTGCCTGGTAGAAGCGAAGCCGTTCGGAGATGACTTCGATCAGTGCCGGGGAGGATACCATACCGATTTTGACTGCGTCCGGAAAGATATCGGTAAAGACAGCGTCAAGCTGTGCGGCGAGAAATTCCGGTGTTACATCAAAGATACCGGAAACGCCGGTGGTGTTCTGGGCGGTAAGAGCGGTAATTGCCGACATGGCGTAAACCCCGTTGATGATCATGGTTTTAATGTCTGCCTGAATGCCGGCGCCTCCGCTGGAATCACTTCCCGCGATTGTTAATGCTGTTTTCATGTTTTTCGCGTCCATGAGAATACTCCTTTTTGCATTAATTTTGTATTGACAGGCGACAAAGAAAGTGGTGCCCCCAGTCTGCCGCCTGGTGAAATGGTTGAAAAGTTACGTGAAAATTATTTCTGTTCCAGCATGCAGAGCGTCTGTTCTTTCAGATCCTTCGTTGCCGAGACAATATCCTTCTGTGCAAAAATCGCACTGATGACGGCGATGCCGCAGATGCCGCTGCCGGAAAGCTCCGTCACGTTGTCGCGCGTGATGCCGCCGATCGCGATGACCGGAATATGGACGGCATTGCAGATGGCAGTCAGAGTCTCGTGGCTGACATCCTGCGCATCCGCCTTCGATCCGGTGTGGAACACCGCACCGACGCCGAGGTAATCAGCTCCCCGCTGCTCGGCAAGAATGGCCTGCTCGACGGTCTGTGCCGAAACACCGATGATTTTGTCTGGTCCTAATTTGGCGCGGACATCACCGGCTTCCATATCGCTCTGACCGACGTGAACGCCGTCCGCGTCCATTTTTGCGGCGATTTCCACGTTATCGTTGATGACAAACGGAACATGGTATTCTGCGCAGAGCTTCTTTAATTCCAGCGCCTCTTCCATAAAATGCTCCGAATCGAGATTCTTTTCACGGAGCTGGATAAACGTTGCGCCGCCCTGCAGAGCCTTTTCTACCTGGCTGTACAGAGTCTCGCCGTTCAGCCAGCTCCGGTCTGTCACCGCATATAAAAGCAGGTCTTTCTTATCGCACTTCATATTTCGCACCTTTCTCCAGCGTCTCGCCGTCCATGTGGTAAATGGCGTCGATGATGCGGTTCCGGTAAGTAGAGTTTCCGTCTTCCGGCTTCATATGGCTCCAGCCGATCTCGCCGGCAAGACCCATGGCGCAGACAGCGGCAGCAGCGGCCTTTAACGGCTCATCCGGGTTTGCTACAAGGTAGGCGGTCATCATGCCGGAGAGCTGGCATCCCGTTCCGGTGATGCTTCCCATTTCCGGGCGTCCGTTGCGGATCACATAGCAGGTGTCGGCATCAGCAACAAGGTCGATCGCTCCCGTAATGGCAACCACGCAGTTGTGGTCTTTTGCAAAGTTCTTGGCAAAAGCAACGGAGCTGTCCAGATTTTCGTCTGTTACTTTATCCGCAATGTCGGCGTCAACGCCTTTTGTCGTTCCGCTTCCGAGTGCCAGTGTTTTGATCTCGGAAATATTTCCGCGGATGACCGTAAACGGAATTTTAGCTATCAGTCCGACAGCCGTAGAAGTACGTAAATGGCTTGCGCCCGCGCCGACCGGGTCGAGCAGGATTTTATGGCCGAGGGAAGCCGATTTTGCACCGGCACGGTACATGCCGTCGATACTCGTT
>CAVLAW010000054.1:0-13109 GCA_963661155.1 Tidjanibacter massiliensis | reverse complement strand
CAGACCAGATCATTGCATCCCAGTATCTGCTTCTGCCGAATCTGGATGAGATGAAAGGTCATGCGTTTGAATCGTTAGATCCGGATTTTGCAAAGAAAGTAAAACCCGGAGACTTTGTCGTAGGAGGAGAGAACTTCGGCTGCGGTTCTTCCAGAGAGCAGGCACCGGGTGTTTTAAAAGCACTTGGCGTGCAGGCAGTCATTGCAAAATCCTTCGCCAGAATCTTTTTCCGTAATGCCATCAACATCGGTCTGCCGGCGATTGTCTGTAAAGACCTGCCGGATGCCGTAGAAGACGGGGACACCATGATCCTCCATATGTCCGAGGGAACCGCAGAGGTGAACGGCAAAACGTACACCTGCACCAAACTGCCGGAATATATGCAGAACATACTGAATCAGGGAGGCCTGATTGCCTCTTTGAACCGCGAGGAGGAGTAGAACCATGGGAATGACAATTGCAGAGAAAATTATCGCCGCTGCAGCCGGCGTTCCGGAAGTAAAACCGGGAGATATCCACACCGTAACACTGGACCGTCTGATGAGCAACGACGGAACGACCCATCTGACGGTTGATATGTACCGCAACAAATTAAACCACCCGCACATCGCGGACCCGAAAAAGCTGGTTTTCATCGTAGACCACAACGTACCGTCCGACAGTCCGAAAACAGCGGCATCCCAGAAGAAAATGCGTGATTTCGCAAGAGAGAACAAGATTGATTTCTGGGAAGGAAAAGGTGTCTGCCACCAGGTTATGATCGAGAACTATGTCCGCCCGGGCGAGCTGATCTTCGGCGCTGACAGCCATACCTGCTCTTACGGAGCACTCGGCGCATTCGGAACCGGTGTCGGCTGTACCGATTTCCTGTACGGCATGGTAACGGGAACTTCCTGGGTACTTGTACCGGAGAGCGTAAAATTCAATCTGGTAGGAAAACTGCCGGAGGGTGTTTATGCGAGAGACCTGATCCTCACCATCATTGGTGAAGTCGGCGCAAACGGCTGCAACTATCAGGTGATGGAGTTTACAGGCGAGGGCGCCAAGACCTTAAGCATCAGCGATCGTATGGCACTCTGCAACATGGCAGTTGAGGCCGGAGCAAAAACAGGAATCTTCGAAGCTGATGAGAAAGCCATCGAGTACCTGAAAGAGCACGGAAGAGAGCCAAAAGAAATCTTCCACAGCGATCCGGACGCAAAATACGTCAGAGAGTACACCTTCGATCTCTCGAAAGTCCGCCCGGTTGTAGCAAAACCGGATTTTGTAGACCGTGTCGTTCCGGCAGAAGAGACCTGCGGAACACCGATCAATGAGGCATTCCTCGGCTCCTGCAACAACGGAAGAATTGAAGACCTCCGCGTCGGCGCAGAGATCATCCGCGGAAATAAAGTCGCAGAGGGCGTTCGTTTCCTCGTCGTTCCGGCAAGCCAGACGATCTACCTCCAGGCATTAAAAGAAGGCATCATCGACGTCTTCATGGAGGCCGGAGCTATTGTGATGAACCCGAACTGCAGCGTCTGCTGGGGAAGCTGCCAGGGTGTCATCGGTGAGAACGAAGTGCTGATCAGCACCGGAACCCGTAACTTCAAGGGCCGTGCCGGTCATCCAAGCTCCAAAGTATATTTAGGATCTGCCGCAACCGTAACCGCATCCGCAATTGCCGGAAAGATTGCGACCGCAGACCAGATTTAGACAAGTGGGAGAATAAACATATGGAAGCATTTACAGGAAAAGTATGGGTGCTTGGAGACGATATTGATACCGATATCATTATCCCGACCGAGTATCTTGCTTTAAAGACAATTGACGATATGAAACAGTACGGCTTTTCCCCGCTCCGCCCGGAACTGGCCGGACAGATTGAAAAGGGCGACATCATCGTGGCAGGAAAGAACTTCGGCTGCGGTTCATCGAGAGAGCAGGCACCGGAGATCATCAAGGCGCTCGGCATTTCCTGCGTCATCGCGAAATCCTTTGCCCGGATCTTTTTCCGCAACTCCATCAACAACGGCCTTCTTCTGATCGAGCAGCCAGACCTGCACGATGACATCAAAGAGGGCGACACCATCATCGTAAAGATGAATGAGCACGTCGATTACAACGGAAAAACCTACCCGATCGCTGCTCTGCCGGAGAACCTGATGGATATCATTCAGGCAGGCGGCCTGGTAAAGGCGATGCGCAAACGCAACGGACTGGACTAAGAGCGGGAGGAAGAAAACATGGGCAATACAGTAATTGAAAAAATCATCCGCCACAACACCGGAAAAGACGTAAAGCCGGGCGACATTGTGACGGTCAATGTAGACAGAGTCATGATTCATGACATTTTCATCCCGTTTGTCGGCGAGAAATTTGAGGAGATGGGCTTCACCAAACTGTGGGATCCGGACAAAGTCGTTCTGATCTACGACCACCTCGTTCCGGCAAGCCAGGTGGACGATACAAGACATTTCCACAAAGGTGATGAGTTCGCAAAAAAATACGGTATGAAAAACGTACACAGAAGCGACGGAATCTGCCACCAGTTAATGACAGAGGCCGGCTATGTAAAACCGGGCGACGTTGTTTTCGGAACGGACAGCCATACAACGACATACGGCTGTGTCGGCGCCTTTTCTTCCGGAATCGGCTACACCGAGATGGCGAGCATTCTCGGAACCGGTACGATGTGGATCAAAGTGCCGGAGACCATCAAGGTTGTTATTGACGGCGAGCTGCCGGCAAATGTGATGTCGAAAGATATTATTCTCCGTCTGATCGGCGATCTCGGTGCAGACGGTGCGACATACCGCGCACTGGAATTCTCCGGAAGCACCGTAGAGAATATGACGGTTGCAAGCCGTATGACGATTGCTAACATGGCGATTGAGGCAGGTGCCAAATGTGCACTCTTTACACCGGATGAGAAGACCGCAGAATACTGTGAGATTGAACTCAACGACTATCAGAAGAGCTTAAAAGGCGATGACGATGCGAAATACCTGCGCACCATCACCTACCGTGCCGAGGACTTCGTGCCGGTTATGGCATGCCCATCCCAGGTTGATAAAATCCGCGATGTCAGCGTTCTTGAGGGAACCCCGATCGATCAGGTCTTCATCGGTTCCTGTACGAACGGCCGTCTCGAGGATCTGCAGGCAGCAGCCGAAGTCTTAAAGGGCAAAAAAGTCGCTGACTACGTGAAACTGATCGTGACACCGGCGAGCCGCAAGATTTATCTGCAGGCAAGCAAACTCGGCATTCTCGATACCCTGGCAGAGGCAGGCGCGATGATCACACATCCGGGCTGCGGGCTGTGCTGCGGAAGGGCGGGCGGAATCCTTTCCGACGGTGAGCGCGTCGTAGCAACCAATAACCGTAACTTCCTTGGAAGAATGGGTACTTCCAAAGTTGAAATTTATCTGGCATCCCCGAGAACAGCAGCAGCCTGTGCGGTGGCTGGAAAAATTGTGAATCCGTAAAAGAAAGGCGATTCAGAGCGTCTTCTGAGATGTTCTGAATCGCGCTTTGCGTTTAGAAAGGGAAAACAGATTACATGAACGGTTCAATGTTTATCGGAACCTGGTGGGCGTTAGTTCCGCCGCTGCTTGCAATTCTGCTGGCATTTATCACAAAAGAGGTTTACAGTTCCCTGTTCATCGGATCGGCAGTCGGTGTCCTTTTATACACCAACTTCCATCCGTGGCAGGCGTTTACCAGTTTCTTTGAAATTCTGCGGAACAGCATGAATATCAACATCTTGATTTTCGATATCCTGCTCGGCATGGTCGTTGTGCTGATGGCGAAATCCGGCGGCTCGGCGGCGTATGGAAAATGGGCGGGAACGAAGATTAAGACGAAGCGGAGCGCACTTCTGGCGACGATGGGACTCGGCATCCTGATCTTTGTGGATGACTATTTCAACTGCCTGACCGTCGGCTCCGTCATGCGCCCGGTCACGGACAGCCACAAAGTTTCCCGTGCAAAACTGGCATACATCATCGACTCAACGGCAGCACCGATCTGCATCATCGCTCCGATTTCGAGCTGGGCGGCAGCCGTCAACTCGTATGTGCCGGCCGATGCGGGAATCAGCGGATTCCAGCTTTTCCTGCGGACGATTCCGTACAACCTGTACGCGATCCTCACGATCGTGATGGTCTTTTACATCTGTTATACCGGCTTTGATTTCGGCCAGATGAAGATCCACGAGGACAATGCTGCAAAAGGCGATCTTTTCACGACCGGCGGCGAGGAGTTCGAACGGGTCTCTGAGCAGGAGGTCAATCCGAACGGAAAAGTCATCGACCTTGTACTCCCGGTTGCCGTGCTGATTGTATCGGCGATCGGAGCGATGGTTTACACGGGCTTTCTCGGCGGTGCCGACAATGTGATTTCCGCATTTGCGGGCTGTGATGCAGAGACGAGTCTGATTTTTGCATCCGTTGTCACAATCCTGTTTATGATGGCACTGTATCTGCCGCGGAAAGTCATCACCTTCAAGAGCTTTATGGACAGCCTGTCCGAGGGCTTCAAACTGATGGTTCCGGCTGTCACCATCCTTGTTTTCGCCTGGACCTTAAAAGGCGTCGGCGATGCGATGGGACTGGCACAGTTTGTTGGAAGCGTTGTAGGAGACCATGCGTCTGCAGGCATCTTTATCCCGGTTGTGCTCTTCACTGTGGCAGTGTTCCTTTCATTTTCCACGGGAACTTCCTGGGGAACCTTTGCGATCCTTGTCCCGATTGCAACGGGCATGTTCGCAGCCGGAACGAATCTGGAGATGATGATTATCTCGGTATCTGCCGTTCTGGCAGGAGCAGTCTGCGGTGACCACATTTCGCCGATCTCGGATACGACAGTTATGTCGAGTGCAGGTGCACAGAGCAATCACCTGAACCACGTATCGACGCAGATGCAGTACGCAGCCGTGACAGCGTGCGTCTGCCTTGTGGGTTACCTGGTTGCAGCCGTGACAAAAACATGGTGGATCACGCTTGGCGTGAGTGTCATCCTGCTTTTGTGCGTTCTGACCGGAATGCGCAAAATTTGCGCAAAAAAGGCGGCAAACGGCAAAAAATAAAAAAAGAAAATTGAAAAATGCGGGAAATCCAGTTCCTTCTGTTTGTATGAAAGCGTTGTATGTAAAAACTGATCCTGACGGGGAGGGGGATTTTGGGAGACAAAAGAATGCGCCCATTCTGATCTTAGGTCTTGCGGCGCTGATTCTCGTAGATTATTTCCAGCTTTTCATACCGGAGCTGTACCGCATGGTCATCAACGGCATGAACGGCGATCCCGTTCTGGTCAACGGCTATGCGGCAATTTCACGAACCTTCTGGTCAACCTGCTGAAGAACTTTTTCGGCATCATCGGTATTCTGATTGCGATGCTGATGCTGAATTACGAGCTGACACTGATGGTGCTCTGCTTCGTACCGTTTATCGTGCTGTTCTCGATTATTTTCCGCAAGTTCTCACGAAGAGCACACCGGAAAGTAAAAGACTGCACGACCGACATCAACACGTATCTGTCGGAGAACCTTTCCGGTATGAAGATCACACAGATTTTCAACCGTGAAGATGCCAAAATGCGCGAGTTTATCGACAAGAGCAATGCCCTCGGCCGCGCACAGCCGGAGTAGATTTTCGTGTTTGGTATTTTCCGTCCGCTCGTTTACATGCTGTACATCAGCTCGGTTCTGTGTCTGCTGTATTTAGGCGGCAAGGGTTATCTGGAAGGAACGTCATTCCTCGGACAGACGCTCACCAGCGGTATGATCGTCAGCTTTTATATGTATATTTCGAAATTCTTCAACCCGATCCAGAACCTGGCAGAGCAGTTTAACTGGCTGCAGTCGGCGTTTGCTTCTGCCGAGAAGGTATTCTCGATTCTGGACATCGAGCCGAAAATGCAGGATGCGCCGGATGCGATCGGACTCACCGACATCAAGGGTGAAATCGAATTCCGCGATGTATGGTTCTCCTACATCC
Source organism: Tidjanibacter massiliensis (assembly GCA_963661155.1). GTDB lineage: Bacteria > Bacillota > Clostridia > Lachnospirales > Lachnospiraceae > Fusicatenibacter > Fusicatenibacter massiliensis_A. The sequence continues at coordinate 7,131 of CAVLAW010000054.1, read as the reverse complement.
CGGGCGAGTGGGTGTTAAAAGGTGTTTCGTTCCATGTCAATCCGAAAGGGACGATCGCGTTTGTCGGCTCGACCGGTTCCGGAAAATCGACGATTCTCTCGCTGATCTGCCGAAATTATGAGTTCCAGAAGGGTGAGATCCTGATCGACGGCATCGACATCAGAAAGATTAAAATTGATTCCCTGTGGAAGAAATTCGGTCAGATGTTGCAGGATGTCTTCCTGTTCTCGGGAACGATCCGAAGCAACATCATTCTCCGTGAGGAGGCATTTCCGACGAGGAGATCATGGATGTCTGCCGCTATGTGAATGCAGACCAGTTCATCAACAAGCTGGATCACGGCCTTGATGAGCCGGTGCGGGAGAGAGGAAACAACTTCTCCGCCGGACAGCGGCAGCTCCTCTCATTTGCGCGGACGATTATCCACAAGCCGTCCGTTATGATTCTTGATGAGGCGACAGCGAACATCGACACCGAGACGGAGCTTCTGATCCAGGATTCGATGGAGAAGATGAAAAATATCGGAACGATGCTGATCGTAGCACACCGTCTTTCCACAATCCAGCATGCGGACGAGATCATCGTACTGTCCCATGGAAAAATCGTGGAGAACGGAACGCATCAGGAACTCTTGGCGGCGCAGGGAAGATATTACCAGCTCTACACGCTGCAGTATCACCGCGAGCAGAACGGACAGTAAGAGAAAAAAGAAGGGATTTCCGGAAGAAAGCAGGGCAGATTCACAAAGAAAAAAATGTCGCATTGTGCAGAATGTCTGATTTTCTTCCGGATTTTTCCTGTGCTCCTGTTCAAAAAACGTTAAAGTTGAAGGGGCATATAAAAATGATATGAATATAATATCATATCCGTTTTTGCACCGAAAAAATGCATTGCGTATAATAGAAAATAAACGAAATGGCAGAACCCATCCATCTGCCAAAAAGAAAGGTAAGAGTTTTTATGGAAAAGAAAGGAACCCTGATTGGGCATCTTCTCTCAAAGAATCAGATGTCGGAGGCATTTATCAACAGTGCATTTCTAGCATTGTCGGGCGGTTTTCAGGACGCCTATACATATAACTGCCGAGACGAAGTATTTTCCAATGCCCAGACAGGAAACGTTGTGTTGATGAGTCAGAATTTTCTGGAGGGAAACTGGTCGGCTGTTTTTCGCTACCTTTTCCCGATCCTGTTTTTTGCTGTCGGCGTATTTCTGGCAGAAAACTTTCAGGAGCATTACCGGTATGCAAAGAAGCTGCACTGGAGACAGGCACTTCTCGGTGTGGAAATCCTGATTCTGGCAATCGTTGGATTTATTCCATCCTCCTACAATATGCTTGCGGCGATGCTGGTGTCATTCGCATGTGCGATCCAGGTGCAGACCTTCCGAAAAGTCGGCGGTTATTCGTATGCGAGCACAATGTGTATCGGAAACTTAAGAAGCGGAACGGCAGCGTTCTCCAAGTATCTGCGCGATCATAAAAAAGAGCAGCTTCGCCAGGCAGGATATTATTTCGGTGTCATTTTCTGCTTCGCTATCGGAGCCGGAATCGGCGGTGTATTATCCATCAACTTTGGTATCCGTGTGATCTGGGTCTGCTGCGGACTGCTTCTTATAAGCTTCGGTCTCATGACACTGGAAAAATTCCGTTAAAAAATGATTTAGAAAAAGCCCCGCGGTTTTTGCTGGAACAGAAACAAAACAGTTTCGTCCGGCGAAAAAACCGCAGGGTCTTTTTCATGTCATTTTTATTTTGAAACGTGTGCGAGCAGTTCTTCAATCAGCTCTTTTGCCGCTGCATTCTGATGCTGTCTCGGATTTAAGAGCAGACAGATATCGCGCTGCGGCGCTTCTTCCACAAGAGGGATCTGACAGACAGTACCGTTTTTCAGTGCATCGCGTGCGAGCTCTTCCGGATAAAATCCAATGCCGAGGTTATACTCGACCATAGGAAGAATCTGATCCGTCGTTGCTGCCTCCATATCGGGGTGGAACGCCAGATTGTGGTCGAGAAAGTATTCTGCGTACAGTTCCCGTGTTCCCGTATCTTTTCCAAGTGAGATGAACGGATACGCGGAAAGCTCATCCAGACGGTGCTGCTTTTCGGCAACTGAGGCGTATTTTGCGCCGCCGATCAGAATTTCACGGAACGAGAAAATCGGGATTTTGTGGAGCGGCTTCGGGATTTTTACCGGGCTTGTGACAACGGAGAAATCAACGAGACCGTTTTCCAGCGCCTGAATCGCCTGCGGTGTCGAGTGATTGGAAATTCGGAGGCGTACGTGCGGATACCGGTTATGGAAATGCTCCAGACGGGAGAGGAGCATCAGCCGGAGTGCTGTCTCGCTGGCGCCGATGGTGATCAGGCCGCTTTCGAGGGAGCGCTCTTTTGCAATTTCTTCCTCCACCGTGCGGAGCTGCTCATAGGCAACAGCGACGCGCTCGTAGACCTTTTCACCCTCTGCTGTGAGTGTAACACCCTGATGAGAGCGGATAAACAGTTTGCAGCCGAGTTCGCTTTCCAGATTGTTCATGCATCGGGTAATGTTCGGTTGGTTGTTTTTCAGAATTTCCGCAGCTTTTGTGAAGCTGTGATATTGTGCTACAAAATAAAAAATGCGATAATAATCATAGGTAATCATAAAAATCTCTCCCGGGGAACAAAATGTAGATTTTATCACTATAGAAGATCTGGGGAAAATTGTCAAGTAATGGCAGGATTTGTCAGTCTGACGGCAATCTTTTTCGAAAAAACACTTGCAAAATACCCGGACAGGGTATATAGTGTAGAAGAAAACAAGATACCCCGTCGGGGTATGCGATAAAGACAGAAAGGAAGACATACGATGGAACAATACAACGTAACCGGCATGAGCTGTGCTGCCTGCCAGAGCCGTGTCGAAAAAGCCGTATCGAAGGTGCCGGGCGTCACATCCTGCGCAGTCAGCCTTCTGACGAATTCCATGGGCGTTGAGGGAACCGCTTCTCCGGCGGACATTATCGCAGCCGTGGAAAATGCAGGCTATGGAGCGTCAAAGAAAGGCGAGAAGGGAAGCACATCCTCTGGTGCGTCTTCTGCAGAATATGAGGAGATGCTGAAAGACAAAGAGACGCCGATTATGAAGCGCCGTCTGATCAGTTCCTTAATTCTCCTGATTCCGCTGATGTATTTCTCCATGGGTCATATGATGTGGGGATGGCCGCTGCCGAAGTTCTTTGAGGGCAACCACATTGCAATGGGACTCGTCCAGCTTCTGCTGACGATCGCAGTCATGGTCATCAACCAGAAATTTTTTATTAGCGGCTTTAAGAGCCTCTGGCACAAAGCACCGAACATGGACACGCTGGTGGCCCTCGGCTCTACTGCATCTTTTGTCTACAGTGTTTATGCCCTGTTTGCCATGACAGGCGCACAGGTTCAGGGTGACATGGATGCCGTTATGAGCTACATGCATGAGTTTTATTTTGAGTCCGCAGCGATGATTCTGACGCTGATCACCGTCGGAAAAATGCTGGAGTCGATCTCCAAAGGAAAGACAACGGATGCATTAAAGAGCCTGATGAAGCTGGCTCCGAAGACCGCGGTCATTCTGCAGAACGGAAAAGAAGTTGAAGTTGCGATCGACCAGGTGAAGAAAGGCGATCACTTTATTGTCCGCCCGGGTGAAAATATTCCGGTGGACGGCGTTGTCCTCGAAGGAACGAGTGCAGTCAACGAATCTGCCCTGACCGGCGAGAGTATTCCGGTGGATAAAGAGGCGGGCGACCGTGTTTCCGCAGCAACCCTGAATCAGTCCGGATTCCTCACCTGTGAGGCGACGAGAGTCGGAGAGGACACCACACTTTCTCAGATTATCCAGATGGTCAGCGATGCGGCAGCCACAAAAGCGCCGATCGCAAAGGTTGCCGATAAAGTCTCTGGTGTCTTCGTGCCGACCGTCATCGGCATCGCTCTGGTGACAATTGTGGTATGGCTGCTGGCCGGTGAGAGCGTCGGCTTTGCACTGGCGAGAGGAATTTCCGTCCTCGTTATCAGCTGCCCGTGTGCCCTCGGCCTTGCGACTCCGGTTGCGATCATGGTCGGCAACGGTGTGGGGGCGAAAAACGGAACGATGTTCAAGACAGCAGTTTCTCTCGAAGAGACTGGAAAAACACAGATTGTTGCACTCGATAAGACCGGAACCATCACAAGCGGTGAGCCGCAGGTAACCGATTTTGTCCCGGCAGAAGGCGTGACAGAGGACGAGCTCTTAAAAGGTGCCTATGCGCTGGAGCAGAAGAGTGAGCACCCGCTGGCCCGCGCAATTCTGGCAATGGCAGAGGAGAAAGGTCTGGCAAAAGAGGAAGTCAGCGATTTCTCCGCACTTCCTGGAAATGGTCTGACAGCAAAACGAAACGGAAAAGAGCTCTGCGGAGGAAACCGCGCGCTGATCGTAAAGAAAGCGTTTCTCTCCAAACAGATGGAGGAGCAGGCGGCGAAGCTCTCCGAAGAGGGAAAAACACCGCTGTTTTTTGCTGAGGATGGAAAAGTGCTCGGTATGATTGCAGTTGCGGATGTCATCAAAGAAGACAGCCCGCGTGCGGTCAGAGAGCTGCAGAATATGGGAATCCGTGTCGTCATGCTGACCGGAGACAATGAGCGCACCGCGCGTGCCATCGGCGCACAGGCCGGTGTGGACGAAGTCATCGCAGGCGTTCTGCCGGATGGAAAAGCGGCAGTAGTCAGCCGCCTGAAAGAAAAAGGAAAAGTAGCGATGGTAGGTGATGGTATTAACGATGCACCGGCCCTTACAAGTGCCGATATCGGAATTGCCATCGGAGCCGGAACAGATATCGCGATTGATGCAGCGGACGTTGTCCTGATGAAGAGCCGTCTTTCCGATGTGCCGGCAGCCATCCGCTTAAGCCGTGCCACACTCCGGAACATTCACGAGAATCTGTTCTGGGCTTTCATTTACAACATCATCGGTATTCCGCTGGCAGCCGGTATCTGGATTCCGCTGTTCGGCTTGAAGCTGAACCCGATGTTCGGTGCGGCGGCTATGAGTCTTTCCAGCTTTTGCGTTGTGACAAACGCCCTGCGTCTGAATCTGTTTCGGATGCACGACGCGTCAAAAGATAAAAAAATCAAACATGAGGTTTCAAAGGAGGATCTGAACATGTCAACAGAACAGGGAATGGTAAAAACCATGACAATCGAGGGAATGATGTGCGGCCACTGCGAGGCGAGAGTGAAAAAAACACTCGAAGCAATCGAGGGCGTTGCATCTGCAGAAGTAAGCCATGAAAAAGGAACGGCTGTTGTAACACTGACCGCTCCGGTTGCAGATGATGTGCTGAAAAATGCAGTGGAAGCACAGGATTACACCGTAAAAGGAATCGCATAAGAAGCGGTGAAAAGCAAGTTAAGAAAGCGAAACGACGCATGCGGCGAAAAACGGACATGCGCCGTTTCGCTTTCTTGCGATTCTTTTCGAAAAATTCGTGACAAATCGACAAAAATCCGTTAGGATAGAGAAAAAGAAATGCCCAAAAGGCATGATGGGGAGGTTTTACCGATTATGACAGAATACAGACTTGCAAAGCCGGAGGAGTGGGAGGACTGTATTGAATTCGCAAACTACGTGTTCAGCACGGCGCACCGTCCGCATGACTTTGAACAATTAATTCCAAGAGTTTACCAGGCGGGACCGGAAATGGCGCGGATTCACCGTGTTGCCGTTGCCGAAAACGGCAGAATCCGGGCTGAGATCGCGGTGCTTCCGCAGAAAATGGCAGCAGGGGGTAAGCTGCTCCGCGTGGGATATGTAGGAAGTGTTTCCGTGCATCCAAAGGCAAGAGGAGAGGGCCATATGAAACGGCTTCTTTCCGACTGGATTCGAGAACTGGAAGGAACATGTGATTTTCTGGCGCTGGACGGGCAGAGACAGCGCTATGCATATTTTGGTTTTGCACCGGGCAGCGAGAAATACACGTTCTGCCTCGACGAGGCGAATGTGCGCCACACCTGGAAACAGGACGAGCTTTCCGCCTATACCTTTGCACCGCTGTTTCCGAAAAACGAGAACGGCGAAACAGATCAGGAGGCAGTATCGTTTGCACAGAAGCTGAACGAAGCGAAACCGCTCTATATCGTGCGCGATGATGTGGAGGCGAGCCTGAAGACCTTCGGCGAGGAGGCTGTTGCCGTCTGGAAAAACGGCGAGCGGATCGGCTATCTTGCCGTCTGCGGGGAAAATGGAATTGCGGAGGCAGAGTTTGTGGAAGATGCAGACTATGTTCCGGCGCTGGCAGCGTATTTAAAAGAGAAAAAGGCCGGTTCCCTTTTTATTTCCGTTCCGGTGTATGAGACGAAAAAAGCAGCGGCACTTGCGGAGCTTTGTGAGAGCTTTGCGAAAGAGCGCTGCGGCTCGGCAATGTACCGCATTTTCGATTTTGCAAATGCAGTGGAAGCATTTTTACAACTGAAAGCAGATCAGATGGGCATCAGCAACGGAACGTGGTCCGCTGTGATGGAGGGCCAGCCATTGACCATCCAGGTACAGAATAATACCGTAACCGTAACGCGAGAGGCACATCCGGGAGCTGCTGTGCTTACCCGCGAAGAAGCACAGGAACTGCTGCTTTCGCCGCTTACCCGCGTGGGAAGCAGGATTCCGCAGGAAATCTGGAAGGACATCCCGTCCGACTGGTTCCCGTTACCGCTTTATTGTTTCATGGCGGATGAGTTTTGACAGAATAAGGAGACAGCAGCGATGAGTGAAAAAGAAGAAAAAGAGCAGATCCGATACCATGTAATTTTTTACGGCCAGGTGCAGGGCGTAGGCTTCCGTTACCGGGCATACTATGCCGCCTACCGCCTCGGACTGACCGGCTGGGTGAAAAACTGCTGGGATGAGACGGTGGAGATGGAAGTGCAGGGTGACGATGCGTCGATCACCGAGATGATCCGCGAGATCCGCACCTCCAGCTACATTGAGATCACCGATGCAAAGTGGAAAAAAATTCCGCTGGAATCGGAGTTCGGCTTCCACATTCGTTAATCAGGGCTGCTTTTTCTCTTTTTCCGGGATTTCGACGAGAATGATATCGTTGCCGATCTGACAGATGCGGTCCCAGGGGATCACAAAG
>CAVLAW010000053.1:0-13305 GCA_963661155.1 Tidjanibacter massiliensis | reverse complement strand
GCTCTACAAGCGCATCCGGCCGGTGGAGCAGCAGAAGATCCAGGTAATCCGTCTGAAGCCGCTTTAAAATACCGTCGACCGATTCCAGAATATGCTCTTTCGAGAGATCATAAAAGCCCTGCCGGATGCCGCATTTCGACTGGATCAGAACATCCTCACGGTGCAGAGAAGGATCGGAGGCAAACGCCTCGCCGAAAACGGTCTCACTTCTGCCGCCGCCGTAGATATCCGCGTGATCAAAGAAATATGCGCCCTGTTCCAGCGCAGAGTGGATAAAATGATTCATCTCGTCCTTCGATTTTTCGGAAAGCCGCATGCATCCGACCGCAATCGAAGGAACTTTCCGCAGATGACTGCCCAAAATCACTTCTTTCATGGATAAATTCTCCTTTGTAATAAAATTTTGTGATAAAATGTTACCCTCACTATACCACTCAAGTACGCTTGAGAGTCAATCTTTTTGGACAAAAAACGGCAAAAGATTTCGACAGGAAAGCCATGGATTCGACCCGGACACAGAAAAGCCGGATTTTGTTAACAAAATCGGAATAAAATCGACAACAAAGTTTACTTGCATTTTCAGAAAAATGATGTAAGATAGGGATATTCGAAAAAAGATCCGACAGGGTCTTGCAATCTGTATTGACTCAGATAAGGGAGGTTTACCCATGGATGCAAAAATCATAGCCGGAATTCTGGCAGCTGGAGGCGCAGCCTTAGCCGCCGGCGGCGTATATAGAATGAATAAAAAAACAGGTTATTTTAAAAAAGGAAACTCCGTCAAATACGATGTTTCCCGGATTCCTTTCAAAAAGACGAGCCCGTTAAAAGGAAAAACAGTTGTTTTTTTAGGCTCTTCAGTGACGAAAGGCTTTGCGGCCCACAACAATTCGTTTGCGGAGTACATAGCAAAAAAGGACAGCTGCACCTGTATCAAAGAGGCAGTCAACGGAACGACGCTGATCGACAACGGAGAGGATTCCTACATCGAGCGCATGCGCGACAAACTCGATCCGTCCCGTCCGGTCGATCTGTTTATCTGCCAGCTCTCGACCAACGATGCAACGCGGAACAGTCCGCTCGGCGAAATTTCCGATTCGTATGATCTGGACAGCTTCGATGTCAAAACCGTCTGCGGCGCGATCGAATACATCATTGCGTACGCAAAAGAGACGTGGCACTGCCCGGTGATGTTCTATACAAATCCGCAGTACGACTCCGAGCCGTACGGAAAAATGGTGGAGGCGCTTCTGAAAATTCAGGAGAAGTGGAAGATCGGCGTGATCGATTTCTGGAATGATGAAAGAATCAACAGTGTGTCGCCGGAAAAACGGAAACTGTATCTCCAGGACCCGATCCATCCGATGAAGGCAGGCTACGCCGAGTGGCTCGTCCCGACGATGGAGCAGCGGATCGGCGAGTATCTGGGAACACAGGTATAATCAAATGCAGGAATAAAAAATACTTTCGTGGTTTCTTTGTTTGGAAGATTCCGCGAAAGTATTTTTTATTGCGCTGCGCTGAAGGGGGCTTCCGGATCGGACGGCTGTGCCGATGAAACGGTCTTTTCCGTACTTTCCGCCGATTTGCGTTTTTTACGAATCCGGAACTGTTTGAAGATTCCCCGGATGGCATCGTAAAGCTCCGGTTTTAATTCCTCAAGGGGCACTGGCTGCTGATACAGAATGGCGTTGTAGCTTGTTCCGCTTACCAGCTCCAGAATCATATAAAACATCAGCTCCGGCGAGCGGTACGTGTATGCAGCATGGCCGAGCAGAGATTCGTAGATTGTGTAGATGGCCGGGGCAGCACTGAATGGAGAGAACGTAAGCGAATTTTTGAAAAATCCCCAGCTCAGATGCTTGGAAATCAGCGTCACAAGGCTGTGATTGGCGGCGAACTGATCGAGGATATTGTCGGTGATAAAAAGCACCTGTTCTTCAAAATCCTGAATTTCCGGGTGGCGCAACAGATCCGCGTAGGCGGCCTGAAACACCTGACTTGCCTTATGCGCAATCAGATGATTTCGAATATCGTACTTATCTTTGAAATAAAGATAGAAGGTACCCTTTGCGACGCCGGCATTGTTCACGATATCCGAGATCGACGTTTTGCTAAAGCCGTTGTCGATAAAGAGCGAGAAAGCAGAGTCCAGAAGGGACTCGCGTTTCATTTGTTTGTTGTTGTCGATTTTTCCCACAGAGAGTCTCCTTTCCTGAATGATGTAGATCGTGTGTAAATATCTTAATTATAATTATAGGTAGCATACATGGAAACGTCAAAGGAAAAATGACTATTTTTCTCATTTTTGTGACTATGCACGAAGAAAAAAATGACCGATCGTCAATTTTGTGCAGTATTTAATGTTGACTAAGAGTCATTTTTGCGTTATAACATTAGGTGACTGAAAGACATAGGAATACATCCTCGATTTCGATATAGAAAACCATTATAAAACCACAGAAAGGAAGTTTATCACGATGAATAGAAACAGAAAACTGAGAAAACAGATGATGTCTGGTCTTGCTGTTGGTATGGCTGCTGTTATGGGAGCTGCTCCGGTTTACGCAGCAACAGGAGAGGACGCAGCGGTATCCAAGGAAGAAACTGTATATGTAAATGCAAACGCAGACGGATCGGAAGACCAGATCACCGTATCCAACTGGCTGAAGAATGCCGGAACAGAGAAAAACCTGAAAGACGAGAGTGAGCTGAAGGATATCAAGAATGTCAAAGGCGATGAGGAGTTCACCCAGAGCGGAAACAGCCTGACCTGGCAGACCGACGGCGAGGATATCTATTATCAGGGAACCACCGATAAAGAACTTCCGGTTTCTGTGAAATTTACGTATTATCTGGACGGCAAGGAAATGAAACCAGAAGATCTTGCCGGAAAGAGCGGAAAACTGAAAATCAAAGTTGAGTATACCAATAACACCAAGAAAACGGTTGATGTCAACGGCAAGAAAGAGACCATGTACACCCCATTCGTCCTGATGACCGGAATGATTCTTCCGCAGGATACTTTCTCCAATGTCAAGATCGACAATGGTAAAGTGATCTCCGATGGAAGCAGAAACATCGTTGTCGGATTTGGTATGCCGGGACTGAAAGAGAGCCTGGGATTAAATTCTGATTCTCTGGAAGATCTGGTATCCGGCGACAGCGATTTCGAACTGCCGGAGAGCCTGGAAATTACCGCAGATGTAGAGAACTTCTCCATGGATTCCACCTTCACTGTTGCACTGGATGACGTCCTGGACACCATCGACACCGAAAACATCACCGGATACGATGATCTGAAAGATGCGCTGAATGATCTGGAAGATGCAGCAATGGAGCTGGTTGACGGTTCCAAGGCTCTGTCGGAAGGTGTGGATACCTTAAAAGACAGCTACAAAGAGCTGGATGACGGTATCGGAACTTTAAAAGACGGCGCAGATGAGCTGAACAGCGGAGCAGGTACCCTGGCAAGCGGAGCATCGACTTTGGCAAGCGGAGTCTCCACACTGAACAGCGGAGCATCTACCTTAAACAGCGGAGCAGGAACTTTGGCAAGTGGAGCATCTACTTTAGCAAACGGAGTAAATTCTTATACCGATGGTACTGATGCACTGAATAAAGCAATTCAGACGTATCTTGGAAAGAACGGCGCACTGACTGGAAGTGTAACCGAGTATGTGAACGGTGTGAATAAAGTAGTTGCTGGTGTAAAGCAGTATACAGACGGAACAACACAGCTTTCTGACGGCATTGATTCTTATGTGAAAAATGAGGAAAAACTTGCGGCAGGCGCTGAGGCTTTACAACCACTTGCAGAAGGATTAACGGAAGTAAATGGCTACTTAAAACAGTTTAATGAAGCGCTGGACGGAAAAGATGAAAATGATATTTTAGCAGGAGCAAAACAGCTCTCCGAAGGACTGACCAATCTGAATGAGCAGCTTCAGAGCACAGATGTACAGAGCCTGCTGACGATGGTAGACGGTATGACGAGCACCGGTTCTACGCTGATTTCTGAGACCGAGGCACTCTCCGAGGTTCTGAACACTACGATCGCAGGTTCTGTCAACAGCATGATGACGAACGGCAATGAGCTGATGAGTCAGATGGATACGCTGTCCAAGGGATTGGAAAGCTACTTAAACGGTCTGGAAGCACAGATTACAACACAGGCTACCCAGATGGGAACGGAAATGGCTGCACAGGTTCAGACCTGGGCAAATGGAGCAGCAGCACAGTTAAATCAGGAAGCAGCGACAGCAGCACAGAGCGCAGCAGATAAAGCAGCAAGCCAGGCATCCGCCGATGCAGCAAAACAGGCAAATGATCAGCTTTCCGCTGCAGCAGCAACACTGGATGCACAGATTTCCGCAGCGAAGAGTGCTGGAAATACAGAGCTTGCAGATTCATTAAGTAAAGCAAGAAATCAGATCGGAACGGTCAGTGTTTCTGCATCTGCAGGAACTGTTTCGGTTACTCCGGTGACAGCTCCGCAGATTACTCTTCCGGAACTGAACTTCGAAATTGCACGCCCGGATCTCTCAGGTCTTTCTGCAATGCAGCAGAAGATGAGCGACATCAAGAGCCAGTACAGTGATCTGCAGAAGACGGTTGCAGCGCTGATGCCGCAGCTTGAGACGATGCAGAAACAGATGCAGACGATTACCGACAATAAAGCAGTTGTTGAGCAGAACCTCGGCGCGATGCAGAAGCTGACTGCAGGTGTGGCACAGCTTGATGCGGGCGGAAGCGCTCTGTACAAGGGTATCGGTACTCTGTCAGCAGGCGTAAACCAGTTGTACAGCAGTACAAATGAGAGTTTTGCGAAGGCAACAGCAGGTATTAATGCATTGAATGCTGGATTTACACAGCTTGGTGCTTATAATGATACATTACTTTCTGGAGCAAGTGAGTTGAAGGCTAATGCACCGGCTTTGGTTGAGGGGGTTATGACTTTACAGGGGGGAACCACAAAGCTTACGGCTGGTCTTGGCCAGTTGGGTAGTAATTTAAGTAGCGGTTCTGCAAAGCTTTCTGCTAACAGCAGTAGCCTAAGAAGCGGAGCATCTCAGTTGGCAAGTGGAGCTTCTACACTGGCAAATGGAACTTCTTCGCTGGCAAGCGGAGCATCTCAGTTGAACAGTGGAGCATCTCAGTTAGCAAGTGGAGCTTCTACATTGGCAAATGGAACTTCTTCTCTGGCGAGCGGAGCTTCGGAACTGCAGTCGGGAAGCAGCAAGGTTGTGGATGGTATTGATGAGCTGTCTGACGGTGCGAAAGAGCTGGCGGATGGAACCAAGAAGTTTGAAGAAGAGGGTACCAGCAAGCTGAAGAGCACATTTGAAGATGATCTTGGGGATGTACTGGATCGGATTCAGGCACTCAATTCGGATAAATGCGCTTATACTTCTTATAGCGGAAAAGCTAGTGATATGGATGGAAGCGTGAAGTTTATTATTGAGACTGCGGCGATTGAGGCTGCGGAGGATTAAGCGCGATTCCACGGGAGGCTGTGAGGCCGTCGGCGTCCGGGATGCTTTCCCGGGGTGCGGGGCGTGGGATGGGCGGGGAGATCCGTCATAAAAAACAGATGCGGTTCGACAGGAACCGGCGCAATTCGACAGGAAATTTGATAATTTCCCGTCTCAGTGCGCCTTGCCCCCTGGTGTTGAGCACCAGGCGGCATCCTGCCGAACCGCATCTGTTTTTTTTATTGGATCTCCACACCGCCCATCCCAATGCCCCGCACCCCGGGAAAGCATCCCGCCCGCCGACGGCATTTACGTTACGAAAAGGCGCGGCTGCTTATGCTGGTGGAATAGGACGGGAGGGGGTGAAGCAGCGCGCAGACGGGAGAGAGTGAGGAGTGAAACGAGAAAGGAAAAAGAGCAAAAAATAAGAACAGCCCGCGGGTGGCGGGCTGTTCTTTCATAATGAGGGGGGAGATAGTTTGAGTGGTTCATCAACTATCTGAAATATAGTATAGTGAAGAAATGTGAGCAAAGTATGTCTATTTTCTAAAAGAAACAGTAAATTTCTAAAGAATAAGTGAATCTATTTAATAAATGAATCACTTTCATACCTCACAACGTATAGGGGCTCCGCGGTGCCTGGGGGTCGTAACCTCCCGTCCTAGTGAACCTCACATGACTAAAGTCACGTGCTTCCGGCCGCTTTAGGCGGTAGACCAAATATCGGCGGATACGCCTGTTACTTAGATCTTGCGCGGATGCGCGCTTCTTCCATGCCGGATACGGCATGTTTCCACATAACAGGTATTCCACTGCATATCTGCCTGTGTTTATGCTACTTTATGCAGCTCCATTTCTGAAATTAAGTCTCTCAGATCTGCATAAACACATGAGGTTCTACGCTTTACTGCAGGAACTTTTGCCTCCAGCAAAGACCTTTCCGTTGCCGGTAAGGGTTTTAAAATTTCACGGATAAAATATCTTGCTCCGATATTATACGATGCGGATAAATCACAGTTGTATCTCTTTCCATTCTGAAAGGTACACAGACGGTGATTCCCTGCATCACGGTCAGTCTTTCCTGATCCGTCAAACGCAAGTCTGCTCGTATTCCATGCACAAATTCGGGAAATCCGTATTCCCGTTCTGTGTGCCTGCTGTCCGCACCGTTTCTGGATATCCCGTTTTCTCCACATCTGCAGCTTCTGTTTTTTCTTCCCGGAAATTTTTCCTGTCATCTCCAGATATTCGAAAACAATCACATCTGCCTTGTTTTTTGATGCATAGAAAACGATTTCCTTTGCAATCTTTTTACCAAGTTCTATATTCAGACGTTTTGCATATCCCCATCTTCCCTCTGAAATCTTCTGATCCGTCCCAGTACACGGTACATCCGGTCTTTGTCACTGGGAAAATTGATAAACTTTCTTCCCAGGATAGTTCCGTCTGGACGCATGATGGTACAGACTGCATCCGTATTGATGCCGAGATCCACACTGCAGATCGTCTGTTCTTTGACTGATGTCTGGTTTAAAGATACCTCTTCCGTATACGTAAAACGCAGAAAATATTTGTGGTGCTTTTTCTCCAGCGTTGGCGCCGAAGCTTTTTTGCCCGACCAGTGTTTTCTGAGATATTCCATATCCGTATGTTTCAGCCGCACAGCAAACCATTTCCAGTCGTGGCCATCGTACAGTTTAAAAAAGGCCGCATCTTTCTCTTCTGTGTTTTTATGGTACATGACATCGTGGTAAAAAACAGGCATCGCATACTGTTCACTTTCCAGATACGGCTTTCCCTTTTTCTGCCCCTCTGCTTTCCACTGTTCCAGACGCGTCTGATAAGAAGATACACTCCCAAGCGCATGCTGGACTGCCGCCCGTCTGAAATAGGATGGCATCTTGGGAAAGCAGAAGTCAAAATCAAACCGGGCCGGATTTCGTTTCGTTGTATGTACCAGATGTTCCGCTGCATTAAAACGTTTCTTACTGTTCTCAATTTTTGCCAGTTCTTCCCATACAGATTCATACGCTTTGACCAGATAACTGACAGCAGAACGGTAAATCTCTAGTGTCTGGCGGATTGGAATATTTTGTTTTCGTAATTCTACACCATAACTGGATATGATTTTCATTCTCTTTTTCCTCTCGGTTTTAACTGGATTTTTCTTTCTGGCCTTCTATGTAAGCAAGTACCTGTTCACGGCTTCGGTTACTGAATGTTACAGCATAATACGACGGATTCCACAAATGCCCTCCCCACAACGATTTCTTTAACTCTGGATGTAAAAGGAACATCTGGCGCGTAAGAGCCCCCTTCATGATTTTAAGCATATCGGAAATATAAAACTGTGGTCTGCAGTCTACAAGCAGATGAACATGGTCCGGCATAACCTCCATAGCCAGAATTTGAAATTTATATTCCTGTGCAAGGCTTTCCAGCATTTCTTTGCATTGCACGTCAATTCCGTCTTTTAATCCCTTTTTCTATATTTTGTACACCAGACCAGATGATACTGCAGAGAGTACACAGATCTGCTAACATAGGAAAGAACATTTTTATTAATTGTAAACATATCGTCTCTATAAAAATAGTATAGCATACGCATAGGAATACATCAAACATTTGTTCCCTTTTTGGGCTCGGAATTTTGCGCATTTAACTCATCACTGAGGGAACAAGAATGCGACGCGCACTATTCAAACGAAATCTTCCGTGCCTCATAACTCTTCCGATACTGCCCCGGCGTCATCCCTGTGAGTTTACGAAACGCAGTAGAAAAATTATGCGCATCCTGAAATCCGACGTTATAGGCGATCTGAGAAACCGTGTGGTTTGTGTCGGTCAGTTCGGCCATGGCGCTGTCCATTTTGGTTTTCAGGATGAACTGTTTTAACGTCATGCCGGTTCCCTCGTGAAAAAGAGAAGAAAGGTACTTGGCGTTATATCCGAAATAGGCGGCGAGTTCCGTGACCTTGAGGGACTCGCTGCTGTGGTACTGGATGTAGCTGATCATGTCCTGCAGGATCTGCGTCCGCTGCGTTTCGGAAGTGTAAGTGCGGTAGAAAGGACTCTGGCAGTTGATTTCGCCGAGGATGGCAGCGGTCAGGCTGTTGTTGAGGAAGGAGTTGTGAAAACGCAGAGAAGTATCCTGGAGCTGCTTCATGAGGATGATGACACGGTTCGGGGAGGGCAGTTTTCCCTGACGCGGGATGCATAACGTTTCCGGGTAGCCAAAAGGGAGTTGCGGGGGATCGAGATCCTCGAGATAGTAGGAGGATGGCGGCGCCGCATGAAACTCATCCAGAACCGATCCGGCAGTCGGGTCAGAGGGGATCACAATGGGGGCGGATGGAATGCCGGGGATAAAGTGGAGCCAGTAAAAAGAACAGGATCCTTTCTTGGATCCATGCTGATGCACCGTCGGCGGCAGCAGCAGATATTCACCCGGGTGAACCTCGTAGGAGCGGCGGTCGTCCGCGATAAAAAGCGTCCCCTCCGTCACCACCATCAGTTCAAAATTCACAAGATTCCGCGTCAGATGCATCCACTCCTGGGAGGGAGCCTGGAACTTGCCGCAGAGGTCGTACGTAAAACAATTCGCATTCGGAAATAAAACAGAGAACATATGACTTTTTCAAACCTTTTCAAACATTCTTGTATTTTAAACAGCTGCCCGTTTTGCTAAAATAAAACTACAGAAAAACAGGAAAACAGCCGTTAGAATTAGTGTAACGCAGATTCATCTGGGAGGCAAGAAAAATATCTTTTTCAAACATTTAACCAAATCAAGCAGTGAAGCGGATTGTGAATATCCGCTTTGACACGAATCCGCATAAGGATGGGATTTGATGCGGCACAAAAGTGACGGCAGACAAAAAAGAAAAGGCGAAAAGGAGATCAGAAAATGGATCAGAAAAACTTCAGCAAACCATTATCCCTGGCAAAAGTCCAGGTCACCGATGCGTTCTGGAAAAAAGAAATGGAGCTCGTCCGCACCGAAGTTATCCCGTATCAGTGGAATGCCTTAAACGATAACGTCCCGGGAGCAGCGCCGAGCTTCTGTATGCGCAACTACCGCCGTGCCGGTGAAGTCGAGAAAGAGAGAAAAGCAAAGGGCGATAAATTTGTTCAGATCAAATATCCGCTCGATACCTTTGAAACACTGCCGAAAGATGGAAACATGGATGGAAGATTCTACGGCTTCCTGTTCCAGGATACCGACTTCACAAAATGGGTGGAGGCCGTTGCCTACTCCCTGACACAGCACCCGGACCCGGAACTGGAGAAAACGGCAGATGAGGCGATCGAAGTCGTCTGCGCTGCGCAGCGAGAAGATGGATACCTCGACACCTATTATCTGATCAATGATCAGGACATGATCTTTACCAATCTGAAAGACAATCACGAATTATACTGCTTCGGCCATCTGACCGAGGGTGCCGTAGCCTACTATCAGGCGACCGGAAAAGACCGTCTCTTAAAAGCAGCCGAGCGTTTCGCAGATTTCATCGCCAGCAAACTCGGCCATGGTGAAGGCAAAAAAGCGGGCTACCCGGGCCATGAGATCGCAGAGATGGCGCTGATGCGTCTCTATGATCTGACCGGCGAGCAGAAATATCTCGATCTTGCAAAATACTTCATCGACGAGAGAGGAACAAAACCATACTATTACGACATCGAACGCGGCCTGACCTGCCCGGAGGGCGAAGAGCGCTACGGCTATAATCAGGCAAACCGTCCGGTGCGCCAGCAGGATGAAGTGCAAGGTCACTCGGTACGTGCCGTTTACCTCTATTCCGGCATGGCAGATGTGGCAAGAGCAACGCAGGATGAAGGACTGTTAAAAGCCTGCGAAACGCTCTGGAACAACATGGTACACCAGAAAATGTACGTGACCGGCGGAATCGGTGCGACCCATATGGGCGAGGCCTTCTCCTTTAACTACGACCTTCCGAATGACACCGCCTATGCAGAAACGTGTGCCTCCATCGGCCTTGTGTTCTTTGCACGCCGTATGCTGGAAATTCAGGCAAAAGCAGAGTATGCGGATGTCATGGAATTAGCTCTCTACAACGGTATTCTCTCCGGCATGGCGCTTGACGGAAAGAGCTTCTTCTACGTCAACCCGCTCGAGGTGCTGCCGGAAGCATGCCACAAGGATGAGCGCAAATTCCACGTCAAACCGATCCGCCAGAAATGGTTCGGCTGTGCCTGCTGCCCGCCGAACCTTGCGAGAACATTAAGTTCCATCGCATCGTATGCATACACCGAAAACGACACAACACTTTACGTTCACCTCTACATGGGCGGAACGCTGGAAGGCGAGAAAGTAAAAGCCAATATCACCTCCGAATTCCCATGGGATGGCCATGTTTCCCTGACCTGTGAGAGTGATACAGCAGAGCCGTACACCTTCGCCTTCCGTATTCCAGGCTGGGGCAGCACATATGAGAAAGAGATTCCGGAAGGTGCATCCGTGGAAGAAAAAGACGGCTACCTGTACGTGACAAAAGCATGGATCAAAGGCGAAACGATCCGCCTGAACTTCCCGATGGAGATCCAGCTCCTTGCCTCCAACCCGCTCGTCCGCGAGGATGCCGGCCGTGTCACCGTAAAACGCGGACCAGTCGTTTACTGCATGGAGGAAGTGGACAACGGAAAGAACCTGCATCTGACGAAAATCTGTGTAAATGGAAAGAAAACAGCAGAAGCTGTTGATGAAATGGGTGAGCACTTCGTGCGCGTAACGGTCGAAGGACGCCGCGTGAAGATGGGTGATGCTGAGAAACAGCCGCTGTATCACCTGTATCAGAAAGACGAAGAAAAGAACACCGAGCTGAAGCTGATCCCATATTATATGTGGAACAACCGCGGCGAGGGTGAAATGCAGGTATGGATCCGCACCTGCGAATAAGAGAATAAAAAAGAAATGAAAAAACTCCGGAAAAGCGAACGGCAATGGAACGCCAGCCGCTTTTTCGGAGCTTTTTTCGTATAGAATTTATTTCTTGGTTCTCATGGAAAGATTACCAAAAGCTGCCTGAATGGCCGGCAGAATCACCAGCACAACAGCGAGGACAATCATTCTGTCCACAAAGTCCGTCAGAGCCTGTACAACGCAGACAGAGAGCGTCAGATTCATGCCGAGGCTGTGAAGAAGCTGTACCAGCACCGTAGAACCGGAGGAAGTAATACCGCCAAAAACGACTGCAGTAATGGTAGAACTTACTACAGTTCCCGGAAGCGAAATCACAAGTGCCGCCGGAAACAGCTTCCATCCTATGGTACGAAGAGAAAGTCCTTCGCTGCGGGAACCTGCCGCGTGGGATGGGCGAAGTTTACGGAACACGAGACCGGCAACAAGACCGATGACAAGCTGTACCGGAATATAATAAAACGCATAGACATCACTCGTCATGCCGGAGATCAGTCCGGAGATCAGTCCCGGAACGAGGCCGGCGACAGGTCCGAACAGAGCGGCGGCCAGAACCGTTCCGATAGAGTCAAGGTAAACCGGAAGGCGCAGCAGCAGGGCTATGGTACCGCCGAGAATATTGATGACACCGCAGAGTGCCAGCGTCGTGAGCTTTAAGGTACGGTTAGCAGTCATCTTACCTCGCCTCCCTTCTGAAACATCGTCTCATGCGGGAATACCGGCGGAGCGGTGAGAATCTGGTCAAGAACCGGTGCGGATTCCTCCTGCGGCACGCCAAGGACGCGATCGAAGAACATCAAGAAGAAACGGCGTACATCGACCTGTGTCAGAATGTGGCTGTTCGGTGCTTTCTGATAAAAGTTCATCGCATCGACAACCGTCTGGCCGAGGCCAAGGCCGCTGGTTTCTACCTGCGTATAGGCATCAAAACCGCTGCAGAGCGACGGATCCACAAGATAAGCGGCTGCGAGCGGATCGTTGATGACGCATCCGATGACCTTTTCCTGTTTCCAGTGGAAATCAAAATAGAAGCGGGTCAGCTCCTCAATGCGGGTTCCGACTTTCGGATTTACGCATTTCATATATTCCACAAGATTCGGTGTCAGGACGATCTTTCTTGTGACGTCAAGTCCGATCATATGAAGCTTTTTGCCGGCAAGCTGCGGCAGCTCGGAGAATGCGCGGAACACTTCGGCTGCGGCGTCCGGGTCGCACCAGTAATTGTATTCGGCAACCGGGGAGCAGTTTCCGTGGCTTTTGTAGCTTCCGCCCATGGAGACGAGTGCTTCGAGATTTTCCAGGCATTCCGGTGCACGGGAGATGACTTTCGCAAGGTTTGTCATCGGTCCGAGGGCAAGAATGGTAACATTCGGGGTTGTTTTTAACGTTTCGATCAGGAAAGAGACAGCATCCTCTTTTGGAGTAAGGCCTTCTGCATCCGGCCAGCCCGATTCACCGAGGCCGTCCATACCGTGCGTGTCCATCGCATCCACGTAGTCACGCACCAGAGGCGTTTCCTCGCCGATGTAGACCGGGACGTCTGTTTTTCCAACCATAGAAAGAATTTTGAGGGCATTTTTTGCGCCCATAGAAGCGGGTACATTTCCGCTGACTGTGGTGATACCGATGAGGTCCAGCTCTTTCGAAGCTGCGGCAAGCATCAAGGCGAGAGAATCGTCGATGCCCGGATCACAGTCGATGATCAGTTTTCTTGCATTCATTTTCCAATCTCCTTTTGAAAATAATTTTGAGATACTTGGTTTTTTATACTGGGAAGTTCACGAACCAGTCCGGATATGCAAAAATACCCGATTGCATAAATGCACGAGAGATACCTATCACTCAGCAGTGAAACACTTGCTGTTTCGCTGCGTAAGAAAGTGATTCAGGTGT
>CAVLAW010000052.1:0-13345 GCA_963661155.1 Tidjanibacter massiliensis | reverse complement strand
GAAGAGTTCGGCGTATCCGCAGCAGCAGGCGTTGTAGTTGCAGCAGCAGCAGGCGATGCAGCAGCAGCTGAGGAGAAAGACGAGTTCGACGTAGAGCTGACAGAGGTTGGCCCGAACAAAGTTAAAGTTATCAAAGTTGTACGTGAAGCTACAGGACTTGGCCTGAAAGAAGCTAAAGAAGTAGTTGACGGTGCTCCGAAAGTCCTCAAAGAGGCTGCTTCCAAAGCAGAAGCTGAAGAGCTCAAAACTAAACTTGAGGCTGAAGGCGCTAAAGTTACTCTTAAATAATTTAAGCGTAAATCAGAACTTACTGACGCACGGTGGGATTTCCTGCCGTGCGTTTTTTGAATTATACGAAGGATAAAAACGGGAGGAGAAAAAATGCAGGTACATTCTGTTCTGGAATCCTTACAGCAGGGCATCCTGATCTGCGACCAACACAGCCGGATTGTGTTCTTCAATCAGGTCTACGGCAATTTCATCGGCGTTCCGCTCGAGACCGCCAAAGGCCATAAGATCACCGAGTACCGCAAATCCGCCATCGCCCCGGAAGTCATCGAGAGCGGTGTCCCGGTCGAGGGCATGGTGCGGAGAGAAGGGACGCAGGAATACTTTGCAAGCGTTTATCCGATCCGGGAGGACAACCACATCCGCGGGAGTATTTCGATTGTGACGAGCCTCGTGCAGTTTGAGCAGCGCGAGACAAAAGCCCATATGACACTGGAAGAGCGGGTACGCCGATTTGAACGGCAGGAGATCCAGAACACGCTGCTGCTGTACGGTGACGATATGGAGGGGAAACGGAGAGCGGCAAAAGAGCTCGGGATTTCGCTGGCGACGTTATACAATAAACTCTGAGAAACACGCTTTGCGAGTTTCTCAGAGTTATCGCGGCAGTCGCCAAGGTCTCGTGCAAGCACGGACTTTGGCTCGTTGCTCGCGTAAATTGAAAGAGGGATCGTGATTTCTAAAATTTTAGAAATTACGGTCCCTTTTGTAGTATTGGGAGAACTGCAGCGCTACAATGGTTTCAGATCAAAGAAAGCGAGGCTGTGGAACATGAAAAAAATCAGAATCGGAAGCGGCGCGGGCTACGCGGGAGACCGCATTGAGCCGGCAGTGGAGCTGATGGAAAAAGGAAACCTGGACTACATTATTTTCGAGTGCCTGGCGGAGCGCACCGTTGCGATCGGGCAGCAGGATAAGGAGAAAGATCCGTCGAAAGGATATAACCAGTTACTGGATTACCGCATGGAAAAAATTCTTCCGTTGATGGCAGAAAAACACGTAAAAGTCATCACAAATATGGGTGCGGCGAATCCGGAAGCGGCTGTGGAGCGAACCTGTGAGATCGCAAAGCGGTTGGGCGTCACCGGACTGAAGATCGCGTGCGTGACAGGCGACGATATCACGAACGAGCTGGACAAATATGAAAACGAGAAAGTGCTGGAGGACGGTACCCTGTTGAAAGAGAAAAAAGATGTCCTGATTTCCGCAAATGTCTACATGGGCGCGGAAGGAATCACAAAAGCGCTGGAAGAAGGCGCCGATCTCGTTATCACCGGCCGTGTTTCCGACCCGGCATTGACGATCGGACCGCTGGTGCATGAGTTCGGATGGAACATTACCGACAACCCGAACCAGATGGGACAGGCTGTTCTCGCAGGCCATCTGCTCGAATGCGCCGGACAGGTGACAGGCGGCTATTTCGCTGACCCGGGCTATAAGGATGTGCCGGAACTGTGGAAACTGGGATTCCCGCTGATTGAGATTGACGAGACAGGCGCATTCACCGTGACAAAAGTTGAGGGCAGCGGCGGACTTGTGAGCGTGGACACCTGCAAAGAGCAGATGATCTATGAAATCCACAACCCGAAAGCCTACCTGACCCCGGATGCGACGGCGGACTTTTCACAGGTCACCTTCCGCAAGATCGGTGAAAACCAGGTGCGCGCTGAACATGCCACAACACATGGAAGACCGGAAACACTGAAAGTGAGCGTCGGATACAAGGACTGCTTCATTGGCGAGGGCGAGATTTCCTACGGCGGAAGCAACTGCATGGCACGCGCAGCGCTGGCGGCGGAGATTCTCGAAAAACGGATTGCGTTGACCGGAATCGAGCTGGAAGAATACCGCACTGACTTCATCGGTTGCAATTCTCTGTACCGCGACGCGATCTCCAAAGAGCTTGGCAGCGGCACACCGTGTGAAGTGCGCCTCCGCGCCGCCGGCAGAACGAAAGACCGGAAAAATGCCGTCCTGCTGGCAAATGAAGTGGAAGCACTCTACACGAACGGCCCTGCCGGAGGCGGCGGAGCAGTGAAGCGAGTATCCGAGATCGTCTCGGTTTGCTCCATTTTTGTGCCGCGCGATGCCGTAGAAGCAAAGATTACATTCCAGGAGGTGTAAAGCGATGAAATTAAAAGAGATAGCACATGCAAGAACAGGCGATAAAGGAGAGATCTCCAATATTTCGGTGATCCCATACGATGAGAAAGATTATGAAATGCTGAAAGAAAAAGTGACCGAAGAACGCGTCGTAGAATACTTCCGTGAAATCTGCCACGGAAAAGTAACCCGCTACGAGCTGGACGGCATTCATGCGCTGAACTTTGTTCTCGATAAGACCCTCGGCGGAGGTGTCACAAGATCCCTGGCATTGGACAAGCATGGAAAGACTCTCGGCATGGCACTGCTTGAAATGGAGGTTTAAAGCGATGGCAGAAGATTTTATAGCGGCTGCGTTAAAACGCGTGGAGGAACAGTTTGCGAAGAGCGGTGTTTCCGAAAGCTGTGCAGCATTTGAGAGAAAAGAAAATCAGATTGTGATGCGCGACGGCGTGAAACTTCATACGATCTACTATTTTCCGAAAGAAAACGGAACTGCGGAAGGAAAAACATATCCTGTCATCCTGACCCGCACCTGCTATCCGGGGAATGACCGCATTCATTGCGCTTACGGCGAGGGTCTGGCACGTAGAGGATATGTATATGTGTACCAGTATTGTCGTGGCCGGGAGCAGTCGGAGGGAAAATGGGAGCCGAACATCAACGAGCGGAACGACGGCATCGACACGATGAATTACCTTGTAGAACAGCCGTGGTGCGAAATCTTAGGCTACTGGGGCCATTCCTACACAAGCATGACCGGCTGGGCTTTCGCCGATGCGGCAGAGGGGAAAATGGCCGCGATGTTCCTCGAAGATTACGGAACAGACCGCTTCACTTCAGCATACGAAAAAGGCTGCTTCCGCCACGACATCCTGACCGCGTGGTCAATGGAAAATGCAGAAGAACCGGTGGCTGCCGATTACCGGGAGAGTTGCCGCTACATGCCGCAGATTGAGGTAGATGAAGCTCTCTGGGGACAGCACGTGCCGTCCTATCGCGAATACATCACAAGCCCGAACCCGGATGACGCACTCTGGCAGACAGGCTGGTGGAAGGAACTGCGGGAAATTCCGTCGAAAACAAAAGTGCCGATTTATCTTTTAAGCGGCTGGTACGATCATCACCACGGAAGCAGCATGAAAACATGGGAGCGGCTGAATGAGGAGACGAAACAGCACAGCTGGCTCGAAATCGGTGCGTGGAACCATTTCTTCCAGATCTGCATCGAGGATAAAGAGGTGCTGCATCCGGAAAATGAAGAGATCCCGAAAATGTTGGAATGGTTCGAGCTGACACTGAAGCAAAAAGAGATGCCGACCCAGCGTATCCGTGCCTATGAGATCGGTGCTGACCGGTGGATCGATACGGCTTCTGATGAACTGGGGGAAGAAGGAACAGAAGGAAGTACCACACTGTATCTGGATGAGAAAACACTGCGGACGGACGCGCCGGAGCAGGAAAAGACGAGAAGTTACACTTTTGATCCGACAAAACCGGTGGAGAGCATTGGAGGAGAAGCGCTTCTACACACCATGCTGCAGATCGGCAGCCATCTCCAGCCGGAGCCGGACTATCGCGATGATGTCCTGAGCTTTGTGTCAGAACCGCTGAAAGAGGATTTCACGTTAAACGGAAAAGCTGCCGCCCGCCTGTTTGTGGAAAGCGACTGCGAAGATACCGCATTCACTGCTAAAATCATGGAAGTCACCCCGGAAGGGAAAGCGTACAATATCCGCTCTTCGATCACAACATTGGAACAGGGAAAAACCGGAGCCGGAGCCTATGAGCCGGGCAGCGTGGCGGAAGTCTCGATTGAGATGTGGAACATTGTCTATACAATTCCAAAAGGTTCCCGCATCCGCGTCGATATCTCCTCCTCCGACTTCCCGCAGTACAACGTTCACAGCAACCAGAAGGGACTGTGGTCGGGGCAGACGGAAAATAAAATTGCACACCAGACCATTCACATGGGCGGAGCACACGCATCCCGTGTGATTCTGCCGAAAGGAAATGCAGAAAAATAAAAACAGCAGTAGCAGAATCTGTTCTTTTGTGATATAGTGAAAATACAACAGGTTTAGCGGTAAACTTGCAAAAGCGGACCGCATCACAAAAAAAGAACAGGAGAGAAGGCTATGGACAAAAAGTGGTGGCATAAAACAGTTGGATACCAGATTTATCCAAAGAGTTTTCAGGATACGAACGGAGACGGTATCGGGGATCTGCAGGGTGTGATTCAGCATCTCGACCAGATTGAGAAGCTGGGAGCCAATGTGATCTGGCTCTGCCCGGTGTTTTCATCTCCGATGGTGGACAACGGATACGATATTTCGGATTATATGGACATCGACCCGTCGTTCGGAACGATGGAGGATATGAAGGAACTGATCGCAGAGGCGAAAAAACGCGGCATCCGCATTCTGATGGATTTGGTGGTTAATCATTCTTCTGACCAGCATGCGTGGTTTCAGGCGGCGCTCAAAGAACCGTTTGGAAAGTATGGAAAATACTACGTATTCCAGGAAGGAAAAGACGGCAAAGAGCCGAACAACTGGCGGTCGATTTTCGGCGGCAGTGCGTGGGAGAAAGTGCCGGGATATGATAACCTGTATTATCTTCACATCTTCACAAAAGAGCAGCCGGATCTCAACTGGGAGAACCCTGAGCTGCGGGAGGAGATTTATGAGATGATTCTGAAGTGGATGGATATGGGCCTTGGCGGATTCCGTCTTGATGCGATCAGCCATCTGAAAAAGAACTATCAGTACACAAACCTTCCGCCGGACGGGCCGGATGAGTATAATCTTGCGTTCCATTATTTCAATAATGTGGACGGTCTTGCGGATATTTTGAGAGAAATGAAAGAGCGCGCCTTCGCGCCGACCGACGCGCTGACGATCGGAGAGTACGATCAGATGGCGCCGGAGGATGTGGAGGACGTCATCGGGGAGAACGGAAACTTCTCGTCTGTCTTCGATTTCTGCCATACATTCGACAACGTGCGCGATCCGAAATGGAGGAATACCGTAAAGCTGTTTGACGATTACCGCGATCAGCTTTTTGAAGCACAAAGAATCGTGGATAGCCGCGGCATGCTCTGCAATTTCCTTGAGAATCATGACAAACCGCGCAGCATCGACCGTTTTTTAATGCCGGAAGATCAGAACTCTTACAGCGCCAAAATGCTTCCGGTCACGAATTTCTTCCTGCCGGGCATTGTCTTTTTATATCAGGGACAGGAAATCGGCATGCGCGATGATCCGAAAAAGTCAATCCGCGAATTTGTCGATAAACCGACGTTCGCCATCTACGACCGCCTGATCGCCGAGGGAAAAACCGATGCGGAGGCGATGGAGCAGATCAACCGCGACAGCCGCGAGCACAGCAGAACACCGATGCAGTGGAATGCGTCCCATCAGGCCGGTTTTACAACAGGTACGCCATGGTTCCCGGTGAATAAAAATTATACAGAGCTGAACTACGAAGCCGAGGAAAAAGATCCCGATTCGCTGCTGTGGTTTTACCGCAAAATGGTGGCTGTGAGACGACGTGAGGATCTGGAAGAAACCTTTATCTATGGAAAAGTGATTCCGGAATACGAGACAGTAAGCGGCGTGCTGGCGTACCGGAGAACGGATGAAACGAACAACCTTGTGATCCTCACCACATCGCTGGCAGACGGCGTGGAACTGCCGTTTGTGGATGAAATCGAGGAGGTTCTGCTGAACAACTATGATGCATGCGAAGCGGAAAACGGAACAATTCATCTGAAACCGTATCAATGTCTGGTGCTGAAAGTGAAAAAATAAAAGACTCTTTTGAAAAAACAGATTTTATGGTAAAATGAAAGAAGTTTTGGGGGATTCAAAACAGAATTTAGTTTATTAAGAAGAGAGGTATTTATCATGGGAAAAGTATTTGATTACGATGGCGTGCCGGTGCTGCATACGACATCCGGTGATCTGAAAGGTTATTTCTATGACGGTGTTTACATCTACAAAGGAATCCCGTATGCATACGCAGACCGTTTCCAGATGCCGGTTCCGTCCAAATGGGATGGCGTAAAAGACGCAACAAACTATGGCTTTGTATGCCCACTTCAGAATCAGGATACACCGAACGGCGAGCTGATGGTTCCACACCGCTACTGGCCGCAGGATGAGCACTGCCAGTCGCTGAATATCTGGACAGACAAGCTCGATCCGGAGGCGAAGAAGCCGGTTCTCGTATGGTTCCACGGCGGCGGATATGCAGCAGGCTCCTCGATCGAGCAGGTGGCTTATGACGGCGTCAGCATCGCAAAGAGAGGCGGTTCCATTCTCGTTTCCGTCAACCACAGACTGAATATCCTCGGATACATGGATCTGTCTCCGTTTGGAGAAAAATATAAAAACTCCGCAAATGCAGGCCACGCCGATATGGTAGCAGCCCTGCAGTGGGTACATGACAACATCGCCCTGTTCGGCGGCGATCCGGAGAACGTCACGATCTTCGGCCAGTCCGGCGGCGGAATGAAAGTCATCGACCTGATGCAGATCCCGGCAGCAGACGGCCTGTTCCAGAAAGGTCTCGTCATGAGCGGTGTTATGGAAGGTGATCCGCTCGGAGCAGGAGAAAAAGACGGAACTGAGATCGTCAACGCCATGATGAAAGAACTCGGCTTTACCGACGTGGAACAGCTGGAAACCGTACCATATCCGCAGCTTGCCGCAGCATACGCAAAAGTATCTCCGGCCATTGCACAGAACGGCGGCTACATCGGCGGCGGCCCGAAAAAAGGCGATTACTTCTGCGGAAATCCGTTCGACGCAGGCTTCCGTGAGCATGCACACCAGATCCCGATGATGATCGGAACCGTATACGGCGAGTTCGCAGCGTTTGCTCCGGCAGCGTATGATAAGAACAAACTGACTGCAGAAGAGATTCTGGAGATCCTCAAAAAGGTTTACGGAGACAACACCGAAAATGTTCTGGAAGCCTTCAAAGAAGCATATCCGGAGAAGAACGGTGTGGATGTTCTTGGAATCGACCGTGCAATGCGCGAGCCTACCGTAAAACTTGCTAAACTGTTCGCAAAGGGAGGCGGAAAAGCATATCTCTACAACTTCGCCCTGGAATTCCCGTTCCAGAACGGCAAAGAGGCATGGCACTGCTCCGATATCCCGTATTTCTTCGGCAACAGCGATCTCGTAGAAATCTGCGGAATTCCGGATGTCAGCGATAAACTGGAAAGCGAAATCTTCGGCGCCCTGCTTGCCTTCGCAAAGAACGGCACCCCGGATCACGAGGGACTTCCGCACTGGCCGGAAGTAGAAGCTGAGTCGGCAGACACCATGGTATTTGACAAAAAGACCGAAGTAAAACACAACTACGATGATAAAGTATTTGCTGAAATCAACAAAGTTCTGAAGCCATGGAGCTTTATGGACATGATGCTGGACAACATTCAGCACTAAACTTTCTCAATAAGAAAAATTAGAATAAAAAAGGCCGTCAACGGATTTGAAAAACAACAAAAATCCGTTGGCGGCTTTTTCAGAATATTCAACGTTTTCGACCACATCTAAAGTACTATTTTAGCAGGGTATCAGCCGAAAAACCAGTAAAAAATAGATTGTACTTAAAAAAGTACAATCTATTTTGTTGACACCGTTGACAAAACATGGTAACCTAGAAAATGCACTATTATGGCAAGATATGCCTAAAACCTTTTGTTCAGGCATGAGCGGTAATAAATATATTATAACACAAGGGGTGACAACGTCAATGGAGAAAAACAGAATACGTCCGATACCTACCGGAAAAAGTATGCGAATGAGTTACCAGAGACAAAAAGAAGTATTGGAAATGCCCAACTTGATTGAAGTCCAGAAGGATTCCTATGACTGGTTCCTGAAGAGCGGCCTCAAAGAAGTCTTTGATGACATTTCACCAATCTCCGACTACGGCGGACGGCTGAGCCTTGAATTCGTAGACTTTACACTGTGTGAAGATGACGTAAAATACTCAATCGAAGAGTGTAAACAGCGTGACGCAACATATGCGGCACCGTTAAAGGTAAAAGTAAGATTATATAATAAGGAAAAAGACGAGATCACAGAGCATGAGATCTTCATGGGTGATCTGCCGTTGATGACAGCAACAGGAACATTCGTTATCAATGGTGCGGAGCGAGTTATCGTCAGCCAGCTGGTACGTTCCCCTGGTATTTATTACGGAATCACACACGACAAGCTCGGAAAGAGACTGTTCTCTTGTACCGTAATCCCGAACCGAGGAGCATGGCTGGAGTATGAGACCGATTCCAACGACGTGTTCTATGTCCGCGTAGACCGTACCAGAAAAGTTCCGATCACAGTCCTCATCCGTGCTCTTGGAGTAAGCTCCAACGCAGAGATCGTAGAACTGTTCGGAGAAGAGCCGAAGATCCTTGCAAGCTTCACAAAAGATACTTCCACCAACTATCAGGAAGGTCTTCTCGAGCTGTACAAGAAAATTCGTCCGGGCGAGCCTCTCGCAGTAGAAAATGCAGAGAGCCTCATCATGAGCATGTTCTTTGACCCGCGTCGTTATGACCTGGCAAAGGTAGGCCGTTATAAATTCAACAAGAAACTTGCGCTGCGCAGCCGTATCCGCAACCAGATCCTTTCTGAGGATGTTGTAGATCCGTCCACTGGTGAAATCCTTGCAGAAAAAGGCACCACCGTTACACTGGAATTAGCAGACAAGATTCAGAACGCAGCAGTACCGTATGTATGGATCCAGACCGAGGAGAGAAACGTAAAAGTTCTTTCCAACTTAATGGTAGATCTGAAAGCATGGGTAGATGTTGATGAAGAAGAGCTTGGCGTTCACGAGAAAGTTTACTATCCGGTTCTGGAAAAGATCCTGGAAGAGAACAGCGACATCGAGGACATCAAACAGGCAATCAAACGTGACATTCACGACCTGATTCCGAAGCATATCACAAAAGAAGATATCTTCGCTTCCATCAACTACAACATGCATCTGGAATACGGCGCAGGAAATGCCGATGACATCGACCATCTGGGCAACCGTAGAATCCGTGCCGTAGGCGAGCTGCTTCAGAACCAGTACCGCATTGGTCTGTCCCGTATGGAGCGTGTGGTACGTGAGCGTATGACAACACAGGACATCGACGGAATTTCTCCGCAGTCCCTGATCAACATCAAACCGGTTACAGCTGCGATCAAAGAGTTCTTCGGATCTTCCCAGCTGTCCCAGTTCATGGATCAGAACAACCCGCTGGGTGAGCTGACCCATAAGAGACGTCTGTCCGCATTGGGACCGGGTGGTCTGTCCAGAGACCGTGCCGGATTCGAGGTTCGAGACGTACACTACTCCCATTACGGAAGAATGTGCCCGATTGAGACTCCTGAGGGACCGAACATCGGTCTGATCAACTCTCTGGCATGCTATGCAAGAATCAACGAGTACGGTTTCATTGAGGCTCCGTATCGTAAGATTGATAAAACTGATCCTAAGAATCCGCGTGTCACCGACGAAGTTGTTTACATGACCGCTGACGAAGAGGATAATTACCATGTAGCACAGGCGAATGAGGCCCTGGATGAGAACGGATATTTCGTTAGAAATAACGTATCCGGACGTTATCTGGATGAGACCCAGGCTTACGATAAGACCATGTTCGATTACATGGACGTATCTCCGAAGATGGTGTTCTCCGTGGCTACGGCTCTGATTCCGTTCCTGCAGAACGACGATGCAAACCGTGCGCTGATGGGATCCAACATGCAGCGTCAGGCCGTTCCGCTGATGCTGACCGAGGCTCCGGCTGTAGGTACTGGTATGGAGGAGAAGACTGCAGTTGACTCCGGTGTATGCGTAGTTGCAAAGAACGCAGGTACCGTAGAGCGTGCAGTTTCCAACGAGATCGTTGTACGTCAGGACAATGGTGTACGTGACGTATACCATCTGACCAAGTTTGCCCGCAGTAACCAGAGCAACTGCTACAACCAGAGACCGATCGTCTTCAAGGGGAACCGGGTAGAGGCTGGCGAGGTAATCGCTGACGGACCGTCCACTTCCGGCGGAGAGATCGCTCTTGGTAAGAACCCGCTGATCGGATTTATGACCTGGGAAGGTTATAACTACGAGGATGCTGTTCTTCTTAGTGAGAGACTTGTACAGAACGATGTTTATACGTCTGTCCATATCGAGGAATATGAGGCAGAATCCCGTGATACCAAGCTGGGACCGGAAGAGATCACACGTGACGTTCCGGGTGTCGGTGATGATGCCCTGAAGGATCTGGATGAGCGTGGTATCATCCGTATCGGTGCCGAGGTACGTGCCGGTGATATCCTTGTTGGTAAGGTTACTCCTAAGGGAGAGACCGAGCTTACTGCTGAGGAGCGTCTCCTTCGTGCCATCTTCGGTGAGAAGGCAAGAGAGGTACGTGATACTTCCCTTAAGGTACCGCATGGTGAATATGGTATTATCGTAGATGCCAAGGTATTTACAAGAGAGAACGGCGATGAGCTGAGTCCTGGAGTAAATCAGGCAGTACGTATTTATATTGCACAGAAGAGAAAGATCTCCGTTGGTGATAAGATGGCTGGTCGTCATGGTAACAAGGGTGTCGTTTCCCGTGTACTTCCGGTAGAGGATATGCCGTTCCTGCCGAACGGACGTCCGCTGGACATCGTGCTGAACCCTCTGGGTGTGCCGTCCCGTATGAACATCGGACAGGTCCTGGAGATCCACCTGAGCCTTGCAGCAGCAGCTCTTGGATTCAACGTTTCCACTCCGATCTTCGACGGCGCAAACGAGAAAGATATTCAGGATACCCTGGAACTGGCAAACGATTATGTAAACATGGAATGGGATGCATTCTCCGAGAAATACAAAGATGTTCTGCTTCCGGAAGTATATCAGTATCTGGAAGAGCACCTGGATCACAGAGAACTGTGGAAGGGCGTTGACATCGCAAGAGACGGTAAGGTACAGCTCCGCGACGGACGTACCGGTGAGCCGTTTGATGGAAGAACAACCATCGGACACATGCATTACCTGAAACTGCATCACCTGGTAGACGATAAGATTCATGCTCGTTCTACCGGCCCATACTCCCTCGTTACACAGCAGCCGCTGGGTGGTAAAGCTCAGTTCGGCGGACAGCGTTTCGGAGAGATGGAGGTTTGGGCTCTTGAGGCGTACGGTGCATCCTACACGCTGCAGGAGATCCTGACTGTGAAGTCCGACGATGTGGTTGGCCGTGTGAAGACATACGAAGCCATCATCAAGGGCGACAATATTCCGGAGCCTGGTATTCCGGAGTCCTTCAAAGTATTGTTGAAAGAGCTGCAGTCCCTGGCACTCGATGTCCGCGTACTGCGTGATGACAATACCGAAGTTGAAATTATGGAATCAGTTGATTACGGTGATACCAATCTGAACCACATCATCGAGGGAGACCGTTACTCCGACAGAGATGACGAGAGATTCAGCGACTATGGATTCTCCAAGAAAGAGTTCGACGGGGAAGAAATGGTAGATGTGGAAGAGGATGAAGAAGAAGACTCTTATCTCGATCTGGATGAAAGTTCAGACGATGACATGTAACTTTTAGATCTTCGCTTTGCGAGGAAAGGGGTAATCAAATGCCAGAAACAGCAAAAAAAGAAAACTACCAGATGAGCTTTGATGCCATCAAAATAGGACTTGCCTCCCCGGAGAAAATCCGGGAGTGGTCCCATGGCGAGGTAAAAAAACCGGAGACCATCAACTACAGAACGCTGAAACCGGAAAAAGACGGTCTGTTCTGCGAAAGAATCTTCGGACCAAGCAAAGACTGGGAGTGCCATTGCGGTAAATATAAGAAAATTCGCTACAAAGGCGTTATCTGCGACCGATGCGGCGTAGAAGTAACAAAATCCAGTGTGCGCCGTGAGCGTATGGGACACATTGAGCTGGCAGCTCCGGTATCCCATATCTGGTACTTCAAAGGAATTCCGTCCCGTATGGGACTGATCCTGGATCTGTCTCCGAGAACTCTGGAAAAAGTTCTGTATTTCGCAAACTACATCGTTCTGGATGCAGGCGATACCAAATTACAGTACAAACAGGTTCTGACCGAGAAAGAATACCAGGATGCCAGAGAAGAGTTCGGAAACAGCTTCCGTGCAGGCATGGGTGCTGAGTCCATCAAAGAGCTTTTGATGGCAATCGATCTGGAAAAAGAGTCTGCTGAGTTAAAGGCAGGCCTCAAAGATTCTACCGGACAGAAGAGAGCCCGCATCATCAAGAGACTTGAGGTTGTTGAGGCATTCCGTGAGTCCGGAAACCGTCCTGAGTGGATGATCCTCGATGCTGTTCCGGTTATTCCGCCGGATCTGCGTCCTATGGTACAGCTCGACGGAGGACGTTTCGCAACATCCGACCTGAACGATCTGTATCGCCGTATCATCAACCGTAACAACCGTCTGAAGAGACTGCTGGAGCTCGGCGCACCGGATATCATCGTGCGCAACGAGAAACGTATGCTCCAGGAGGCAGTTGACGCCCTGATCGACAACGGCCGCCGCGGCCGTCCGGTAACCGGTCCTGGAAACCGTCCGCTGAAATCTCTGTCCGACATGCTGAAAGGTAAATCTGGCCGTTTCCGTCAGAACCTTCTTGGTAAACGTGTTGACTACTCCGGCCGTTCCGTTATCGTCGTAGGACCGGAACTTAAGATTTACCAGTGCGGTCTTCCGAAAGAAATGGCAATCGAGCTGTTCAAACCGTTCGTTATGAAAGAGCTGGTTTCCAACGGTACTGCACACAACATCAAAAATGCAAAGAAAATGGTCGAGAAACTCGAACCGCAGGTATGGGACGTTCTCGAGGACGTCATCAAAGAGCATCCGGTTATGCTGAACCGTGCTCCTACACTGCATCGTCTGGGTATCCAGGCATTCGAGCCGAT
>CAVLAW010000051.1:0-13411 GCA_963661155.1 Tidjanibacter massiliensis | reverse complement strand
CTGCTATACACAGCCAAACGCAAAAGTAACGGCAATGGCAACACAGGGCGGTTATAGCTGGTCTTATGTTGACAGCGACGGCAACGGCCAGAACGTGGTCGCCGACAGTGCATTTATTCTGGAATGGCCTGACCTGAACGACCTGAATACCGCAAATGACGAAGGAAAAACAGATCTGGAACTCGTCTTCTCTGAAGAGCCGGATTCCGTCACAGCAGAAAGATGGCCGGCAGCCGAACGGGACAAAGATTTCAGCAGCGGTTATCCAGAGGGAGAAGATGTTGCGGTCGATCATGCGGAAAGCTGGACGATTCCGGGAGCCGAGGCAGGTTATATCTATGAGGTGGATGCCACATTTGCAAACGGAACCGTGACCTACGGATTTGAAGTGAAAAAGTAAGGCGGCGTTTTTCAGCAGCCGGTTTTCCACAGTCAGTGTCAGCAAAAATCCGCAAATTCCGGCATATGATCCCGGTAGAGGAGCGGCAGATGTGTGCGCTGACAGTCGGGATTGGAACGCTCTTTGATTGCGATGGCAGTGAAGAATCCCTTCCAGAGTTCTTCATAAGGGTCTGAGGCAGATTCCGTGAGGGAAAGGCGTTCCATTTCTTTCGCGGAGAGCTGAGTCAGATAAAATGGGCGGTCGGCGGGATGGACGACGGCAAGCTGCCGGTTGTTATCGAGGATCATCCAGTTTTCCGATGGGAGCCGGTCTGAAAAATGGGGAGCGACCAGAGTCAGCACATTGGCTTTCGGAGAGATGTGCGAGACAAGGATCGGAAAACCGGAGGAAATATTCGCAAACCGGATAAATTCCCGGAAGGAATGCGCTTCGTTTGTAACCTGGCGCGAAACATCGAAAGCACGGAACACCGCCGGTTCCTGCAGCATGTGCAGGGCATCCTTTCCGTAGGAAAAGCCGTAGAGCAGAAAACGATAAATGATGTCGGGAGCGTCGTTTCGTTCCGACATCGCACAGAGGTAGACGAGCCGCCAGGCTGCCGCGCCGATCTTCTTTTGGATCGAGTGCGTGACGCTGGCGGCTTTTTCTGCGTCGGGATCGACATGGCAGTAGTCGCAGAACAGCTCCAGATTGCCGATGGGCTCTGTCATCAGCCGCACGTTGCGGTAGCCGAGGCGGGAATTCCAGGCTTCATAGATGCAGGTCAGGATCGATGCAAGATCCGGGCTGCAGGTGTAAACAGTCATAGCAAAATCCTTTCTGAATAGTCTGTAGGAATAGAATCGTCAGAGATTAAAAGTGTCCCGGCACAGCGGCATCGAACAGAGAAAGCTGCTGGTACTGTTCCGGATGCGAAATCTCCCAGTTTGCGGCAGATTCCTCACCGGTAAGCTGCCGGGTCAGAAACTGCTGTTCAAGGCGCATCCCATCCATCATTTTTCCCTCACACGTAATAAAATATCTGGCGCGTTTTAAGACAACGCCGATCTTTTTCAGATGCTCAAACGAGAGATGGGAACTTCTGCGGCTCTTGACAATCCGTATGGCAGATTTCGGCCCGATTCCCGGGACGCGCAGCAGGTCGGCGTATTCGGCGGTGTTGATCTCTACCGGAAACAGTTCCATATGGCGCAGCGCCCAGTCGCATTTCGGGTCGAGATTGGGATGGAAGTTCGGATGCTCCTCGTCGAGCAGTTCTCCGGCCTGAAAGCCGTAGAAGCGGAGCAGCCAGTCCGCCTGATAAAGGCGGTGTTCCCGAAGAAGCGGCGGCTTCGTCTCACAGGAGGGGAGATCGGAATCTTCATTGACCGGAATATAGGCAGAGTAAAATACGCGCTTGAGGTCGTACTGCTGATAGAGAAGCTGCGATGTAGAGAGAAGCTGGTAATCATTCTCATTCGTTGCACCGATGATCATCTGCGTACTCTGACCGGCGGGAACGAAGGGAGCAGAGCGTTCTTTTTCCGGCAGCGACCGCGCAGATGGTGAAGAGATCCAACCCGGATCCGCGGTGGAGGAAGCAATCTGTTTTCTCGTATCGAAAATGGAGCGGGAGAGATAGCGGTTTCCCGAGGAGCGCTCTAAAAACGCACTTTTTCCGGCGGTCAGGCGGTAATCCACAATACCGGACTGGATCTGGCGCATGGGTTTTAAAATAGATTTCTGTGTCTTCTGCGGAGCCAGTTTTTTCAGACCTTCGCCGGTCGGGAGCTCCAGGTTGACACTCATGCGGTCGGCAAGATATCCGGTCTTTTCAATCAGTTCAGCAGGCGCACCCGGGATGGCTTTGACGTGGATGTAGCCGTTGAAGCGGTAACGCGTGCGCAGAAGATGCAGGGTGCGGTACATGAGCTCCATCGTAAAAGCAGGATTTTTGCAGACGGCGGAGCTTAAAAAGAGACCTTCGATATAGTTGCGGCGGTAAAATTCCGTGACGAGAGTACAGACCTCCTCCGGTGTAAACGTAGCGCGCTTTCGGTCGTTTCCGGCGCGGTTGACGCAGTATTTGCAGTCGTAGATACAGTCGTTGCTCTGCAGAATCTTCAAAAGAGAGACACAGCGCCCGTCGGCGGAGAAACTGTGACAGATACCGCAGGAGACAGAATTGCCGAGCTGCCCCTGTTTTCCGGCACGTTTCACGCCGCTGGAAGTACAGGCGACATCGTATTTGGCAGCATCCGCGAGAAGGTTCAGCTTCTCGGAGAGCGAGAGTGGTTGGGATAACAGCTGCATGGCAGAAAAATTCCTTTCTGAAACAAAGTAGAATACAAAGGGTAACATCTATGATTAAAAATAGAACAATCGTTCGGTAAAAAGAATATATCACAAATCGAACGAATGTTCAAGGGGAAAAATAAAAATTCAGAAAGAAAATACTGGAAAATCATATGCCTGATAAAAAAAGCCGCACAGACGGAAAATCCAATCTGTGCAGCTGTAAACGAACAATATTATATTTTGGAAAAAGAAAATCGATTATCCCAGAAGCGCTCCAAGAGCCCCAAATACGCCGGAGCTTGCAAGCAGCATGATCACGCTTGCGAGAAGCACACCGCCCATGACGGCAAGAACGCTGGTCTTGAAATCCATATCAAGAATACTTGCGGCAAGTGTGCCGGTCCATGCGCCGGTTCCCGGGAGCGGGATTCCAACGAAGAGAAGCAAGGCGAGCGGAAGTCCGCGACCGGCTTTGGCTTTCAGTTTTTCTCCGCCTTTTTCGCCTTTTTCCAGGCACCAGGTGAAGAATTTGCCGATATACTTTTTATCGCATCCCCAGATAAGGACCTTCCGTGCAAACAGGAAAATGATCGGAACAGGAAACATATTTCCGATGACGGCGATCAGGTAAGCCGGAAGTGTCGGGATATGGAAAGCTACCGCATACGGAATCGCACCGCGGAGCTCAATGAGTGGAACCATGGAAATAAAAAATACAATCAGATATTTGGTAATCATATACACCTCTCGTTTTTTGAAAAATCTTATCGTTTCTTAGTGCAACGCACTTATTGTATCGTGATGCCCGCCATTTGTCCAGTACAAAAAGAAAGAAAAGAGCGAGAGTAAAAGAAATCTTAAGAAATTCTGTATTTTTGTATAATTTTATGAGCCTCAAAATTTGAATTTTGGAAAACTGTATGTTAGAATGAAGTGTACATTTTCTAAAATATCAGGGGCAAAAGGTCGAAAGACGTTCGTGCTTGCACGATAAGGCTTTTGACATTGCGACCCGCCAAACATGAGAAAGGAGCGATTTACGCAGTAAATCAGCGGATTTCGAATGTTTGTAGAATTGCGGGAGCTGCATAGCAGCGGAGCAATTCGTAGTATTTATATCAAACGAGGAGGACCCACCTATGATTGCACTGATTGATTATGATGCCGGAAATATAAAAAGCGTGGAAAAAGCCTTTCAAAGCCTTGGAAAAGAGGTTGTACTGACCCGAGATCCAGATGTGTTAAAACGCGCAGATCACGTCGTCCTGCCGGGAGTCGGCAGTTTTGGAGATGCGATGGAAAATCTGAACCGCTATCACCTGGTACCGGTCATTCATGAGATCGTAGAAAAAGGAACTCCGTTTCTTGGAATCTGTCTCGGACTGCAGATCCTGTTTGAACGCAGCGAGGAAAGCCCGGGCGTTGCAGGCCTTGGCCTGTTAAAAGGAGAAATCCTTCGGATTCCGGACAAAGAAGGTTTAAAGATTCCGCACATGGGCTGGAACTCCATCCATCTGCAGAATGAAGGACGCTTATTCAAAGGCATCCCGCAGGAATCCTACGTCTACTTTGTCCACTCCTACTATCTGAAAGCAGAAGAGGAGGAAATTGTAAAAGCAACGACAGAGTACAGTACACACATCCATGCATCGGTGGAAAAAGGAAACCTGTTCGCCTGCCAGTTTCATCCGGAAAAGAGCTCAGATCTCGGGCTTGCCATCCTGAAAAACTTTGCAGAAATTGGAGAGGAGGACTAAAGAGATGTTTACCAAACGAATTATCCCATGCCTGGATGTAAAAAACGGAAGAGTCGTAAAAGGTGTTAATTTCGTAGACTTAAAAGATGCCGGAGACCCGGTGGAGATTGCAAAAGCGTACGACAAGGCAGGAGCCGATGAAGTCGTATTCCTCGACATCACCGCATCCTCCGATCAGAGAGGAACCGTTGTCGATATGGTGCGGAAAGTAGCGGCAAACGTATTCATCCCGTTCACCGTCGGCGGAGGAATCCGTACCGTGGACGATTTCAAGATGCTGCTTCGCGAGGGAGCTGATAAAATTTCGATCAATTCCTCCGCGATCAACAACCCGCAGCTGATCCACGACGCGGCGCAGAAATTCGGCAGCCAGTGCGTGGTGGTTGCCATCGATGCCAAGAAAAGAGCCGACGGAAGCGGCTGGAACATCTACAAAAACGGCGGCCGCATCGACGTAGGCATCGATGCTGTCGAGTGGGCGAAAAAAGCAGAGAGCCTCGGAGCCGGAGAGATCCTGCTCACCAGCATGGACTGCGACGGAACAAAGGCGGGATACGATATCGAGCTGACAAGAACGATCGCAGAGAGCGTCGGCATCCCGGTCATCGCATCCGGCGGCGCAGGGACACTGGAGCATTTCTACGATGCGTTAACGGAAGGAAAAGCCGATGCGGCGCTTGCTGCCTCGCTGTTTCACTACAAAGAACTGGAAATTCGTGAAGTAAAAGAGTATCTGGCAGGCCGCGATGTGCCGGTCCGCCTGTAGAAGGAGGAAGGAAAACATATGCCGCCTCTTAGCGGAAGCTGGGCAAATGCCCTTAAAGGAGAATTCTCCAAAGATTATTACAGAAAACTGTTTCAGACGGTCGGTGCGGAGTACAAAACCCACACGATTTACCCGCCGGCCGATGATATTTTCAATGCCTTTCATTTTACCCCGTTAGAGCAGGTAAAAGTCGTGATTTTAGGCCAGGACCCGTACCATGAGCCAGGCCAGGCACACGGCTTATGCTTCTCGGTAAAGCCGGAAGTCGATATCCCACCGTCTCTGGTCAATATCTACAAGGAACTAGAAGACGATCTGGGATGCTACATTCCGAACAATGGATATCTCGAAAAATGGGCGCGTCAGGGCGTGCTGATGCTGAATACGGTGCTGACCGTGCGTGCGCATCAGGCGAACTCTCATAAGGAAATC
Source organism: Tidjanibacter massiliensis (assembly GCA_963661155.1). Lineage (GTDB taxonomy): Bacteria > Bacillota > Clostridia > Lachnospirales > Lachnospiraceae > Fusicatenibacter > Fusicatenibacter massiliensis_A. Next base: position 7,776 of record CAVLAW010000051.1, on the reverse strand, counting down.
GGCTGGGAGCAGTTTACCGACGCGGCGATCAAAGTGCTCGCCGAGCAGGACCGCCCGATGGTCTTTATCCTGTGGGGAAGACCGGCGCAGCGGAAGAAAGAGATGATCCATAATCCGAAGCATCTGGTGCTGATGTCCGCTCATCCGAGCCCGCTTTCTGCGTACCGCGGATTTTTCGGCAGCCATCCGTTTTCCGGAACGAACGAGTATCTGGAGGAGAACGGTCTTACGCCGATTGACTGGCAGATCGAAAATGTAATCCGGGGAGCGAAAGAATGAGTAAAAAGAAAAATACGTTACTGAGAAACACTTCTATTTTAATGGCCGCAACGATTATCTCGCGTGTGATCGGTCTTTTATACCGGTCACCGCTCGGCGAAACCATTGGAAATGAGGGACTTGGCTATTACAGCACAGCGAGCAATCTGTACACGATCCTGCTGCTGATCTCGTCCTATAGTATTCCGATGGCGGTATCGAAAATCGTTTCTGAGCGCCTGGCGTTAAAAGAGTACCGCAACGCACACCGCGTCTTCCACGGCGCCCTGATTTATGCGGTAATCGTCGGCGGAATCGCCGCGCTGGTGGCATTTTTCGGAGGAAAATTCCTTCTGCCGTACAACCAGCAGAATGCCCTCCTTGCCCTTCGTGTGCTGGCACCGACGATCTTTTTCTCGGCCATACTAGGTGTCCTGCGAGGCTATTTTCAGGCACACAGCACGATGATGCCGACATCGATTTCACAGATCATTGAGCAGGTTTTCAATGCCGCGTTCAGTATCGGCGCCGCCTGGTTTTTCATTCAGCAGTTTGCAACGAACGATACCGAGCATGCCAAATTCGGTGCGGCCGGCGGAACGCTTGGTACGGGAGCCGGTGTGCTGGCAGGCCTCTGCTTCATGCTGATTGTGTATGGTGTCAACCGAAAAACAATTCTGCGCAAAGCGGCAAGAGATACCCGCCACCGCGAAGAATCCTACCGTGAGATTTTCCAGGTGCTCTTCCTGATGGTAACACCTGTCATCTTCACGACCTTTATTTACAACTGCAACGCCTACCTGGACAACTACCTGTTCTTCACCATCCTCGGATGGCACGGCGAGAATCAGAAAGCGCTGAACGCCGCATACGGTGAGTTCTCCAACTACTACGTCACCCTGATCAATGTCCCGCTTGCGATGGCGAGTGCATCCGCATCCGCGATGATGCCGGAGGTATCTTCCTGCTATGCGACGGGGGACCTTGACGAGGCGAACGACAAGATCCTCGAGACGATCCGCCTGACGATGTTCATTTCCATCCCGGCAGCTGTTGGCCTTGGCGTTCTGGCATTCCCGATCACAGGCGTGCTCTTCCCGTCCAGTTCGAGCCTTTCCGGCAGACTGCTGATGATGGGTGCGGTATCGGTTGTCTTCTCAGCCCTGTCCACGATCACGAACAGTGTACTGCAGTCGATCGGTCAGCAGAAAAAAGCGCTGCACAACGCGGCCATTTCCCTTGGAATGGATCTCGTTGTCCTGGCCCTGATCCTCGCAGTTTTCCCGAGGACCAACATCTACGCCGTTGTCTTTGCGGGAATCCTGTTCTCGCTTAGTATGTGTGTGCTGAACAATCTCTCGATCCGGAAACATCTGAACTTCCGCAACGAGTTCAAGAACACCTACGTGAAACCGCTGATCGCAGCCGCCATCATGGGTGTTGTCACCTGGGTTGTTTACTATGGTCTGTTCGCCATCACAAAACGCCCGTCCATCTGCATGCTGATCGCGATACTGATCGCCATTGTGGTTTATCTGATCGCTTTTGTTGTCGTAACCGGCACAACCGAAGCTGAAATGCGCCGCATGCCAATGGGAACCAAACTGGTAAAAGTTCTGCGTATTCTGCGGATTTACCGTTAGAAAATAGAATAAAAAAGCAAAAACAAAATAATCCCGTGTGGAAAGCATTTATAACAGCTTTCCGCACGGGATTTTTATGTTATTCGGAAAATCAATTATGTATCTTACGCGTCTTTCTCGCCGTTCAGATCCTGTTTCAGATTCTTGTTTGCGGTCGAGAGCATCAGCTTGATTCGGTTGAGCTGGTTAACCTCGGAAGCACCCGGATCGTAGTCGACAGCCACGATATTTGCCTTTGGATACTCCTTGCGGATTGCCTTGATAACACCTTTTCCAACGATGTGGTTCGGCAGGCATGCGAACGGCTGGATGCAGACGATATTGTAAACATCGCCGTGAATCAGCTCCATCATCTCGCCGGTCAGGAACCATCCTTCACCGGTCTGGTTTCCGCAGGAAACGATCGGAGAAGCATATTTTGCCAGATCACGGATGTCAGCCGGCGGATCAAAATGCTCGCTCTTCTTGAACTCAGCAACCGCCGCACTGCGCAGCCAGTTGATCAGCTTGATGCCGGTATTTCCGAGCATCGAAGAAGTCTTCTTGAATCCAAGGTGTTCTACCTTGAAGTTCGTATTGTAAAAACTGTAGCAGAAGAAGTCGATCAGATCCGGAACAACCGGTTCTGCGCCCTCACTCTCGAGCAGTTCTGCCAGATGGTTGTTGGCAGCCGGAAGGAACTTAACGAGAATCTCTCCGACAATACCGACACGCGGTTTCTTCTCATCCGTGATCGGAATATGGTCAAAGTCGCGGATCATCGTGCGGCAGATCTGTTTGAAACGGGTGTGGCTTAAGTGCTTTCCGGAAACGAAATCAATACAGATTTTCTCCCATTTCTTATGAATCCGGTCTGTCGTGCCTTTCTTCTGCTCGTAAGGACGCATCCGGTAGATACATTTCATCATGATATCACCGAACTCCGCAGCGTAGCAGAGACGGATAGCAAGATCCGGTGTGATCTTAAAGCCAGGATTTTCTTCCAGACCGCTCAGGTTGATCGAGATAACCGGAATCTGTGTCATATTCGCTTTCTCGAGCGCACGGCGGATAAATCCGATGTAGTTCGAAGCACGGCAGCCGCCGCCGGTCTGGCTCATGATGACAGCTACTTTATTCAGGTCATACTTTCCGGAGAGCAGCGCCTGCATAATCTGTCCGACGACCATCAGGGACGGATAGCAGGCATCGTTGTTGACGTATTTCAGTCCGACATCGACGGCCTCTTTGTTGTCGTTCGGAAGCACCTCGAGGTTGTATCCGGCTGCGTTGAAAGCCGGCTGCAGGATCGAGAAGTGGATCGGCGACATCTGCGGGCAGAGGATCGTGTAGTCTTTCCGCATTTCTTTGGTGAAGACCGGCTTCTGAATCGAGGACGGAACGATTTCACGTACCGACTGTTTCCGGTCATGTGCGCGCAGGGCGGCGAGAAGAGAGCGGACACGGATTCTTGCAGCACCGAGGTTGTTGACCTCGTCGATCTTCAGGCAGGTGTAAATCTTGCCGCTGTTTGTCAGAATCTCGTAAACCTGATCGGTGGTAACGGCGTCCAGACCGCAGCCAAACGAGTTCAGCTGAATCAGGTCAAGATCGTCGCGTGTCTTTACGTAGTTGGCAGCTGCATACAGACGGGTATGATACATCCACTGGTCATTGACACGAAGCGGACGCTCCAGCGGTGCCAGGTGGGAGACAGAATCCTCAGTCAGCACGCACAGGCCGTAGGAGTTGATCATATCCGGGATTCCGTGATGAATTTCCGGGTCGATGTGATATGGACGGCCGGCAAGCACGATACCTCTGCGGCCGGTTTCTTTCATGTACTGAAGAGTTTCCTCACCCTTTTTCTGCATATCATGTCTTGCAGCGGCGAGTTCTTCCCAGCCGGCATGGACAGCGGCGCGGACTTCGTCTTCCGGAAGACCGGAAAATTCTTTGACCAGACCGTCAGCAAGCACTTTTTCGCTCGTAAATGCGAGGAACGGATTGCGGAACGTGATGGAATCATCCTGCAGCTCGTCCACGTTGTTTTTGATGTTCTCCGCATAGGAGGTAACGATCGGGCAGTTGTAATGGTTGACTGCCTCCGGGAACTCGGTGCGCTCGTACGGGATACACGGGTAGAAAATGAATTTCACACCATGGCGTAAGAGCCAGGTCACATGGCCGTGCGCCAGCTTCGCCGGGTAACACTCAGATTCACTCGGGATCGACTCAATACCGAGCTCGTAGATCTTGCGGCTGGAAGTCGGAGAGAGTACCACGCGGTATTTCAGCTGTGTGAAGAAGGTGTACCAGAACGGATAGTTCTCGAACATGTTGAGGACTCTCGGAATGCCGACCTCACCGCGGATCGCCTCATCCTGCGCCAACGGCTGGTAGCCGAAGATTCGTTTGTATTTGTATTCGAACAGGTTCGGAATGTGATCCTTATTCTTTTCTTTTCCGATTCCGCGCTCACAGCGGTTTCCGCTGATGTACTGGCGTCCGCCGGAGAATTTGTTGATCGTCAGACGGCAGCTGTTCGTACATCCCTTGCAGTTTGCCATTGTGGTCGAGTATTTCAGCTCGTTGATCTTCTCAATGGAGAGCATGGTCGTCTCCTGATCAGCGGAATAGCGCTCTCTTGCGATCAGAGCCGCACCGAAAGCACCCATGATGCCGGCGATGTCCGGGCGGATGGCTTCGCAGTTTGCAATACGCTCGAAGCTTCGAAGAACGGCATCGTTGTAGAACGTACCGCCCTGTACGACGATATGGCGTCCAAGCTCGGTGGCATCGGAAACTTTAATTACCTTATATAATGCGTTTTTAATAACGGAGCAGGCAAGTCCGGCGGAGATATCAGCAACGGATGCGCCCTCTTTCTGCGCCTGTTTTACCTTGGAGTTCATAAATACGGTACAGCGGGTACCAAGATCGATCGGGTGTTTTGCGAACAGCGCCTCGTGTGCGAAATCCTGCACACTGTAGTTCAGGGACTGTGCGAATGTCTCAATGAAGGAACCGCAGCCGGAGGAACATGCCTCATTTAACTGGACACTGTCTACAGTGCCGTTTTTGATCTTAATGCACTTCATATCCTGACCGCCGATATCGAGAATACAGTCGACTTCCGGATCGAAGAATGCTGCTGCGTAGTAGTGGGAAATCGTCTCAACCTCGCCCTCATCCAGCATCAGTGCGGCTTTAATCAGCGCCTCGCCGTAACCGGTCGAACAGGACCAGGCGATCTGTGCAGAATCCGGCAGTTTGGAATAAATTTCCTGGATCGCACGGATCGAGGTGCCGAGCGGATTTCCGTGGTTGTTGCTGTAGAAGGAATACAGTAAGGAGCCGTCCTCGCCGACCAGCGCAGCTTTCGTGGTCGTGGAACCGGCGTCGATGCCGAGATAGCAGTTTCCTTCATAAGTAGCAAGATCGGCCGTCACAACGTTGTTGACACTCTGACGTGCCAGGAATTCGTCGTACTCTGCCTGATCTTTGAACAGCGGCTCAAGACGGGCAACCTCAAAATCAATGGCAACTTTCTCTTCGAGACGTTTTTTCAGCGCAAGAAGAGAAACTTCGGTTTTTCCATCTGCATTCATCGCAGAACCGATGGCTGCAAACAGATGAGAGTTGTCCGGCGCGATGGTGTGCTCCTCGTCGAGCTTTAAGGTACGGACAAACGCCGTCTTTAACTCGGAGAGGAAGTGCAGCGGGCCGCCGAGGAAAGCAACGTGGCCGCGGATCGGTTTACCGCAGGCAAGACCGGAGATGGTCTGGTTGACAACCGCCTGGAAAATGGAAGCGGACAGATCCTCTTTCGTTGCACCGTCGTTGATGAGCGGCTGGATATCGGTTTTGGCGAACACACCGCATCGTGCAGCGATCGGATAAATCGCCTGATAATGTTTGGCGTACTCATTTAAGCCCGTCGCATCGGTCTGCAGAAGGGAAGCCATCTGGTCGATGAAGGAACCGGTACCGCCGGCGCAGATACCATTCATACGCTGCTCGACATTGCCGCCCTCAAAGTAGATGATCTTCGCGTCCTCACCGCCGAGCTCGATGGCAACGTCGGTCTGCGGAGCGAGTGCTTTTAAAGATGTGGAAACCGCGATAACCTCCTGGGTGAACGGGATGCCAAGATGGTTGGCAAGTGCAAGACCGCCGGAACCTGTGATGACAGGCTGCAGGGTCAGCTCACCCAGCTTTTCGTGCGCCTCACCGAGCAGGTGGGCGAGGGTTTCCTGAATGTTTGCAAAATGGCGCTCATAATCGGCAAAGAGAAGCTGGTTCTCTTCGTCCAGAATCGCGATTTTAACAGTAGTGGAACCGATGTCGATTCCGAGAGTATATTTTTTATCAGTCATGAATCAAACTCCTTTTATAATAAGAAACAATCTCAACACATTATACGACAAAAAATAAGGAAATACAATTGGAAAAAGGGCGATGTCTTATGAAAAAAGTATAAAGTCCTTGTGAAAAATGCAGAAAAAAAAGAAAAATCAGGCATTGTCAAAAATAGGATTTGCCTGTATACTAAAAATAGTATGCCCTGCATGAAAACAGACGGCAGGGATCATGGAGAAAGGATGAAAAGCGTTATGTATAAAATTGTGAAAATGGAAGGAAGAGCGAAGCACGCCCACATGGAAACGGTGCACGGCAACATCGAGACACCGGTCTTCATGAACGTCGGCACAGCGGCAGCCATCAAAGGTGCTGTTTCCACCGAAGATCTTCAGCAGATCGGCACGCAGGTCGAGCTCTCCAACACGTATCACCTCCACGTGCGCCCGGGCGATGAAGTCGTAAAGAAGATGGGCGGACTTCACAAATTTATGGTCTGGGACAAACCGATCCTGACCGATTCCGGCGGATTCCAGGTATTCTCCCTGGCAGGCCTTCGGAAAATCAAAGAAGAAGGTGTTTATTTTAACTCCCACATAGACGGAAGAAAGATCTTTATGGGACCGGAGGAGAGTATGCAGATCCAGTCCAACCTGGCTTCCACGATTGCGATGGCCTTCGATGAGTGTCCGTCGAGCGTGGCAGACCGCCGCTATGTACAGAATTCCGTAGACCGTACCGCGAGATGGCTGCAGCGATGCAAAGACAAAATGCAGGAGCTGAACCAGAGAGAGGATACCATCAACAAGCATCAGCTTCTGTTCGGTATCAATCAGGGTGCAATCTATGAGGATATCCGTATCGACCACGCAAAACGGATTTCCGAGATGGAACTCGACGGTTATGCGGTCGGCGGACTTGCCGTAGGAGAGACCCACGAGCAGATGTACCATATTCTGGAAGAAGTTGTTCCGTATCTGCCGCAGGACAAACCGACGTACCTGATGGGTGTCGGAACACCGGCGAATATTCTTGAGGGTGTCGAGCGCGGCATCGATTTCTTCGACTGCGTTTACCCGAGCCGGAACGGACGCCACGGCCACGTTTACACGAACCATGGAAAGATGAATCTGTTCAACCAGAAGTACGAGCTGGATCCGCGCCCGATCGAAGAGGGATGCCAGTGCCCGGCCTGCCGCCATTACAGCAGAGCCTATATCCGTCATCTGCTGAAAGCAAAAGAGATGCTCGGCATGCGCCTCTGTGTTCTGCACAACCTGTATTTCTACAACACAATGATGACAGAAATCAGAAACGCCATCGACGAGGGCAACTTTGCTTCCTACAAACGCGCGAAACTCGCAGGCTTTGAGGAATACGACAAAAAGTAATCTGGAATATATGAAATCTTTGGAAAATATCCGAAAAACACTTGCCCATCGGTTACGGATTGTGTATTATGATAAGTGTGTCTAAAGCGTTACTGTTCACTCAGCAGTAAAACACTTGCTGTTTTACTGCGTAAGAAAGTGAT
>CAVLAW010000050.1:0-13661 GCA_963661155.1 Tidjanibacter massiliensis | reverse complement strand
GTAATTCACGCTCTGCGGTGCTGAATTTTTTGCATTATTTTTGAGGATTGCTATAGTTATCTATAATTTTTCCATTCTTGATCACAACCAATGGCTCCTTATGATGCCATATCGCATGATAAACATCCTTATCCTGTAGAATAACCAGATCTGCATTATTTCTTGTTTTTGCATTAATGACTTTTAAATCGTACATAAATACTCCTTTACATTTTTGATGTTAGCTCTTAACAGTTACTCCATTTTAAATAACTTCTTAGTTTTTGATGCTGTAAACTGAATAACCGGTCCTGATATAATAATTGTTACAATCGTACATATGCCAAACCTTCCGCCCAGTAAAACTCCGGCAATCACCATCACAATATCCAGCACCATACGCACTACTTTCACCTGCCAGCCATTCTTTTCTGCAAGTGAAAATGTCAATGCCTCATAGGAACCACGCCCCAGTGATGCTGCTGCGTAAAAGCCTGTTCCAACTGCAAAAAGCATGACTCCCAGCAGCATAATCAGCACATTTATCCACAAATGCGCACTATATACATGCGCATTTGCAAATAAATCAACGCAGAAGCTATACACAAGCTGATAAAGTATCGTGCCAATATGTATCTGTGACCTGTCATAGAAAAATGCAAACACAATCATGACTATGGCTACAATCAGAGATGCCATTCCTATGCTCATATGAAATGTCTTAGAAAGCCCCTGCCATAAAACTGCAAGTGTTGCACCTCCAAAGCCTGCATACAGCGCAAGCGTGATTCCATATGCTGCTATAATTGAACCAATCACGATAATTATAATTTTCTTTATCCACTCTTTTCTGCTCATTGTTACAGCCTCTTTCTTTTTATTCTATATCTGCTTTTAAGCCCGGTATTCTCGATGAAGCCTTCGTAAGAAGTTCTCTTCCGATTTTATCAGAATAATCTCTTTTCTCTTCTTCATCCACCAATGTCAGCTTGTGATTTTCAACAACCTTTATTCCGTTGCATATTACAGTATCTACCATTCTTGCATCGCCACTGATTACAATACAGTCTACCGGATCATTACAGCCTCCTGCGTATGAAAGCTGTTTCCAGTTAAGCAGTGTGATATCAGCAGCCTTTCCCGGTGCAAGGACTCCTATATCATCCCTGCCAAGGACTTTTGCACCGCCCGCAGTAACCATATACAGGATATCCTCTGCGCTGCATGGTCTGTCTCCATATGCTAATCTGTTAAGCAGATAAGAAACCCTCATTTCTTCCATAATATTTGAAGAATTACTGCTTGCAGGTCCATCTACGCCAAGTCCTATTCTTTCAACTCCTGCATTCATCAGATCCTTGATCCTGCATGCTCCTGAGCTAAGATACATGTTAGATACCGGACAGCTTGACACACCAGTTTTAGTATCAGACATAATCCTGATATCTTCGTCGTCTAAGTGAATGCAATGGGCATAATAGAATCTGTCTCCTAGTAAATTCTTTTTATAAAACCACTTTACCGGACTGCACCCGAATTTTTCATAGGTAAATTCTGCCTCATGGCGGCTTTCTGCCAGATGACCATGCACCATGATATCGTTGCTTTCCGCAAATTCTACAGTTGCCTTTCGTATATCTTCTGTCTCATACTGTGCGATGCTTGGACCTATTCCAACCTATCTTTGTAAACCCTATTTCATTCATCAATGGACTTCCAAAAGCACTTGATAAAAACAAAGCACTTTTGGAGCCATTATTCCATGATAATTTTGACAAATTTTTCTTCCTCCTAGAAAAAAAGCTGAAAGATTACTATGGCATATCTTCTGGCGATATGGAAGAAAAAATCAGGTTAACTTTTATTGTAGGAGGTGTGCTCCATACTTTACGGACAATGAAGTATGAATATGATTGCGATGACTCTGTTTTAGCTGATACAGTATCTGATATCATTTCTAAAATGCAATAAAGCGATTTTTCTCTATCAAAAATATCTTGTGAAGCCTCTTGCTTCCCGCAGCCCTTCACATACCATCTTATTCCGACATATACAGACTGCACAAATAACAAGAGAAGTAGGATATTTACAGGCAATGCTATTTTTATCCATTCTCCAAGGTAGAGTACTATTGCCATACTTATAAGCATTACCATAATTGTAATCATATCCCAACAACACTTCTTATATAACCTTACAATCCTTATTCCGATGAATGCCAAAAGTATTCCCGCCCCCACCAGACAGCCACCGCAAATCATATCTGGTATCATAGGTGTCAAAAGACCTTTTGACACCCACCTCATAAAATTTGACAAATACGATCTTTTTGTTTAGATTATAGGCATATAAGAAAGGACACGACCATTACCATGCCAGGTTTTATTTTACATCTCACCGCTGCCCAGATGCTGTTAAAACATCTCCCATCCCATCCGGATTTCCCATATCCAATTTCATCAGTAAATGATTTCCTGATCGGCAATCTTCTGCCGGATGCGACAACGCAGAAAGAAAGTTCCCATTTCCGCGACCCGATTTACCGTGAAAAAATGATGGTATTCCCGGATCTCACACGGTTTACCGCAAAATACACTTCTCTTTTGCCGGATTCCAGTGTGCTTGGATATTATTTTCATCTCTATATTGACCGGAGATTTTTCAAAGACTTTATTCCGCAGATTGTAGAGTTTTATGATGCGGACGGGAAGATTACCGATATGAGAGAGGAGACTGCGACTGTATTGATCAAAAAATCGCAGACCTCAATTCCATTTTCCAAGTATCTCACCGAAGAATATTATTACGGTGACTACACGAAGATGAATACATATCTTGTCAACCGCTGCAGCATTCCACTCGACCTCAATCCCAACGTCACCAACCCCGGAATCACAGAAATCCAGTACAAAGATGTCCAGCAGCTCCTCGATCTCCTCCACCACTTCCTCTCCGTCCCACCGGAAGCCGCACAGGATCTGAAGGTCTTCCCGCTGGAAGAACTTCTCGCGGCATTGGAGCAATACACGGAGGAATTTCTGACTGTGCCGAATAAATATCTCCCCTGATTTTTCTGGTGCTTTTTCCCAGACCGTCCAAGATAAATTTTGTGAAACACTGCTTTTGAATTTTTTGCATAAAAGGCGTAAAATAAAGAAAAAGGTATCTGTTGAAATTCGCACACAAATGGTTCTGTGTGCTGTCGTGCTGGAAAGAAGGAATAGAAAATGTACCAAGTGGGAGATTATGTTGTAAAATCTGCAACAGGCATTTGCAAAGTGATGGATATTGTTCACCCGGATTTTGTTTCGGATCGGAAGAAGCTGTATTATCTGCTGACGCCGCTGGCAGATCCGAATGCCAGTCTGTATGTGGCAGTAGACAAAACCGATGGTTCGATGCGGAATGTGATGACGGCCGATGAGGCGAATGAACTGATCCGGAAAATTCCTTCGATTCAGGTGACCTGGGTTGCGAATGAGCGGGAGCGGGAACAGAATTATAAAGACGCGCTCCAGAGCAACGACCCGGAACGGCTGATCGGCGTGATCAAGCTGCTTCATCAGCGCAAAGAGACGCGCGAGCGCCAGGGTAAGAAAACAACCTCGGTTGATGAGCGGTATTTTAACCGCGCGGAAGATCTGCTGTATGCCGAACTGGAAACTTCGCTTCAGAAAAATCGTGAAGAAATCTACGAATTGATCCGGACATTTTGTGAAACATCCCTATGACATCGCCGCGGTGATTCTGCTATAATTTTATCCAGAGCAGGAAAACTGAATACGAAAAAACTCTGACAATAACCGTTGTCTGCCTTATGTCCGACTGGCAGGCTTTTGGTTATTGTCTTTTTTTTGTGTCAAAAATCAGCCTGCAAAGAAAAGGAGAGTAAAAACATGCCAAAAACAAAATTTGAATCTGTTATTTTTACAGCCGTTACCGCATGGATCATGGTCTACATCATGACTCTGTACAACACCGTCCTAGCAATGGGCAGCTTCACAAACAGCACCTTTCTTCTGGTGCTGAAAGAGATGTGGTTTGAGTACGTGATCATTTTTCTCTGTGCTTACTTCATCTCCGGCCACATTGCAAAATACTTTGCATTCTGCGTCGTAACCCCAAGTGACCGCCCGATCGCGATTATTTTCGCCATCCAGACTTTCACTGTCGTATGTCAGGTTGCCTTCGCCAGCATCATCGGTATGTACCACGCCTACGGCTTCACAAGCCAGTGGCTGCCGAACTATCTGATGACCTACTGCCGCAACTTCGTCATGGCGCTCCCGGTCCAGCTCCTCATCGCCGGCCCGATCGCCCGCGCACTGTTCCGTGCTGTATTCCGCCGTGGAGAAGTGGCTGTTCCTTTTCGTGAATAACTAATTTATCTTTTCCATACAAAAAGGAGCAGAACCCACACCAAATTCTGCTCCTTTTCGGAAATATATTTTTACTTCGTCACTATCATACTTTCATTCAGCCATTCCTGCACTACCTCTGTACTGACTTTAGCGGCTTCTGCAATTTTCTCAATCGAAATCCCCATTCGTGCCAGAGAAAGCGCCATTTCCTTAGCCTTTTTCATTTCTCCCTCAATTTTTCCTTCTTCCCTTTTTTCATCTCCATAACATTCCACTGCATATTCTTGATCAAATAACATCGTCATAATGCTGACAACCTCCTTTTCACGCTTCTGCAAATACTCCTTTAATACATTCTGATCTTTGCAGATACGAATGGTTTCCATAACTGCATCTCGTGTTCTTCCAAGTGCTTTTATCTGTTGATTATATACTTTTGTAAAAGCAACATACTGGTCAATAATATCACCCTTGTTAGTTCCAGTTAAAACCTTTACCTTAGCGTCAACAAAAGAATCCTGTCCCGGGAAGAATTCTTCTGACAGTTTCAGCCATTCTGGACACTTCTTTTTGTCTCCTGTATAAATAACATATAGTTCCGGTTTGGGAAGCATGACCTTTTTGCTTCCGTATACGTTCAGCTTCTGGCTTTCTATATGCTCTTTCCATGTATTCGCCAGATACAAAAGTGCCCGCACAGCAATATTTACGCTCCATGTTGACTGTGCTTCTACTAACACAAGCAGTTTTGATCCTACCGTAAATCCCAGATCATTGTACATCTGATCCAGCAGTACATTTTGAATTGTCACGCTGTTAATCTGATCCTCTATAACCTCCTCGTCTTCTGGGTGCAGCGTCTGGTAGAGTTCCAACAGATATTTTGGATCTTCGAACAAATCCCGAAACACACTGTCTTTTGCTGTTTTCTTTGCTACCGTCTTGTTTTCCATAAAATAAAATCACCTCGTCTTTTATTTTATCCACTCTTCTGTATACCATATTATCATTGCCGATTCTTTCTTGCAAGCCGTCATCGCAATGCTTCTATTCTTCATCAATATTTCTTACAACTCCCGAAAACAGCAGCGATCCATCCTGCCCTGTAACAAGAAACAGGAACGGTCGATCCAGGGTGAAGTCGATTTCGTCATCCGGGATTTCTGCGGCGGTTTCGGAAACGGCGAGTTCTGTATACGCTGCTCCCGTCACTCCATTTTCGTCGATTTCGAGCATGGCGGCGTGGTCTGCTTTGCTCAGGCATAAATTTTCCTTATCCCCTGTCAATGGAGTAAAATTCGCGAGATCCGCATCGAGGGCATCGGTTACGCCGAGGGCGCGCAGGGCTTCGAGCAGATCTGTTTTTTCGGATACTTTGAATTTAGGAACGGACAGGTTCACCAGATGGGAAGACCAGTTGTCACTGTTTTCGGTGTTCTGGATCACCTGCAGCAGATCCGGCTCTGATACCAGTTCATTCACATCGGTGTTTTCATCCGGAAGCAGGAAATACATGGAGCCGCTGTCCTGAAGGCTCTGTCCAACGGCAGTAAAATTACTTTCCTGATACACATCCATGTGATCACTTTTCTTCATCATATCCACCTCGGTATCGCCTGCCGTTCCATGAAACGTTTCCCGCACCGTATTGCTTTCCCAGAACGTTTCTCTCCACATCGCTTTGTAATAAATCGTCGACACAAGCTCAAACACCGTATCCGGCGCGATCGCCATGTCTTTCGTATAGTCTTTCAAAAGCCCGCCGGTATTGTCATCCGTCCAGGTCTGCAGTGCCTGATCCATTTCTTTGGAGCCCGGAGTTCCGCGGAACGCAGATGCATAATACTGATCCGCCAGCCGCTGCAGCGTTGTTTCATCGTATGTTTCCTCACTGTCCAGCCATAACGAATTCGCCAGAACACTTTTCAGCGCAGGCGTGTCGGCATAATTGCTCTTCCAGAGCGAAGAAACATTTTCCCGCAGTGTCTCCATATCCTGCGCCTCAAGCATATCCAAAATCTGCTGCCGCGTATTTCCGTCAGAAACTTCCGCCAGCATGGCAAATGCAACATACGTATTGATCGGCGAGCAGACCGTATTTTCATCCTCGGAAACCAGCATCTGTTCCATAAATTTCTGATAATACCCATCCATCCCCGACTGCAGTTCTGCTGATTTTGTCGTCAGTTCCCGGTAGGAATCCCACCAGTCCCAGTGCGCATCGCTTTCCATAAACTCCTGCACACTCATCTTCTGCGCCACCGCCTCCGGATACGCTGCCATAACCGCTGCTACTCCCGCCGGATAACGGACCGCAGAACTTTCCTGACTGTTTTTCCATGTCACGCCTCCCAGCACAGCCCCGCCGATGATCACCGCGCAGGCTGCCGCAGCCGTCCATTTTTTCCATGCCGCTTTCGGGGAACGCTGATAATCCCGCGCCTTTTTCACCATAGCAGGATCCATTTCGCCCAGCGCTTCAAACAGTTCTTCTTTCTTCATAATTCGAACCCCCTTTCCGTCAAATGTGTATGTAACTTCCCACGGATCCGGTTCAGCGAAACCGAAACATAATTTTCACTTCTGCTAAGGCGCCCCGCAATTTCACCAATGCTGTCCGCATACCAGTATCGCAGCACAAACATGCATCGTTTTTCCTCCGGCAGATTTCTCAGAAACTGATTGATTTCTTCGATCAGCTCTTTCATCTCCCACTGCCGCTCGATATTCTCTTTCCCTGAAACACATTCCGCCAGCTCATCCAGCACCACATCGATCTGACCGCCTCCGCGCTTTTCGCGATGCATTTTTTTATACAGATCAAAAGAAAGATTTCTTGTTATTTTCCCAAGAAATGTGGATAACAGCGACGGCCGATGCGGCGGCATGGCATTCCATGCATGAAGCCAGGTATCGTTGACGCACTCTTCTGCATCCGATGGATTCCGCAGAATATTCTGTGCAATGGAAGTACAGTACGAACCATATTTCATTGCGGACTCGCTGATCGCCGTCTCGTTCCTGTCCCAATATAGTTGAACAATACGTGCATCCTCCATATGGAAATCCCCCCTTTCATCTATCATCACGACGTTCCGCAGAAAATCTTACACTTTTCAAAAAAGAAATTTGAGTTCAAAAAAGGGCGCAGCCGAAGCCACGCCCTTCTATTATGTTCTATTTATGCCAGAATCGGTTTTAAAGCCTCTGCCAGTTTTTCTTTCTCTGCTTCAGCCTCTGCCAGATCCTTGCCGAGTGTTGTGTAGTATACTTTGATCTTCGGCTCTGTACCAGACGGGCGGACGATGACGGTTTCGCCGTTTGCCAGTTTGTAGATCAGAACGTTTGCAGCCGGGAGTCCGGTTTCTTCTGGTTTCTCGTAGTCGGTTACTTTAACAACTGCGGAACCTGCGATCTCAGTCAGCGGCTCTTTTCGAAGGCCATCCATGATACCGGCCATCTTGTCCATTCCGCTTAACCCCGGGAATTCGAAGCTGTCTACTTTGTTCAGGTAGCGGCCGTACTCCGCATAGATCTCTTCCAGTCTCTGTTTCAGAGAGCTTCCGATGCTTCTGTAGTAAGCTGCCATCTCGCAGATCAGCATGGAGCCGATGACTGCGTCTTTATCTCTTACATACGGGCCGGCCAGGTATCCGTAGCTCTCCTCGAATCCGAAGATGAAGCGGTCTACTTCGCCGTCTGCCTCAAGGTTTGCAATCTGATCGCCGATCCATTTGAATCCGGTCAGAACGCTGCGAAGCTCAACGCCATAGTGCTCTGCAACGGCGTCTGCCAGCGGTGTGGATACGATGGATTTTACAGCAACTGGTTTCTCCGGCATGCTGCCTTTCTCGATGCGGCCTGCGCAGATGTAGTCGAGAAGCAGAACGCCGACTTCATTTCCGGTTACCAGCTCATAGCTTCCGTCCGGGCATTTCATGGCGATACCAACGCGGTCTGCATCCGGGTCGGTAGCCAGCATCAGGTCTGCGCCGGTTTCTTTTGCCAGCTCAAGGCCTTTCTCCAGTGCTGCAAAGATTTCCGGGTTCGGATAGCTGCAGGTGGTGAAATATCCGTTCGGATACTCCTGCTCCGGAACGATCGTGATATCAGTGATGCCGATGTCTTTTAATACGCGGGTAACCGGTACAAGACCAGATCCGTTCAGCGGGCTGTAAACGAGTTTCAGTCCTGCTGTCTTGCACAGACCCGGACGAACCTGACGGGATTCGATGGCTTCATACAGTGCGTTCTTGCAGTCATCACCAACGAAACGGATCAGTCCTTCTTCAACGCCCTGTGCGAACGGCATGTATTTGACACCGGTCAGGATATCGGTTTTCTGAATCTCTGCATATACGATTGCTGCAGCATCATCGGTCATCTGGCATCCGTCCGGGCCGTAAGCTTTGTAGCCGTTGTATTTTGCCGGGTTGTGGGATGCGGTTACCATGATACCTGCGTTGCAGTTATAGTAACGAGTTGCAAAGGAAAGTGCCGGTACCGGCATCAGTGCATCATAAATTCTGACTTTGATTCCGTTTGCAGCCAGAACGCCTGCTGCTGTTTTTGCGAAAACATCGCTCTTGATACGGCTGTCATAGCTGATTGCTACAGTCTGGTTTCCGCCCTGTGTTTTTACCCAGTTGGCAAGACCCTGTGTAGCCTGGCGTACAACGTAGATATTCATACGGTTCGTTCCTGCTCCCAGCACGCCGCGGAGTCCTGCGGTTCCGAATTTCAGGGATACTGCAAAACGATCCTTGATCTCCTCGTCATTTCCCTCAATCCGTGCCAGTTCCGGGTTCAGATCTGCGTCTTCCAGATCGGTTGCCAGCCATCTCTTATACTCTTCCAGATACATGTTTTTGTCTCTCCTGTTCTCTTTTATTTTATGTCCTACTATGTAATGTCCAACTCAATGCAAGCATAAGCACACTATAGTCATAATATACCATAACTGACCCAAAACGGCAATTAAATTTGTTCATTTAAGCAAAATTTTACCGATTCTTTTTCTCTTTTTTCGACTCTGTCCGATATTTTCAGACAGAACAGGATGCAACTATGAGAAACACGCTCTGCGAGTCTCTCAAGTTATCGCGGCAGTCGCCAAGGTCTCGTGCAAGCACGGACTTTGGCTCGTTGCCCGCGTAAAAAGCGGGAACCCTGCGAAAGTTCCCGCTTTTCCATGTATTTCTTATTCTTTTATTCCTCACCCGGTCTGTGATTGTAGTCGAATCCGCATTTCTCCAAAAATGCCCGCGCAATCACCGTCGCACCGATCTGGTTCGGGTGAATTCGATCCCAGGCGATGTAGGAGGAATGGCGGTACTGGAAGTAGTCGTTGAAGACGGCCTGCAGGTCGATGAAGCGGCAGTTGTATTTTTCGGCCAGCTCGCCGCAGATGGCACCGTACGTGTCCATGCGTTTTCTCATCCAGTCCTCCCCGTTTGGCTCCATGTAGTATGGGGTCATGAGGAAAATGCCTTTTACGTTATCTTTTACGGAAAGAATCATCTGTTCGACATTCGAGCGATACTCCTCCGGGGATACCTGCTCGTCCGGGATGGCCGGGCTGTCGAACTGTCTCCAGACGTCGTTGATGCCGATGCAGATGGAAACCCAGTCCGGTTTTAAAGATACGACATCGCGGTCGAAGCGCTTCAGCAGGTCGCGGCTTGTGTTTCCGCCGATACCGGAGTTTGTCACGCGGAGATAGACCTCCGGATAAAATGCTGCGAGCATGTTCTCCACAATTCGGACGTAGCTCTTTCCGACATTTTCAAATAATCCTTCTCCCACCGGCTGTGCGCTCTCCATATCCGTTACGGAGTCTCCCGCAAATACAATCCGGTCCATGTGTTCAAAAATCATTTCTTTTGCCTCCCTTGGTCATAAGTAATAGATTTAGAAAACCCTTCTGAGCCACATTATAGTCTTACAGGTTCACCTGTGCAAGGCATATTTTGCGAATCAAAATTGGTCCACTGGACCAATTATTGATATGCATGGCAATAAAATTTCCGGCCGCGAAGCACCATTTTTCAGCGCCCCACAGCCGGGAAATTCATCTTTTTTCTTTATTCAATTCCATCCATATACGCATTGTAAATCGCCGGATCAATGTTCTCTTTGATCGACTCATACACACCCTTGGATGCCTCGCGGATATCCGCTCTTGTCTGATCGTCGAGAGTCAGGATCTGTGTTCCGCTCTCCTCAATCGTCGCAATCTTGTCGGCGATACGTGCGTCGGACTGCTCTCTTGCATACTCGGTTGCAACCTGTGCAGCCTCGGTCATGATCTCCTGCTCGTCCTCCGGCAGATCTTTGAAGAAATCGTCGTTGACAATCAGGGAAATCAGATGTGGCAGATGGTTCGTCTCTACCACGTAATCCTGCTGCTCATACAGGTTATTCGAAACGATAACCTCGTACGGGTTCTCCTGTGCATCGATCGTGTGCTGCTGCAGGCCGATGTAAACCTCGCTGAAGCTCATCGGAGTCGGGTTGGCACCGATCGCTTTCCAGAATGCCAGGTGATAGCTGTTCTCCATCGTACGGATCTTCTGACCTTTGAAATCTGCAAAGCTGTAAATCGGTTTATTCGTACTCATAACACGGAATCCCTGATCCGCCATACCGAGCAGATGGTAACCGCCTTCGGTATAGACATTGCTGATCAGACTGTAGAAATTCGGATCATCAATTTTCTCACGGCACTCATCCACCGTAGCAAAAACGCACGGCAGGTCGAATACAGCAAGGTCACTCATGAATGAAACCTGCGGTGCCGTATTCTGTACGACAAATGGAATATCGCCGTCAGCGCACGTCTCAAGCAGGTCGCGGTCGCCGCCGAGCGTTGAGTTTGCGTAAACCTGAATCTTCATTTTTCCGTCGCTCAATTCGGAAACCTCTTCCGCAAATTTCTCAGCGAAAATCTGTGTTACCGTATCCTCCGGGCTCGCCGTTGCCAGCGGCCAGGAATAGCGCTGCGTCGTCTCCCCATCAGAAGAACCGCATCCGGCAAGCGATGCGCCGAGCACCATGACAGCGGCAAGCGCCGTCACTTTTCGGAAAAGCTTTTTATTTTTTGTCATCTTTTTCATCGTCTTTCGCTCCTCCTTATAAAATTCCGATCGAAATTGCCGGGATAAACGTAATCAGCAGCAGCGCCACAAGGAAGAAGCCGATCATCGGCATTGCCTTCTTCGCGATCTGCATGACCGGAACATCGGTCAGGGAGCTTGCCACAAACAGGTTGACACCAATCGGCGGTGTTACGAAACCGATCGCAAGGTTGACAACCATGATGACACCAAACTGAATCGGATCCATACCGATCGCCTGCACAATCGGCAGAAGGATCGGAGTCAGAATCAGGATCGCCGGGGTCGTATCCATAACCATTCCTACAATCAGAAGGAATACGTTGATGATCAGAAGGATCGCAACCGGGCTGTGGAAGTTGTTCAGGATGAACTCGCTGACCGTCTGCGGTACCTGCATCAGCGTCAGCACACGGGAGAATGCGGTCGACGCTGCCAGGATAAACAGGATCGGGGTGAAGGTACGGATCGCCTCAACCAGGATCGACCAGATGTCGCGGATGCGGATGCTTCGGTATACAAAGAGGCTGATAATCAGCGCATAAAATACAGAAATAACAGCCGCCTCCGTCGGAGAAGCAACACCTCTGTAGATACAGCCAAGGATGATTACCGGACTCAGCAGGGCAAAAAAGCTCTCTTTTAATACGCGAAGCAGACCTTTGTCATGCAGCGTTTTGACTTCCGCATGAATCTTCTCTTTATCCTCACCATACCGTTTGCAGTGATAAATCGCATAGATCATCAGCAGCAGACCGATCATCAGGCCCGGTACAATTCCGGCGAGGAACAGATCGCTGACCGAAGCGCCGGATGCCATACCGTACATGATGAACGGAATACTCGGCGGAATGATAACACCGAGGCCGCCGGCAACTGCCACGATCGCGGTGGAAAATGTCAGATCATAACCAAGGGTAGTCAGGATCGGAATTGTCATACTTCCGACAGCGGCAACGGTTGCCGGAGCGGAACCGGAAATCGCACCGTAGAACAGGCAGGTGACGATAACGGCACACGGCATGCCCGCGGTAAACTTTCCAAGGAAATAGGCAAAGACATCAAACAGCTTTTTGGAGATGCCTCCCTTTGCCATGATGATACCTGAGAGAACGAACATCGGAACCGCCAGCAGAGGGAAGGAATCGAGTCCTCCGAACATGGCGCGGATCAGATATTTGGCTCCTACGGTAAAGGACGGGTCAAACACCGACGGAAGCACGGATGTGATTCCAAGGGTAATCGATACCGGAACAGCGATGACCAGCAATGCAACAAAAACCAGAAATAATACTACGACCGGCATTAGCGTTCCTCCTCATTCGAATTTTTAATCGTGTTGATGCGGTTGTCGATACCCGCATTCAGGGCATTTTCTGCGGCGTTATCCGCTCCGGCATTTGCCTCAATAAAGGATTCCGGCGTATTCCGCTCCGGGTGGGCCGGGTCGAACACGTTCTCGCCGCGTGCAACACGGAACTCGATAATCCATCTCTGCAGAACGCGGAATGCAACCAGCACGAAGGATACGAGCGGTGCCGCCTGAATATAGTACATCGGGATTCCGCAGGCCGGGGAAAGCTGGCCGCTCTTGACCGACGACATCATATAGGAAAAAGCGAATGGAATCATATAGATGAAAAAGATCAGCTCAAACGTATGATTCACAATTTTAAAGATCGCTTTTCCTCTTCGCGGGAAGATCGCAACAAACTGTTCGATCTTAATGGAAAGGCATTTCTTGCTGCAGTAGCTGACGCTCAAGAAGCCGCACCAGATGAAAATGTATCTGGTCAGCTCTTCTGACCACGACAGCGACATGCCAAGGACGTAGCGGCAGAAAATCTGGACTCCCATGATCAGCGTCATTGCAATTAGACCGATCACGAGGAGAAATTCTTCCAGATTTTCATCCAGCCAGTGAAATATTTTTTTCATAGAAGCTAAACCTCCGTTAAATTTATAACAAGATAATAACATAAAAGGGACACCGGCATCAATAGCAAAAAGCTAAAATACCGATGTCCCCAATATTTCTTAAGAGAAAAAACTACATGATGCCTGCGGAATCTCCCGCTTCGCTGCAGTCCGGCATCGTTACCTTAGATGACACCACGGATTGCTCCGTACTTCGTACTCCCGCAATCCTCAAAAACATTCGTAATCCGCTCATTTTTCTTCGAAAAATGGCTACTTACTCATGTTT
>CAVLAW010000049.1:0-13888 GCA_963661155.1 Tidjanibacter massiliensis | reverse complement strand
GGTGTCAAAAGACCTTTTGACACCCACCTCATAATATTGCATCGTACTTAAATAAGCAATCGTGAGGACACAACTGAGCGAATTTTCATTTCCGTCTTTTTGATTATACCCCGATTTTACCATTCCCCCATCCAAATAGCAGTGCGCGCACCTCATAAAAACCACTTGACAAAATGGAAAATCATTTGTATATTTACCTAGGAACCTAGTTAAATGAGATGAGTCAAAAGGGGGACAACAAAATGGGAATCTATGGAAAAAATGTGACCAGTAATCTCTGCAATATGTCCAATAAAATGCGAAGAAAGCTGGACAATCTTGCGCGGAATACAGGATTAAGCGGAGCGCAGAGCCGGGTGCTTCATTATGTGATTGAGTATTCGGATCATGAAATTTTCCAGAAGGATGTTATGGAAGCATTTGGACTGCGTTCCTCAACGGCAACAGAACTATTGAAAAAAATGGAGAACAATGGTCTGATCCGGAGAATTCCGTGTTCTTGTGATGCCCGTTTAAAACGTATTGTGCCAAGTGAGGCGGCACTGGAGCATAAAGAAGCCGTGGAAGCGGGACTTGATGAACTGGAAAAACAGTTGACGCGGGGAATTTCACGGGAAGATCTGGAACAGTTTAACAGAATTCTGAAAAGGATGATTTCCAATATCAGTTGAACTTTCAGCAGGCGAAGAAAGTCTGCTGAAAATTTTACATAAATAGCTAGGAAACTAGCAAAAAAAAGAAAAGGAGAGATGGAAAAATGGAAAGCAATAAAATGAAAAATATGCCGGTTCCAAAACTGTTGCTCAATATGGGAATTCCTTCGGTATTATCGCTGATGTTTTCAGCGGTCTATAATATTGTAGACAGCATTTTTGTATCGCATATGACGCAGAACGGAGAGACGGCATTAACCGCATTGGCGCTCGCATATCCGGCACAAATTCTGATCGTTGCACTGTCGATTGGAACCGGCGCGGGTGCGCTGGCACTTTTGTCGAGAGGACTTGGGGAACGGAACCAGGAAAAAGTCAATTTAACAGCTGGAAATGCTCTTTTTCTGGGCGGCGTGATTTATCTGGTCTGTCTGTTCTTTGGACTGTTTGGCGTGAATGCATTTATTCATTCGCAGACCAGAAATTCACTTGTGGCTGAAATGGCAGTAAAATATCTGAAGATCAACAGCATTCTTTCTTTTGGCATTATTTTTTACACGATTGTGGAAAAGATGCTTCAGGCAACGGGAAGAACCGTTTTCTCAACGATAGCTGCAACGGCCGGAGCAATCACCAATCTTATCCTGGATCCAGTTCTGATTTACGGCATTGGAAAACTTCCGGCCATGGGCATTGCGGGAGCGGCCTATGCAACAGTGGCCGGACAGATGATTTCGCTGCTGCTTGGCGTTGTATTTCATGTAAGACTGAATAAAGAAATACAGAATCAGTGGAAAAATGTCAGACCTTCCTGGGATGTGATAGCAGCAATTTATAAAATCGGAATCCCGGCAATTATTTCACAGGCATTGCTGTCTGTCATGAACTATGGATTAAATATTATTTTCGGCGGTATCGGTGAAAATGTAGTCACTGTTTACGGCCTGTATTATAAAATTCAGCAGTTGATGCTGTTTGCTGCATTCGGAATGCGGGATGTGGTTACGCCGGTGGTATCATTTGCCTATGGAATGAGGAAAAAAGAACGTATTCGGGAAGGAATGAAATACGGAATTTTATTTACAGCAATTTTAATGATCGGCGGAACGGTTCTGATCGAGCTGTTTTCCGGTTCGATTACCATGCTTTTTGGACTGGCAGGTGAAACAGAGAAAATTTGTATCACGGCACTTCGGGTGGCATCCTTAAGTTTCCTGTTTGCCGGGATCAATGTTGCCTATCAGGCCATTGTTCAGGGACTGGATGGAGGCAGCTACTCGCTTCTGATTTCCATCTGCAGACAGTTCCTGTTTGTCCTGCCGCTGGCCTGGGGATTTTCCTGGTATGCAAAACGCGAGCCGGGGGCACTGTGGCTGATCTGGTGCACATTCCTCATTGCAGAACTTGTCACAGTCGGAATTGGCACTATTTGTATCAGAAGAAACTGGAAGCAGGTAAAAGAAATCTGTGAGAAAATATAATTTCCGCTCTTGACAACGCTTACAGCCCCTAGTTATAATAAGGCATGAAAAACGATGACGAAGACAGTAGTCTGCGCGTGAACGGTATGTTGAAAGCGAGCCGGGGATGGTGGAAGTCCGGTACAAGTAGCGGCAGGTGAACATCACTTCCAAGTTGCAGTTCTGAATCTGCGCACCCGGCGCATAAAATATAGAAGGCCGGAGAGCAGTGGTAAGAAGTGCCGGCCGTTCCCCGTTACAGGAAATGCATATGATAGTATGTAACAGGTGGTTACGATAAGTACAGCTTTCGTCCTATTACAGGGCGGAAGCTTTTTTCAATTTACAGGAAGCTTTGTTGAATTTTCCTGTAAATTAAAAAGCCCTCCGGGCAGGATCGCACTGCGGCGGAGTGGAATGATGTCGCTGAAGCGACCCGCCGCAGGCGGAGAATCCTGCAAAGCAGGATTCCATCTTGTTTTAACTAACTGTGAACGAAATAGGAGGTACAAAAATGTATAAGAAAGTTTCAACCGACATGAACTTTGTCGAGAGAGAGAAACAGGTTGAGAAGTTCTGGGAAGATAATCAGATCTTCGAGAAAAGTATGAAAGTGCGCGAAGGAAACCCGTCCTACGTATTCTATGACGGACCTCCGACTGCAAACGGAAAACCGCACATCGGCCACGTAGAGACCCGTGTTATCAAGGATATGATTCCGAGATACCGCACCATGAAAGGCTATCAGGTACCGAGAAAAGCAGGCTGGGATACCCACGGACTGCCGGTAGAGCTGGAAGTTGAGAAGAAACTCGGCCTGGACGGAAAAGATCAGATCGAGAAATACGGCGTAGAGCCATTCATCGAGCAGTGTAAAGAGAGCGTATGGAAATACGAGGGAATGTGGGAAGACTTCTCCCATACCGTTGGTTTCTGGGCTGATATGAAAAACCCATACGTTACGTATCACAACGATTACATCGAGTCCGAGTGGTGGGCATTAAAAGAGATCTGGAAGAAAGGTCTTCTGTACGAAGGACATAAAATCGTTCCTTACTGCCCGCGCTGCGGTACCCCGCTTTCTTCTCACGAAGTAGCACAGGGATACAAAGACGTCAAAGAACGTTCTGCAGTTGTCCGCTTTAAAGTAAAAGGCGAGGACGCTTACTTCCTTGCATGGACCACCACACCGTGGACCCTTCCTTCCAACGTTGCACTCTGCGTAAACCCGGAAGAGGATTACGTAAAAGTAGCAAGCAAAGGATATACCTATTATATGGCAGCCGCTCTGGTAGACACCGTTCTCGGTGAGGGCGCTGAAATCATCGAGCATTATCAGGGAAAAGATCTCGAGTTCAAAGAGTACGAGCCGCTGTTCCCGTACGCAAAAGACAGAATCGGAAACAAAAAAGCATACTATGTAGTCTGCGATACTTATGTAACACTGACCGATGGTACCGGTGTTGTTCATATCGCTCCTGCATTCGGTGAGGACGACTCCAAAGTCGGCCACAGATATGACCTTCCGTTCGTACAGTTAGTCAACGAAAAAGGTGAAATGACCGAGGAAACTCCGTGGGCAGGCACTTTCTGCAAGAAAGCAGATATGTCCGTTCTGCAGGCACTCGAGGATAAAGGCCTTCTGTTTGACGCTCCGCTGTTCGAGCACAGCTACCCGCACTGCTGGAGATGCGATACTCCGCTGATCTACTACGCACGCGAGACCTGGTTCATCCGCATGACTGCTGTCAAAGAGGATCTGATCCGCAACAACAACACAATCAACTGGATTCCGGAGAGCATCGGAAAAGGACGTTTCGGCGACTGGCTGGAGAACGTTCAGGACTGGGGACTTTCCAGAAACCGTTACTGGGGAACTCCGCTTCCGGTATGGCAGTGTGAATGTGGCCATCAGGACTGCATCGGCAGCATCGAAGAGCTGAAAGAAAAATCCGACAACTGCCCGGATGATATCGAGCTTCACCGTCCATACATCGACGCAGTTACCATTAAATGCCCGAAATGCGGTAAAGAAATGCATCGTGTACCGGAAGTTATTGACTGCTGGTTCGATTCCGGATCCATGCCGTTCGCACAGCATCACTATCCATTCGAGAACAAAGAGACTTTCGAGAAACAGTTCCCGGCACAGTTTATTTCCGAGGCCGTAGACCAGACCCGTGGATGGTTCTACTCCCTGCTTGCAATTTCCACTTTGCTGTTCAACAAAGCACCGTACGAGAACGTTATCGTTCTTGGTCTGGTACAGGATGAGAACGGCCAGAAGATGAGTAAATCCAAAGGAAATGCCGTAGATCCGTTCGACGCACTGCAGACATACGGCGCCGATGCGATCCGCTGGTACTTCTACACCAGCAGCGCTCCGTGGCTGCCGAGCCGTTTCGCAGGCAAGACCGTAGTCGAAGGACAGAGAAAGTTCATGGGAACCCTGTGGAACACCTACGCATTCTTCGTACTGTACGCAAACATCGACAAATTCGATGCAACGAAATACAGCCTTGAGTATGATAAGCTTGCTGTTATGGATAAATGGCTGCTGTCCCGTCTGGAATCTACTGTAAAAGCGGTAGACGACAACCTGGCAAACTACCGCATCCCGGAGGCAGCAAAAGCACTGCAGTCCTTCGTCGATGATATGAGTAACTGGTATGTACGCCGCTCCCGTGAGCGTTTCTGGGCAAAAGGCATGGAGCAGGATAAGATCAATGCTTACATGACTCTGTACACCGCACTCGTAACCGTTGCAAAAGCAGCAGCTCCGATGATTCCGTTCATGACCGAGGATATCTATCAGAACCTCGTAAGAAGCATCGATGCGGACGCACCGGAAAGTATCCATCTGTGCGACTTCCCGGAGGTACACGAGGACTGGATCGATCCGAAGATGGAAGAAGATATGGCAGACCTGCTGGAGATCGTCGTTATGGGACGTGCCGCAAGAAATACCGCCAACATCAAGAACCGTCAGCCGATCGGAACCATGTACGTGAAGAGCGAGTTCCAGCTTTCCGAGTTCTACAAAGAGATCATCGAGGACGAGCTGAATATCAAAGAAGTTGTATTCAAAGATGACATCGCAGATTTCATCAGCTACAGCTTCAAACCGCAGATGCGTACCGTAGGACCGAAATACGGAAAACTTCTGAACAAGATCAAAACCGTACTGTCTGAGCTCGATGGAAACAAGGCCATGGCCGAGCTGAAGAGCACAGGTGAACTTAAACTTGACATCGACGGACAGGAAATTGTATTATTAGAGGAGGATTTGCTGATCGACATGGCTCAGATGGAAGGCTATGTATCCGAATCCGACCATACAATCACCGTTGTTCTGGATACCAATCTGACTCCGGAACTGATCGAAGAAGGCTTTGTCCGTGAGCTGGTAAGCAAAATCCAGACCATGCGTAAAGAGGCCGGCTTTGAGGTTATGGATAAGATCAAAGTATATGCAAAAGACAACGACAAAATTGTAAGCATCATGAAAAACCATGGTGATGAAATTAAATCTGAAGTTCTGGCAGAAGAAATCGTGACTGGAGAGACAAAGGGCTATGAGAAGGAGTGGAATATCAACTCCGAAAAGGTTACCATGGCAGTAGAGCGTATCTAAGATTATTTCTGGATGCGTTTCCACGACGATCGTTAATTATAAAATTAGCCTGCGAGCGGGGAGGCGAACAAACTCTCCGCTCGCAGACTGCTATTAAGGAGGACGCAGATGTTAAACACCGAGTTCAACAAAGAAACTTTTAAAAACAGTGTCAAAGAAAACGTAAAAATGCTGTACAGAAAAACTCTGGATGAAGCTTCCCAGCAGGAGATTTACCAGGCAGTCTGCTACGCAGTAAAAGACGTTATCATTGACAACTGGCTGAAAACCCAGAAAGCAATGGATGAGCAGGATCCGAAGATTCTGTACTACATGTCCATGGAGTTCCTGATGGGACGTGCACTGGGAAATAACCTGATCAACCTGACTGCATACAAAGAGGTACAGGAAGCTCTTGAAGAGATGGGCCTGAACTTGAACCTTCTGGAAGACCAGGAGAGAGATCCTGCTCTTGGAAACGGCGGTCTTGGCCGTCTGGCAGCATGCTTCTTGGATTCCCTGGCAACCCTTGGCTATCCGGCATACGGCTGCGGTATCCGTTACAAATACGGTATGTTCAAACAGCAGATCCGCGACGGTTATCAGGTAGAAGTACCGGATAACTGGCTGAAACATGGCTATCCATTCGAGCTGAAACGCCCGGAATACGCAAAAGAAGTAAAATTCGGCGGATACGTTGCACAGGAGTATGACGAGGCTACCGGACGCGTAAACTTCGTTCAGAAGGATTATCAGTCCGTTAACGCAATTCCTTACGACATGCCGATCGTAGGATACGACAACGACGTAGTCAACAGTCTGACCATCTGGGATGCAGAGCCGATTCAGGACTTCTCCCTGGATTCTTTCGATAAAGGTGATTACCACAAAGCGGTTGAGCAGGAAAACCTTGCAAAAACCATCGTTGAGGTTCTTTACCCGAACGACAACCATTACGAAGGAAAAGAGCTGCGTCTGAAACAGCAGTATTTCTTCATTTCTGCAAGCGTACAGAGAGCAGTTGCAAAATACAAAAAACATCACGATGATATCACAAAACTGTATGAGAAGGTAACCTTCCAGTTAAATGATACCCACCCGACCGTAGCCGTTCCGGAGTTGATGAGAATCCTCATGGACGTAGAAGGCCTTGGCTGGGATGAGGCATGGGAGATCACCACAAAGACCTGCGCATACACCAACCACACCATCATGGCAGAGGCACTCGAGAAATGGCCGGTAGACCTGTTCTCCAAACTTCTTCCGCGTATCTATCAGATCGTAGAGGAGATCAACCGCCGCTTCCTGATCCAGGTAAGAGAGCAGTATCCGGGTGATGAGGAGAAAGTTCGTCAGATGGCAGTCATCTACGACGGACAGGTTCACATGGCTCGTCTTGCTATCGTAGGCGGATATTCTGTCAACGGTGTTGCACAGCTTCATACCGAGATTCTGAAAAAACAGACCTTAAAAGACTTCTATGAGATGATGCCGGAGAAATTCAACAACAAGACCAACGGTATCACACAGCGTCGTTTCCTGCTTCACGGAAATCCGCTCTTGGCTGACTGGGTAACCGAGTACGCCGGAGACGGCTGGATCACAGATCTGCCAAAGATCGAGAAGATCGCCGAGTTGGCAGACGACCGTCAGGCACAGAAGGAATTTATGGAGATCAAATACAAAAATAAAGTCCGCCTGGCAAAATACATCAAAGAGCATAACGGCATCGATGTAGATCCGAACTCCATTTTCGACGTTCAGGTAAAACGTCTGCATGAGTACAAACGTCAGTTTATGAACATTCTGCATATCATGTACCTGTATGACCGTCTGAAAAAGAACCCGGATATGCCGTTCTACCCGAGAACCTTCATCTTCGGAGCAAAGGCTTCCGCAGGTTATGAGCGTGCAAAAGCCATCATCAAACTGATCAACTCCGTTGGTGATGTCGTAAACAACGATCCGACCATCAAAGGAAAGATCAAAGTTGTATTTATTGAGGACTATCGTGTCAGCAACGCAGAGCTGATATTTGCTGCTGCCGATGTTTCCGAGCAGATTTCTACCGCAAGTAAAGAGGCTTCCGGTACCGGCAACATGAAGTTCATGCTGAACGGCGCCCTGACTCTTGGAACCATGGACGGTGCAAACGTAGAGATCGTAGAGGAAGTTGGAAAAGAGAATGCCTTCATCTTCGGACTTTCCGCAGATCAGGTTATCGAATATGAGAACAACTACACCTACGATCCGATGAGCTACTTCATCCACGATCAGGATATCCACAACGTAGTCATGGATCTGATCAGCGGAAGATACTCCAACGGCGACACCATGATGTTCCGTGACCTGTACGATTCCCTGCTCACACCGAAGAATGCTCCGCGCCCGGATATGTACTTTACCCTGGCAGACTTCAAGTCCTATGCGGCAGCACAGGAGCGTGTGGAGGATAAATACAGAAATACTTCTGCATGGGCAAGAAGCGCGATCCTGAATACCGCACACAGCGGAAAATTCACATCCGACCGTACCATCCAGCAGTATGTAGATGATATCTGGCATCTGGACAAGATTACTGTCAGAAAGTAATGTGGGAACTATTCAGAGCCAGATGAAATGGAAGAAAAATGCGAATCATGCTTGCATGAATGAGCTTTTTTCTGGAATTTCATATGGCGAGAAGCAACATCGAGATGCAGCGCAGCGGAATCGAGAGGGGGCTCTGAATAGTTGCCAAAATTACGATAAATGAATTTTAAGGAATGCCTGCTTTTCCGGGGAGACCGGGGAGGCGGGCGTTCTTTTTTAGCAAGCATATCAATAATTGGTCCAGTGAACCAATTTTGATTCAGGTTTTTGAGAGATTTTGCACTTTGAAAAATGCCCGCAAAACAGGCATTCTTTTGACATTCGACTGTGAGTGTGGTAAACTGTTCGTGTCTATGAACTGTAGCAATCCCAGAAAATATTGCTACATAGAACCTGAAATGTATTGAGGTGAAAAAGATTGGATAAAGCTGAATATCAAAGCCGGCTGGAAGAGCTGAACAGTCTGGTGAAAAAAGAAGACTATGAGGGGGCACTTGCAGTTGTAGAAGCTGTTGACTGGCGGCGTGTGAAGAGTCTGCGCACGCTCGGCATGGTAGCGGATGTCTACGAGGCGAACAAACGATATCCGGAGGCGAAGAAGATTCTGCTGATGGCGTATGACCGTTCCTCGATTGGAAAGGGCATTCTGTACCGCCTGGTAGAGGTCTCCGTAAAGATGAAGGATTTTGATGAGGCGATCGATTTCTACAATGAGTTCGAATCCGTTGCCCATCACGATAATTCCCGGTATCTGCTGAAATACAAGATTTTAAGAGGACAGAAAGCACCGCTTGAGGAGCAGATTTCCCTTCTGGAGGAATACAAAGAGAAAGAATTTACCGAGAGATGGGCATATGAACTGGCAAATCTTTACAGCAAAGCGGGAGAGACAAAGAAATGTGTGGATGCCTGCGACGAGCTGATCCTGTGGTTCAGCGAGGGCAAATATGTGACAAAGGCGATGGATCTGAAAATGAAGTACGAGCCGCTGTCACCGTCCCAGCAGGTCAAATACGAGCACCGTTTTGACTACAAAAAGAACGAGGAGCCATCCGCGGACCCGGAGGCACTTGAAGTACGGTTAGCCGGAGAGAGTGGAGCCAGTGAAATGGCTGCGACGAAAGAAACCCTGGAGGTGCCGGAAATAAAACCGGTCAGCGGCGGTGTGATGAGCCAGTATGTTGCCGGTGAGGAAGAGAAAGAAGCCGGTTCTCCATACGAGGCATTTGAGAAAACACAGAAGGCCGAAGCGGAAGCAGAGCAGGTACAGGAGTACGAAGCACTGCAGCAGACCGCGCCGATCGAGGAGATCCCGGAGGAGAAGGCGTATGCAGACAGCACGCCGACGTACCTTGGAAATACGATCGACCTTCACGCAGAACTTGCGAAGAGCATCCGTGATGTCTTCTCTTTCCGCGGAAAGAAACAGGAAGAAGAGACGGCAGTTGAGGAAGAGACGAGCGAAGAGCCGGTACAGTATGAAGTAAAAGATCTGGAGCCGGAGCAGCTTGATGTCAACGTAGAGGTATCCCCGGATGCCAATACGACAATCAAGACGAGACCGCAGCCGAAACTGAAAGAAAAAGCCGAGCCGGTAATGCCGAAAGCACCGAAGCCGGAGAAGAAATACGAAGAGCCGGACCTCGAGGCACTGTTCCAGGAGACAGCAGCAAACCTGTCTGAGGAGGTTGCCGAAGAGGAAGCCGACGAAGCAGTCGAGCAGACCGCCGAACCGGCAGCCGAGCCGGAGGCAGAAGCAGAAAATGCAGAGCAGCCGATCGATCCGGAGTCTGAGGCAAAAGAACTGGAAGAGGCAGAGGCGGAAGAGACCGCAGAAACAGTGGAACCGGCGGAAACGCCATCCCTGGATGCAACAGTTGTAATCCCGGATCTGACACCGAGTGAAGAAACAAAGGCAACGATTGATTTCAGTGAACTTCAGGCAGCGCTGGACAACGAAGCGGCGGCAGCCGAAAAAGCATCTGAAATCGAGCTTCCAGATGAGGAAGAACTTGTGGAAGCAGAATCTGAAGCAGAACCGGAAACACCGGCCGAATCCGAGCCAGCCGATCCATTTGAACCGGCAGGCACCCAGCCGATCGAGATTACCCCGGAGGAAATTGAGATCGAAGTTCCAACCGAGCCGAAACGTGAGTGCGTATCCGACGCCACCATCAACATGAGTGTAGAACGCACAACAGACGCTACCGTACAGTTGATCAGCGACAACATTCCGAAAGGAACCGTTGCGAAATCGATCGAGGAAGTGCTTCGCGAGGAAACCCCGGAGGAGGCACGGCTTCGTATTCTGAACGATACCCAGCCGGACAAGCTGAGTGATGAACAGAAAGCCCTGTTCACCTACTTCGCAAAAGTTCCTGGCATGGATATGCAGATTCTCGATGCCATGCACGGCGTTTACCATTACGCAGGCGACCGCACCTCCCGCCATGGAAACATCGCAATCATGGGTGGATACGGCACCGGAAAAACGAAGCTGTCCGAAGATCTCGTCCGCGCAATCTGCGCCGATCTGAAGATTCCGGCAACGAAGATGGCGCGTCTCGATGCTTCTGTTCTGAACAAAAAAGACTGCGCACAGATCGTTTCGAAGCTGGCAGGAGGATTCCTCTTGATCGAGCGTGCGGGCCTGATGTACCCGGAGACGATCGAGAAACTGTCACAGGCAATGGATTTCCGCACCGACAGCCTGGTACTCATCATCGAGGATGAGAAGGTCAGCATGAGAGGCCTTCTGCGAAATTACCCGGACTTCGCGAAGAAGTTTGAGACAGTCATTTCCATCCCTGTTTTCTCAAACGACGAGCTGGTAACATTCGCCCGCACCTATGCGCGTGAGAACGGATACAAATTAGACGAGCTGGGCGTGCTTGCTCTGTATACTCAGATTGGAAACAATCAGAAAGAGGGCGAGCCGATGACGATTTCACAGGTCAAAGATATGGTGGACCGTGCGATCGCCCATGCGGAAAAAGGAACCCGTAAATTCGGAAGACGGATGTCCAGAAAGCATACCGATGCGGACGATCGCGTTATTCTTTACGAGAAAGACTTTGATTTCTAAATGGAGAATTTATGGATAAAGTAAAACCGTGGCTCGGGGAGCCGCAGAATACAATAGCCGTACTGCAGAAGTACGGCTTTGTATTTCAGAAAAAGTATGGTCAGAACTTTCTGATCGATCCACATGTGCTGGATAAAATTGTAGCCGCCGCAGGCATCGGACCGGACGATTTCGTTGTGGAAATCGGACCTGGTATCGGAACACTGACACAGTATCTTGCGTATGCTGCACGGAGTGTGTGCGCGGTAGAAATTGACAAGAATCTGATCCCGATTCTGGAAGATACACTGTCAGATTATGACAATGTGGAAGTCATCAATAATGATGTGCTGAAAGTAGATCTGGCGGTGCTGGCGAAAGAGAAGAATAACGGACGGCCGATCAAGGTTGTGGCGAATCTTCCATACTATATTACAACGCCGATTATCATGGGATTGTTTGAGAATCATGTTCCGGTGGACTCGATTACGGTCATGGTTCAGAAAGAGGTCGCAGACCGCATGCAGACGGGCCCGGGATCGAAAGATTACGGAGCGCTGTCGCTGGCAGTGCAGTATTACGCGGAGCCATACATTGTGGCAAATGTACCGCCGAACTGCTTTATGCCGCGGCCGAAGGTAGGAAGTGCAGTCATCCGTCTGACCCGTCACGAGGTGATGCCGGTCGAGACGAAGGATGAGAAGCTGATGTTTTCCATTATCCGTGCGTCGTTCAACCAGAGAAGAAAGACGCTGGCGAACGGATTAAAGAACTCGGATCTGCTGCATTTCACAAAAGAAGAGATCGAGGCAGCAATCACTGCCTGCGGATGGCCGCTCACGATCCGCGGCGAGGCACTGAATCTGCAGGAGTTTGCACGGCTGACAGACGAATTGTGTAAATAAAAAATGGCATGAAAAAAAGCACCGTTGGCGAAACAGTGCTTTTTTTCATTTTTATTTTTAAAGGAAGGAGAGCCGATTTTTGTATCGGCAATATGAAAAAGAAAATTGTGTAAATAATGTTGGCATTCATTATTTATGCTTTTAGTATACGGGTAAATTATGTTGAAAGCGTGTTCATGTTGTAAAAAAATCATGAACAAATTGTGACTATTCAGAGCCAGGTGAAATTGCAGGGAAAAGTGCGAATCATGCTTGCATGAATGAGTACTTTTTCATGTGATTTCATATGGCGAGAAGCCACATCGAGATGTAGCGTAGCGGAATCGAGATGGGGCTCTGAATAGGTACTTATTTCTGAGTTGTGTTTGCAATTTACAGATCCAGCAATTTGAATGTGGAAATCCCGAGGAAATTCCGCGAGCAGAGGCTGATACCGCCCATGAGGACCGATACGTCCTGCAGGTGGGACGGGAGGACGTGGAGGTACCAGCGGAGACGGTTCTGGATTCCGGAGGTGATGTCTTCAATCAGGCCCGGGATATAATTTGTGAACGAGCTGTTAATAACGATGACATCCGGGTTGAAAGTATGAAGGATCGTATTGAGACTGATGCCGATGTAGTGAGTAAAATCCTGCATCACTTTCCGTGCGTGCGCGTTGCCGTCCTGGTAATACTGGACGAACTGTTCGACGGAAACGGAGTTCAGTCCTTCCGCGGCCGCAAAATCATTCAGAACAGCCGACTCAGAGATATACTGTTCGAGACAGCCCTGATTGCCGCAGGGGCAGGGGCGGCCGTCGGGGAAGAGAATGGTGTGGCCGAACTCACCGGCATAGCCGTTCTGGCCGGTGTAGAGTTCGCCGTCGATCAGGATTCCCATTCCGACACCTTCGTGGATGTTCAGAAAAATCATATTTTTAAAGTGCTCCGCGCACGCGGCTTCGCCGATGACGGAGAGGTTTGCTTCATTTTCTACAATCACAGGAACCTGGAACTCTTCTTCAAGGAAGTGCCGCAGGTTGGAGTGTTTCAGATCATAATACGGTGTGAAGAGAACGAGGTCGTCGCAGACCACACCGTAAATTCCAATCGAGATTCCGACGAGGCCGCACGGGGTCTTCGGGAGATCGGCTTTCGTTTTGTGGAGGAGAGAAATCAGATATTCCTCCAGCGAGAGGGACGGATCGATCGGGTATTCTTTTACCGTACACGATTTTCCCTTCAGATCTCCGGTCAGAATCGTGATCTTTTTTACGCCGAGATCGACGGCGATGATGGAACCGCAGCTGTTGTTGAAGGTAAGCAGAATCGGTTTTCGTCCCATGGAAGTTTTTTCGGCGCTGCCGAGCTCTACGACAAGCTGTCGGTCGAGCAGTTCCTGAACGATCGTGGATACCGTTGCCTTTGTCAGATGCAGCATTTTCGCCAGATCGGCGCGGGAAAGCGGCGAATGATTGGCAATTGCCTCGAGAACCAGGGCGCGGTTCATGTCTCGTATATATTCCTGATTTCCGGTACTCATAAAAAATCCTCCATTCTGCCGCAATGTACTCTCGGAGTCTTTCTGTGCTTGTTTTTATGAGAAGATTTTTCGTCAGG
>CAVLAW010000048.1:0-13977 GCA_963661155.1 Tidjanibacter massiliensis | reverse complement strand
GGTAATGCCGTCTGCCGCGATCAGGAGTAAAAATTTATTCTGGTATAAAATCCGCTGTTTTAAGAGTTCTTCCAGCTCCTGTCCATTCACAATCTGCTCCGCGGAATCCAGAAATGCTTTCTCGATCGTCTCCGAATAGATCTTCACCACAAGCAGATTCACCATCAGGAAAAGAAACAGCGTCGCCAGAACCATCGCCGTGTTGGATACAAAAATGCGTCTTCGAACCGTTCCTTTTTTCATATTCTTCCCCTTTTCGTCTGTTTTCTGCTTCTATCTTAGCTGGGAAACATAAACAAAACATCACAAAAAAGTTAAATGCATGTTAAACATACGTGAAATACTATGCCTTCAGCAGCACCTTCTGGCCACAGACCGGGATTTCTTCGAGATATTTAAAATACCATTTTCCCCTCCGCGCCGAATACCGCACCACCACCGGAATCCAGCAGTTTTCTACGTTAAGATACACATACTGCCCGGAGGCCACTTCCACCTCTCTGTCTTTCTGCGCTACAAATGCACGGTTTTTCTTTATTTTTACAATGCCTTTCGTCATGATCATCATCCTTTCTGACCAGGTTTGGAAAGATACTCTAACTGTATTGTATGCAGAAAGGGCAGGAAATTTCCACTTTCCCGGGCAGAGAAAAACCGGAGCCGGCCATCTCATGGATGGTCACTGCTCCGGTTTCCTTATTTTCTTAGATCCCAAGCGCCTCTCTCTTCTTCTTCATATCCGCCACAATCCGCTCGCCAAGTGCTGTTGGGTCTGCGTCGACGACCATGGAGGAGTGGAGGGTTTCTTTTGTGTCTTCTTTCAGGAATTTAATCAGTTTCGGAGCGCCGTGGATTGGGGCTTCAACGCAGTGGTAGGAGGTGATTCCCATCAGGCGGAAGCCGAGTGCGGCGTCGATGCCTTTTTCGTTCGACCACTCCGGGGAGGAGAAGGCGAATGGCATTTCGTAGGGGTTTTTCTGGAATTCTGCGGCAATTCCTGTGAAAATACCGGAGCTTCTGGCGTTGTCGATGCATTCGCCGACGTGCCATACCGGCGGCATATCCGGGGATAAAAATTCACGGAGGCCGTCGCCGCATTTTCCATAGGCAAAGTCGGAGGTCTGACAGTAACCCATCTTCATCAGCGGGAATGACGCACAGCCGTTTGTGATGATCAGCACATTATTTTTCAGCAGCACATCGCAGACATCCAGCACAGCTTTTTCGTACATGATTTTCGGATTGTTGCATCCCACCATGTTGACAACGCCGAGGATTTTTCCCTCCCGGATCGCATCGGCAAGCGGGCCGAAACCGCCGTAATGTTTATGCACATATTCTACAGAAAAGCCGACCTCTGCCTCCACCTCGTACGGCGGGATGAATACCGACATTCCCTTCCGCGCTTCGAAGCTCTCAATTGTGCTGTTCGTCACAATCACATTTCCATCCCGATGGCCGAGCGCCACGGCTTTCAGGTCAACACCTTTTGTTTTTGCACTCATGGCAAGCTCGATCAGCTCCGAAGCACCGTCGATTTTTCCGGTGTGCAGCGCATCCGTCAGATCCGACCAGGAACTGAATTTCTGCAGTTTGATCTGGATGCCTTTCTCCTCTCTTATTTTCATACTTATTTGATATGTTTAAAATAAGTTAGGCATTAGTATACCATTTTTTCCAGATTGTCAATTCTGTCAGTTATCGTTTTTTGCTATCACGGGTACAAAGGGGAAGCCGGAAAACGCCCGCTTCTTCGCAGGCCGCTCTCCGGCTTTTTTATTTTCATATGATTTATGGATCTATTTTTACGCTTTCGTCTGCGCTCTCTCCGCATTGCTGTACGCCATCGCATAGAATAGCTCCTGCGAATTGAGTTTCGTGCCGTTAGATTCCCGGTCAACGTATATTCCGCTGGCGGTCAGGCATTTTCCTTTTTCGTTGTCTTTCATCATCGTCTCGAACATCCAGTCCAGGCGCTCTTTTAAGCTCTCGTCCAGCACTGGAGCGGCAACCTCGACGCGGCGGATCGTATTTCTTGTCATGAAATCGGCGGATGCGATGTAGATTTTCTTGCGGTCCTTTGTTCCGAACCGATAAATTCTGGAATGCTCAAGGAACCGGCCGACAATGCTGACAACCTTGATATTTTCCGTATATCCTTCGATTCCCGGAATCAGACAGCAGATGCCGCGGACAATCATCTCGATCTTCACACCCGCCTGGGATGCCTCCACGAGCTTTGTGATGATGGCTTTGTCAGTCAGGGAATTGATCTTGATGCCGATATAGCTGTCCTCTCCCTGTTTTGCGTGTGCAATTTCTTCGTCCATCATTTCGAGGACTCTGTTCTGCAGACATTTCGGGGCCACGAGAAGAAGATCGGTTTTTTCCACGGTTTCGCCTTTTAAGAGCGCCGCAAATACTTCTGCCGCCTCTTTTCCGATCGCCTGGTTTCCGGTGATCAGGGACAGGTCGGTGTAGAGCGCGGATGTTTTCTCATTGTAGTTTCCTGTTCCGACCTGGGTTACATAGGATACGCCGTCCTCTGTTTTTCTGGAAATCAGGCACAGTTTGGAGTGCACTTTGAAACCGTTCAGACCGTAGATGACGCGGCAGCCGGCATCCTCGAGGATTCGGGAATACTCGATGTTGCTTTCCTCGTCAAAACGGGCGCGGAGCTCTACCAGAACGACGACTTCTTTTCCGTTCTCGGCCGCCTCCACCAGGGCATCTACGATCTGGCTCTTATTTGCAAGGCGGTACAGGGTCATTTTGATCGAAACAACGCTCTCATCCTTTGCCGCCTCGTCGAGCAGACTGATGAACGGCTTGATGCTCTCGAATGGGTACGACAGCAGAACGTCTTTTTTCATGATTTGCGGAATCAGCGGTGCTTTTGCATCGAGCTGCGGCGTCATGCGCGGTGTGCGGCGCTGATAGAACAGGGACTCCGCATCTTTCCCCTGCTCGGTATTGCGAAGATAGCTCTGGATTGCAAAGACAAATGACAGGTCGAGTGGAACGCGGGACAGGAAGACGTGATTTTTTGCTACATTGATTTCTTTGCACAGGGCGGCAACCACTTTTTTATCCAGCTCTCTCGAAAGTTCCATGCGGACCGGGCTCATGCGTTTTCTTTGTTTGATTAGGTTTTCCATCGCCTCGCGGTAATCGAGATCCTCGTCGTAGATGGTTTCGGTATCGATATCCGCATTTCGTGTCACGCGGAGCAGCGATTTTTCTTTTACAGTGTAGTTTTTGAACATTTTCGGAAGGAAATGCAGGATCAGCTCCTCGGAGAGCATGAATGTTCCTTTTCGGGTCGGAATATCAATCAGACGGCGGAAGACGTTGTTGCTGCACGGGATGATGGCGGTCCGGCTCTTTCCGCCTTTCGTCTCGAGGCGGGCAAACGCGTAGATATCTTTATTTTTCAGGAACGGGAATGGCTGCTGTTTCGTCACGATGTTGGCAGACAGGTACGGTGCAATTTCATTGTCAAAATAGGCTTCCAACAGCTTTCCTTCTTCTGCGGACAGCTTGTTGAAATTGATCAGTCGGATGCCTTTTGGCTCGAGTTCGCCCATTAGCTGCTCGTAAATAGCCGCTTTTTTCTGATCCAGCTCTCTCGTCGCCTTCAGAATCGCTTTTACCTGTTCTTCGCTGGTCATATTCGTTTTATTCTCACGGACAATCTCTTCCGACTCCATCTGATCCATCAGGGTTCCGACTCTTACCCGATAGAACTCGTCCAGGTTCGACTGATAGATCGAGGCAAAGGTCAGCCGCTCGGCAAGCGGGACGGCTGGGTTTCCAGCTTCATTCAACACTCTCTCGTTGAATTTCAGCCAGGATAATTCACGGTTCATCATATATGGTTCTGTTTTCAGCTTTTTCATTTGATCACACGACTCCTCATTCTTTTTCTTTTTTACTATACCTTTCGGGCCGCGTAAATACAAGGACGGCTCTATTATGTTTTGGTTAAATTCTGGTAAAAAAACAAGTCTGCACATTTCTGTTTTTTCCATGTGCAGACTCATTTTTCTAAATTTCGATCAACAGATTCTGTACAGCAGCAACTGCAGTTTACGGCATAATAGAGTTAGCACCGTCTACAATCACGCTCTGTCCGGAATAATAGCAGGAATCCGGGCCTGCCAGAAAGGCAATCACAGGGGCAATATCCTTTTCAGGATCACCGAAACGTTTCATTGGGTTTAAGTTAACCTGCTTTGCATATTCCTCCGGGAATTTTTCTGCCCATGCTTTTGCAGCCGGTGATTCCGCTCCTGGAAGAACAACATTTACACAGATTCCATACTGACCCCATTCTTTTGCTGCAATCTTGGTCAGTCCCCGTAAAGCTTCTTTGTTCGAACCATACGCTAACTGACCGGCGATGCCGAACATTCCTGTTGCAGAAGCAAAGTTAATAATTCTTCCCTCGTGCTGTTCTTTCATATATGGGAATGCAGCCTGCATATAGTTAAGGGAACCGATCACGCCGCTCTGCCATGCTTTGAGCATGTTATCATAGGTTGTCTCCTCCACCGGAGCAGAAGGAACAATCGCCTGTGCATTGTTTACTACAACATCTACGGTTCCATATTTCTCTGCAGCTGCTTTTACAACCTCTTCCACTCTCGCTCTGTCAGCAGAATCACAGGTCATGGCAAATCCTTCTCCGCCCAGTTCTTTGATCTCCGCAATGGTCTGCTCAATCGGCTCAAGACGACGGCCTGTTGCGATAATCTTCACGCCCCTCTTCGCCAGGCAAAGCGCAATTCCTTTTCCAATTCCCTGACCTGCTCCTGTTACAATAGCAACTTTTTCATTTAACTGTTTCACTTCAAAAACCTCCTTGAACACTTTATACAACAATTATAACAAATCGCGAGATTTTTACAACAGTTTTAACGATAAAATAACCTGAATAAGCAGTATTGACCGATTACTTCTGATCGTCCTCGTATTCTTTTACTTTTTCTTCATACTGTTCCTGGCTTTCGATGGTATGTTTTACAATGTGGCCATGTTCTTTCTGTTTGTTCGCCAGATCACGGCCGGGGCGCGGTGCATATTCGTCTTCCGGGATTTCGAGGGCGTTGGCTGTTGCGTGGATGATGCCGTTGCTGCTGTAGGTAGCGCCGCTTAAGGCATCAATGTTAAGGCTCTGCTCCTCTTTCATCTGCTCAATGACGTAAGGCGCGGCACGGAAAAAGTATTCTTCAGTGTCGCAGTAGGAGAGGATGGAGATGTCGGTTACTTTCTTGTTTTCTACCGTTACCTGTACTTCGACGTCTCCGCGGAAGGCATCGGCATTGCCGGTGTAGATGCCGTCTTTCAGATCGTGAAAACGGCCGGCTTCCAGAAACGCCTGTTTTTCTTCGCTTTCCTCATCTGTGGAGGCTGATGTCGATGCTGTTGCTTTCTGTGCGCCGGACTTGCCTTCTTCGGCTTCTTTTAATGCGTTCTGAACTGCTTCGATCAGGCCTTTGCTGCTGTAGGTGGCGCCGGAAACGGTGTCTATCGCATCGGCACTCTGTTTTTCCAGAATCGCCGGGAAAATTCCGGTTTTTGCCCGTTCCAGATAGGTCTGGTCATCCTCGGCGTTTTCTACGGTCAATTCTGTGATGACTCCCTGTTCTACCTTCACGGAAACCGTCACAGTTCCGCGGTATCCCTCACCGCTTCCGGAATAACTGCCGTCCTGCAATTTGCCGCTCGGATCTGCTGTCTTTGCAGATGAAACGGCTGCAGTTGTTCCGACTGTACTGCTGTAGCTGTTCCGAATCAGAATCTGCGATGCCGCAATCGTCAGGCAGGTCACTCCAACGCCGATCAGCACACCGTATCTGTTTTTCCAGTGGGCGTTGCTCTTTGGACATCCGTTGACGCATACTTCGCATCCGATACACTCGCCGCCGGCAGCCTGTTCTTTCTCTGTCAGGTTAATTCCCATCGTACATTTCGCGGTACAGAGGCGGCAGTTTCCGCAGTTGGTGCGCGGCTTTTCAATTTTTAAAACGGCGGCTCTGGAAATCAGACTGTAGATCACTCCCATGGGACAGAAATACCGGCAGAAGAAGCGCTGAATAAAAACAGATCCGACCAGAATCACCGCCAGCAGCGCGCCTCCAACAGAAAGCATCGGCTTCACTCCCGGCCAGTGCCCAACAGAACTATACTGCCCAAACACCTGCCACGGCCCTGTAATACTCCAGTGCAGGATGCCGCTCCATACAAATATGGCATAAAACAGAAGGATTCCATATTTGATCCATTCCGCATGAAATTTTCTTCCCGTCTTTTCGAAACGTGTCCGCGATTTTCCCGCACCAGCTTTTCCGAAAAACAGCTTTCTCCCTGCAAACCACAAAAAATCCTGCACAGCTCCGAAACTGCAGAAGTACCCGCAGAAAAATCTTCCCACAACAATCACAGCCGGCACCGTCGCCAGCAGCATCCACACAGAATACCTCATTTGCTCCCAGGAAACCGTCCCCTTACAGATGCAGGAAACAATCGTCCCAATTGCCGTAAACTGCGCTTCAAATAATCCGGGGATCAGCAGAAAAGAAATGATCTGAATGATTGCTTTCGGCCAGTTAATTTTGTCTCGTTTTTTCAAGCTTGGTCCTCTTTTCTTATCCTTCTTCTGTGCAAAGCAAGAAAAACCCTCATAAATTGTACATTCTCTGCACCATTTATGAGGGTCTTTATATTACTTTACATTACTTTTGCAAAGTTACAGTTGAATTATGCATTCATCTGTTTAGCAACTTCCTCAGCGAAGTTCTCTTCTTTCTTCTCGATTCCTTCACCGGTCTCGAAACGAACGAAGCCTTTTACGGTTACGTTTGCGTTGTTTGCTTTAGCAACCTGTGCT
This sequence comes from Tidjanibacter massiliensis, assembly GCA_963661155.1. Classification (GTDB taxonomy): domain Bacteria; phylum Bacillota; class Clostridia; order Lachnospirales; family Lachnospiraceae; genus Fusicatenibacter; species Fusicatenibacter massiliensis_A. Next base: position 7,085 of record CAVLAW010000048.1, on the reverse strand, counting down.
ACGTACTGAGCTACGGACTGTTTTCCGTCTTCTGCTTTTACGTATACCTGGTCAAGCAGGCAGATCTCTTTGAGCTCTTTGTTGATACGACCCTGGATCATTCCCTGGATAACTTTTTCCGGTTTCTGGGACTCTTTCGGGTCGTTCTGGATCTGAGCCATGAGGATTTCTTTCTCATGTGCGATGTAGTCAGCGCTTACTTCTTCGCGGCTTGTGTACTGCGGACGAAGAGCTGCGATCTGCATTGCAACGTTTTTAGCCATCTCTTTGAGGTCGTCGTTTACAACGTCTGTCTCAACGTCAACCAGAACACCGATTTTACCGCCCATATGAGTATAAGAAGCAACGAAACCGTTCTCCTCTTTTACCTGCTGGAAACGACGGATGTTCATGTTCTCGCCGATGGTAGCAATCTGATGAGCCAGCTCTTCGCCAACGGTCTCGTTGGTGTCGAATTTCCAAGGCTCAGCCAGGAATCCTTCTACGTCTGCTGCAGTTGTATCCATAGCCTGCTCTGCAACCTGTGCTACATAGCCACGGAATTTCTCGTTCTTTGCAACGAAGTCTGTCTCAGCGTTTACTTCTACAGCGACAGCTTTCTTTCCATCCTCAGATACGTTCAGCATAACGATACCCTCAGCTGCGATTCTGCCAGCTTTTTTCTGAGCAGTAGCAAGTCCTTTTTCTCTCAGGAACTCCATTGCTTTGTCCATATCACCTTCGGTAGCTGTAAGAGCTTTCTTGCAGTCCATCATACCAGCGCCGCTTACTTCTCTTAACTCTTTTACCATTGCTGCTGTAATAGCCATTGTTTTATTCCTCCGTATACGTGATTCAGTAAGAAAATGTTCTTTCCTTACTATGATGAGATTCACCGAAGGGAACCTGAATTTCAAGTTCCCCCCAGTTCCTTACTTCGCGTAAATTATTCAGCGTCTGCCTCTGCTGCTGCTTCGTATGCAGCTTCCTCAGCCTCGCCCTGTTTTGCCTCGATAACTGCGTCTGCCATTTTGGAAACGATCAGTTTTACGGCACGGATAGCGTCGTCATTACCCGGAATTACATAGTCAAGCTCTTCCGGATCGCAGTTGGTATCGCAGATACCGATCAGCGGAATTCCCAGTGTATGAGCTTCCTGTACGCAGATTCTCTCTTTTTTCGGATCTACTACGAAGATAGCATCCGGCAGTCTCTTCATCTCTTTGATACCGCCAAGGTTTTTCTGCAGTTTTGCAAGCTCTTTCTTTAACTCAATGACTTCTTTTTTCGGAAGAACTTCGAAGGTGCCATCCTGCTCCATGGTCTCGATTGCTTTCAGTCTTGCAATACGGCTCTGGATGGTCTTGAAGTTGGTCAGCATACCGCCGAGCCATCTCTCGTTTACATAGTACATTCCGCAACGCTCTGCCTCAACAGCGATAGCGTCCTGAGCCTGTTTTTTGGTTCCTACGAAAAGGATTGTGCCGCCGTCTGCTGCGATGTCTGCAACAGCTTTGTATGCGTCATCTACCATTCCTACAGATTTCTGCAGGTCGATGATGTAGATACCATTACGCTCTGTGTAGATGTACGGAGCCATTTTAGGATTCCATCTTCTTGTCTGATGTCCGAAATGAACACCGGCTTCCAGTAACTGTTTCATTGAAATTACGCTCATTGTTTTATCTCCTTATGGTTTTATTCTTCCCCATGTTTTTTCACCTTGGAACCTGTTTTCTGAAAATCAGGCACCATCCTTGGTACCGCATGGGTGCTTATTGTGCAACAGTAAGATTGTATCACAGAGTTTTTTTCATGACAAGCACTTTTTTCATGGATTCTGCGGTTTTTTTGCATTATTTCAGATTTTTCGCCTGTCTGCCTCTCACGAACAGATACCAGAACGCTGCCGCACAGACAACTGCCTCGAAAAAGACGAACGCCCACGCTCCTGCCGGGGCTTTTTTCGTCAGCCAGAAAAGGAACTGACTCCGGTAAAGTCCCCAGATATTTTCTGCCATGTGCGCCAGAATCGGGGCAAGGAGTGTTCCGCACCGCTCATAAAGCAGGATCAGAAGGACACTCACAATCGATGCATAGACAAACTGTGTGACATTTCCGTGATATGCACCGAACAGCAGACACGATGCCGCAATGCCCCAGCCGCTTCCCCAGAAGTCTTTTGCCCGGCGGTAGATCATGCCGCGAAAGACGATTTCTTCGGCTGCCGCACTCAAAACTCCGACCGAGAGGATCAGAAGGACGGGATTCTGACCTTCGTAAATATTGGATGCCATGTTCTGGTAGGCAGAGAACACGCGGGTGAATCCCGTGAGGTTCATTACCGTATTTAACAGATGGCCAAACGACATGACAAGCAGAATGCCCGCCGCTGCCTCCTGCACGCTGAAGCGTTTTTCCATTTCCGGGAACATGCCGTCATCTTTTTTGTACTGTTTCCACAGAATGGGAAGCGCCGCGAGACTGCCGATTGCGGATGCAAGGACGGAGATTGCGTGCATGCGGTCTTCCAGAAACCCGCCCGTGGTAAAGGTCATCAGAATCAGGGCCAGAAGCACGGTTGCTCCAATCAGGCACAGCTCGTACGTCAGCAGCGGTTTTAAGAGACGCCACAGTTTTCTCTGGATCGGGATAACGATTTCCTCGGATTTTGGTTCTTTTTTTACCGTCTTTTTTTCCTTTGGTGCAAAGATTCCGGTTCCGGCTTCGCCCCTTGTCAGCCACGGGATGCGCTCCGGCTTCATCTTTTTGATGCGGTCGCGTCTTTTTTTCTCTTCTTTTGGATCTTCTGCCAGCATCTTCAGTTCTTCCGGTGTATCGCAGATTTTTGCTGCACCTGCCGCTTCGAGCTCTTCTCTTCCGCCGTATCCGTACGATACGCCGACGCAGAGCAGACCGTTTTCTCTTGCCCCGATTACATCGTAGCTGCGGTCTCCTACCATCACCACGTCGGAACGGCTGTTTTCTGCACCGAGGCGGCGCAGGGTCTCCTCGATGACTTCACCTTTTTCTGTCCGGGTTTCATTCATTTCCGAGCCGGTTACCACGGTAAAATAGGACCGGATTTCGAAATGCTCCAGGATTTTTTCTACGTATTTTTCCGGTTTGGACGATGCCACGGCCAGGGTTTTTCCCTGCTCTTTCAGATACGCCAGAAGCTCAGGTATTCCCTCGTACAGTTCATTCTCTAAGATTCCCTCTTTTTCGTAGCGTTCACGGTATTTGACGATGGCCTTTTTAGCCTCCTCGCGGCTCAATCCCGCAAAGTTCATGAAGGATTCCAGCAGCGGCGGGCCTACGTAGCAGTTTAAGTTTTCCAGATCCGGCTCGTCGATGCCGAAAGCGGCGAGAGCATACTGCACGCTTTTCGTGATTCCCGGGCCGGAATCGGTCAGGGTTCCGTCCAGATCAAATAAAATCATATCTGACATACTTTATTTCCTCTTTTACTTTTTTATCGTATGACATACCTGTTATTTTAGCATATCGAAATTGGAAATACAAATGAAACCGCAGGATCTGTCTTCTATCTTCTGCAAAGGGCGCGCAGATAGCGGGCGGTCTCGTTCTGGATTTCGGCGATGGTACGGATCAGGCTCCACAGTCGTCTCAGAGATTTCCAGATGCCGATTTCGGCGGATTTTCGTCCGATGCCGGGGCTGACAATCGTTTGGGACTGTGGTTTTACGTTTACTTCCCATGGTTTCATGGTTCGGACAACGCCGTCTGTATCGCGGACTTTTACGGTAATGCGGTTGTAGCCCTCGGACAGGCTTTCGGCTTTCAGGCAGATTTTGTTTTCTTTCCATTCGTAGTCGGCTTCTGCTCCGTTTACCATACAGGAGAGGATTTCGGCGGTGTCAGCGGCTCCTTCCAGGAGGATTTCCGGGGTGTAGCCGGGGTCTACTTCTGTGCTGGTGTCGGTTGGGCGGATGAGCAGTGGTTTCTGCGGTTCGAATGTTTTGCCTGTCATCTGCGATAATAGGAAATCGGCGATGATCTGCGGTGATATTTCAGATAGCTCCTCTGTTTCACTTTCAGATGAAGTTTCGGCAGGCGAACGACTGCTTTCTTCTTTTTGTAATGGAGTATCATCTGGGGACCGGGTCACCTCCTCGGGGCTGGGGGACGGAAGCGAGGATTCTGGTTTGGGTTCCTCTGGGGTCGGCTCCTCCTTAGGCTGTTCGTCTGGCTTTTGGGGTTCTGATTTCGTTTCTCCTGTGTCTGAGTCATCTGTTTCTGGCTTCTTTGATTCAGATTCTTCGACTGACGGTTTTTCTGGTTCTGATTCTGCTGGATTGGGCTTTTCCTGCTTTTCTTCGCTTTTGGATTTTTCAGATTTCGACTCTTCGGCTTTCTCTTTTTGATCTGGAAAATCTTTCGAATCCTCTGGTTTTGATTTCTCAGGATCTGATTCTTCTGACTCTGCTTCATCGTTCACAGGATCTTCTGTTTTTGTTTCTTCTTTCTCCGTCTTCTCTGCTTTTGCCTCTTCCGTTTTCTGTCCAGCTGGCTCTGGATTTTCCAGTTCCGGTTCTTCCATTTTAGGGACTTCAGAATCCGCTTCCTCCCTTGCTGTCTCACCGTATTCCGGCTCTTCTGTCCCGGTTTCATCCGATCCCGGAAATTCTGTTTCTGTTCCGTCTGATTCTGGGGATTCTGTTTCCGCTTCCTCTAGCTCTGGTTCGTCTGATTCTGGAAGTTTTGTTTCTGCTTCATCTAACTCTGGGGATTCTGTTTCCGCTTCCTCTGGCTCAGTTTCGTCCATGGTTCCTTCTTCCTGATCTTCCCATTTTTCAGCCGGTTCTTCCTCCGGATCCGGGATTACGGTTGGCGGCAGAAGTTTTTCTGTATCTTCCGGTTCTTCTTCCATTTCTGCATTCTCATCTGCCGGTATCTCCTCTTCCATTTCCGGCGTGTCTGAGTTCTCATCCATCGGCAGTTTCCCCTCCGGTCCGGTTGATTCCTCTATTTCCATACTTTCCACCGCACTCTCGACTTCTCTCACTGCCTGCTGTGTCTCCGCACGGACCTCGATTCCCTGTACCGCAAGGAATCCTGTCATCATGGCACATATCGTCTTTTTCTTCATTTCTGTTCCTCCCATCTTTTCCTGATCTGCTGATAAAAAACGTCCTCCTTCATTCCCGGAAGTTCTGCCGCCTCATTGAGGTACTGTTCTGCTTTTTCCAGACCTTCAAACTGCAGTGCCAGTTCTGCGCCCCGGAGCAGGTTTTTCCGCTGGTTTCCGTTCTCCGTCTCAAGCGAAAGCAGCCGTTCATAATAGAAAAAACTTTCCCGGCACCAGTCCTGTTCCAGCGTGCCGTCGCCGGATCTCCCGCCAAGATAACATGCGTCCGCCAGTCTCTGCCAGATGATGGGCTCCCACAAATCTTCGATAGTTTCTCCGGCGGCTTTTTCCAGAACCTCGATTCCTTTCTGCACCGCATTTGTCTCATCTTCCCGCGCAAGTTCTTCGGAAAAGCTGAAATACATTCCCGCAATCGCGAGATACCTGCGGCAACGATGCTCTCTTTTAGGCTCTTCCTGCGTATCTTCATAAAGTTCTGCAAGCAATGGCCCCAGCTTCTTTTCTCTCCGCACCGTATCGTCTGCCAGGCAGTATTCCACCAATTCCTGCTCCACGCACCCGGTTCTGCCAAGATGTTCCGCCTGCCCAAATGCCTCTTTTGCCCTCTGGTAATTCGGCAGACTGCCTTCTTCCGCCGGATTTCCGCAGAACCAAAGATCGCCCTGCTCCTCCCATTTTTCTGTCATTGAAAATAGTTCTCCCTGCATTCTGTTTTCCAATGCAGCTATCCCACCAACAGCAAGAAAAAAAAGCACTGCAAAAATCCCCGCCATTTTCCGGCCTCTTCTCTTTCGTTCCAGCCGCCGCAGCGCCCTTTTCACCTTTTTTGCAGAGGAATACCTCTCTTCCGGTTTTTTCCGCATGCATTTTGCGAGCACTCGCTGCAGATCTTTTCTCGTTCTTCCCTTCGCATGCCCTGTCATCGCGGCAAGCAATGCCCCCAGCGCATAAATGTCTGACCGGGCGTCACATTTCCCTTCATACTGCTCCGGCGCTGCATAGCCGCGGGTGCCGTAGCGCACTTCCACCCCCATTTCTTCCGTCCCAGCTGATCCGAAATCTACAAGGCAGATTTTTTCCTGCTCTGTCATCATCACGTTGTCTGGTTTCAGATCCCGGTAGAAAACCGGCGGGTGCTGTGCATGGAGATAGCGGAGAATTTCGCTCAGCACAATTCCTATTTTCAGAATCTGTCTGCAAGAAAACTGTTCTCCCTCGCGCATACGCTGTCCGATGGACTTTCCGTTCACGTATTCCATCACGAGAAAAGTCTTCTCATCATCCAAAAGCAGCTCCGCGGCAGCAGGAATTCCGGGATGATGCATCTGCTGCAGAAACAGTGCCTCCCGGCGCAGTTTTTCCCTGTCTCTGTCGCTTCCGCTTACCTTGACGGCATACTGCTTCCCGGACGGCACCTCCTCTGCGAGATAAACGACGGACGTTGCTCCTCTTCCGAGTACCGACAGCAGGCGATACTTCCCTCCCGGAAGTTCTACTTTTCCAATGATCCCGCCTCCTCTTTCCTGCATCAAAGCGTTTTTCATTCCGATATTCTGTTTTTGTACATGGATAATTTTTAAGCCGAATGGCTCTTCGATAGAGTAATAAAATACGATAGAAACGATTCTTCTGGACGAATGTCCAAGCGGATGAAAAATCGTAAATTAAGTATAACACAGCAGCCGCCGGTTCTGCAACAGTTACAGAACCCGGCGGCTGCCAAAAAAAACACTTATTTTTTATATACTTTTACATCCGTTCCGGTGCCGCAAATCCCAGCAGGTCGATGCAGGTTTCCAGAACTTCGCGAACGAGATCCAGCAGTGCCAGGTAAGATGCTTTTCTTGCCTCATCCGGCTCGCTTAAGATCTTGGTCTCGTGATAGAAGTGGTTGAACTCGTTTGCCAGCTCATAGATGTAAGCGCAGATCTTATGAGGTGCTTTCTCCTCGAATGCGTTCTCCACAACGCCGTTGAAGCGGGATACGGAAAGC
>CAVLAW010000047.1:0-14192 GCA_963661155.1 Tidjanibacter massiliensis | reverse complement strand
GAGATGTAGCGCAGCGGAATCGAGATGGGGCTCTGAATAGTTTGCACGAACAAAAAAAGGAGAAAAAATCATGAGCAAAAAACCAGTATTAGTCATCATGGCAGCAGGAATGGGAAGCCGCTACGGCGGATTGAAACAGATTGATCCGGTTGACCCGTACGGAAATATGATCATCGACTTTTCCATCTACGATGCAAAACAGGCAGGCTTCGAGAAAGTCATCTTCATTATCAAAAAAGCGATCGACGAAGCATTCCGCGAGGGCATCGGCAAACGAATTGAGAAATACATGGATGTAGAATATGTTTATCAGGAGCTCGACGTTCTTCCGAAGGGCTATGAAGTGCCGGAAGGCCGTGTGAAACCGTGGGGAACCGGCCATGCCATTCTCTGCGCGGCAGAAGCCATCGACGGCGCACCGTTCGCGGTCATCAACTCCGACGATTATTATGGAAGAACGGCTTTCGAAGAGATCTACCGCCAGTTAACGACAGAGCAGGACGGCGAGACATACCAGTATGCCATGGTTGCCTACGATCTGTACAAAACGCTGACCGACAACGGCCACGTAGCCCGCGGAATCTGCACCGCAGATGATGAGAATCATCTCGTCGGCATCCATGAGCGGACTCGGATCGAAAACCACGGCGGACAGGCCGAATATACCGAGGATGACGGCGCAACCTGGACCGGACTGCCGCAGGGAACGATCGTCTCCATGAACCTCTGGGGATTCACACCGAGTATCCTGACCGAGTTAAAACGCCGCTTCCTGCCGTTCCTCGAGGATGTCTACAAGACCAACCCGTTAAAAGGCGAATACTTCCTGCCGTTCGTTGTCGATGAACTGCTGCAGGAGAAGAAAGCAGAGGTTACCGTGCTGCGCTCCTACGACAACTGGTACGGTGTAACGTACAAAGAAGATAAAGAGAACGTCATGGCCGCCCTGCAGAAATTAAAAGACGAGGGCCGCTATCCGCAGAAGCTCTGGGAGAAATAAAAAGAACGGTAACGGGAATTTTTCTCCATAAGCGCATCTTTCGGAATGAAAAGAAATCCTGTATAATGAATGTCAGGAAAAACGCAGGGGAGAAATACCAATGGATACCTTATTTATTGTAATACCGGCTTATAATGAGTCGGAAAATATCAAAAGAACGATCGAGGAATGGTACCCCGTCGTGGAGGCACACAGAGGGGACGGCGCGTCCCGCCTTGTGATCATCAACGACGGAAGCCGTGACGACACGTACGAGATTGCAGCCGCGGAGTGCGAAAACCGCCCGCTGCTCACCGTACTGACCAAGCCGAACGGCGGCCATGGATCCACCGTTCTGTACGGATACCGCTATGCACTGGAAAACAACGCAGACTACATTTTCCAGACCGATTCCGACGGCCAGACCGATCCGGCGGAGTTTGAAAAATTCTGGCAGATCCGCGAGGGCTACGATGCCATTTTCGGAAACCGTACAAGCCGCGGCGACGGCTTTTCCCGCGCCGTTGTGGAAAAGGTGCTGTGTGCCGTGCTCTGGACTTATTTTCACGTATCGGTGCCGGATGCGAACGCACCGTTCCGTCTGATGAAAGCGGACTACGTGGCAGAGTACCTGCCGCTGATGCCGGAAAACTACAATCTGCCGAATGCACTGCTGACCGCATTCGGATCCTATTTCCATCGGAAAATCCGTTTCATCCCGATCAGCTTCAAACCGCGCCAGGGCGGAACTAACTCAATCAACATCCGTAAAATCGTAAAAATCGGCCGCCAGGCGCTGCATGATTTCTGCGAGATTCAGAAGGCGACTGCGAGAAAAAGAGGATAAAAAACAGAAAATAAAGAGAAGGAACGTATCCCCATGTCTGGTGAGATACGTTCCTTCTCTTTTTAATTTTACCCAATGTAGTTTAATAATACCGATGCGATCTCTTCTGATTCATAGAATCTCTCAATGCCAGCAGCGATTCAATCAGGATGAGAAGCAGGATCACTGCGATCATCACAGCGAGGATCTGATTCGTTCTCTGGCGGAACCAGGAACCGATGCCTGTGTGTGCGGTCTGTGTGTTCTCGGACTGTGCGGCGTTTTCCAGTGCCGATGTTTCAGAAGAAAGAACCGGTGCGTCTGGATCAACTGCTTTGACAGATGGTACGATCTGCGTTGCGGCTGGAATCTGACTGGTGGAAGTAACAGCGGATGCGGTAACTTCCGGGTGAATCGTGGAGAGGTCAACTTCCTCATCTTCGGTAACAACTGCATTCGCAATCGGTTCTGCTGCGATTGGCTCGGTTGCCGGAACCTGTTCCGGTGCGGTTTCTGCTGCCGGAGCTGCGGTTTCCGGAAGAATGTTTTCCTGTACAGGCTGCTCAGAAGCGGATGGCTGAACTGTCGATGGAGTTTCCGCCGGTGTTGTCGGCTGATCCGGAGCGGTCGGTGTTTCAGGAGAAGCAGGTTCTTCCGGAACGGATGGTTCCGGGGTAACGGCCGGTGTATCCGAGATGGCGGTGCAGTAAATAAGAGAAGTCATCGCCGCCGAAGAATCGGTGATCACAACGGAACCGCCGTTGGAAACGGCCTGTCCATTGACATAGAAGGAAATCTGATCCATGTCCAGCTCATATCCAGGTTCCGTTACCATGGATACGGAAAATGTTCCGTTTACTTCCTCGACCGGTTCACTGTTCTGATACAGGACATAAGAACCATCGTCGGAAAGATAGGACATCGTGATGGGCGCGTCCATTGTAGAATCCTGGAAAGTCAGGGTAGCATCGGTAAAAGAAAGAGCCGCCTGATCGGTGTTGAGATAGAATTCCAGGTTCTGTGCATCGTAATGGGTGAAATGAATGGTGATTTCACCGGCGTCTGTATTTTCTGCACTCGGGATTGTCTCAGCTGCTGCCTGATACGGATGGGAAAAAAGTAATCCGGCAGCCAGGAGGCCTGCCATTCCAAATCTCAGAATTGAATTTCCGGTGTGTTTTTTATTGATCTGTGTACTGCGTAACATATGACATCCTCCTTTCATCGAATCGTTTCAGCGATGTCGGTCTGTATGATTTCGTTTTTAATTACTCCACGCGCAAATTAAAAGAAAAATAAATGATAAAATATAAATTTTCTTTCTTTTTAAAGATTATACCATATATAGAAAGAAATATCATATGAAAGTTAAAAATTAAAAGAAAATTTGAAAATGCTTTACAAGTGGAAAAAGTTTGTAATGCCTGTCGAAAAATAGCAAAAAAACTGTCATAATTTCTTAAAAAATAGGAGCCGAAAAATGGCGGAAAAAGCGGAGAATGTGCAACGAAAATGAAATAAAAAGAAGGAAATAAGACACGGAAACATGGTTTTACGAATAACCGGGAGAAGAAAAAGTGGGAACAGAAACCGATTCTGTTCGGCAAAAAAGCGGAAAAGTGGTGAAAAATTGTAGGTTCTATGGAAAAAACGATGGGAAAATACTGGAATGTTGTCGAAAAGTTCCAGTTGACAAAAAGATGTAACACTGGTAGAATCGGTTTGTAACAAGATGTAACAAAAATGTAATAATTGTTCAGGAGGTAAGTATGACATTCAAAAAAAGTTATGTACCGGGCATCCTGGGGAGCGTGCTCACACTGACTGTCATCATGGCTGCACCCGTAAAAGCAGAGACAAATGAGGAAACTATTTTAAATAAAACAGACTGGAGCACAATGGCTGCAGCAAACGTAGAAGGATACGCCAACATCCGCAGTGAGGCAAACACGGATTCCGAGGTTGTCGGAGTTCTGATGCCGGGATATGCCGTTGCGGTAACGGAAAAAGGAGACGAATGGAGCAAGATCTCTTCTAATGGTGTAGAGGGCTACATAAAAAATGAATTTCTGGTGTTTGGTGAAGAGGCGAAAGCACATTACCGGAATATGTGCGGCGTGACCGGCGTTGTCCAGGCAGACAGCCTTCGTGTCCGCGAGAACGCATCCACCGATTCCGCACAGATTGGTACACTGGCACAGGATAATGAAGTCAGCGTATTCGGTTCCAGCGACGACTGGTATCAGATTCAGTACAGCGGAAGCAGCGCATACGTTCATGCCGATTATGTGACACTTTCCGACGAGCTGAAAGGCGCCGTTTCGATGGAAGAGTATCAGGCATCACAGGCATCCGCAGCAGAAACTTCTTCTGTGATTTCCGCGGACAGCAATGATTTGGCCATGCTTGCGGCACTGATCGAGTGTGAGGCAGGCGGCGAGAGCTACACCGGAATGGTGGCAGTTGGGGCGGTTGTGGTCAATCGTGTCAACAGCGGTTCTTTCCCGAATTCGATTTCCGGCGTTATTTATCAGAGCGGACAGTTCACACCGGTTGCGACCGGAACATTCCAGAGCGTGCTGGCGCGCGGAGCAAGAAGTGACTGTTACGCGGCTGCACAGGCAGCATTATCCGGCGAGAATCCGGTTGGCGGATGTCTGTATTTCTGCAGCGGCTACGGCAGCGGAATCCAGATCGGATATCAGCACTTTTATTAAAAAACAAGCGTGGAATTTCCGCAAGGGGATAGGCGAAGAGGAAGCGCATTTCCTATAGATAGATCGATCAAACAGAAAAAGAGTAAGCGAACAAGGGGAGACGTTCGTTTACTCTTTTTCTGTTTTAAATTTAGAAGATACTCAGGAAGCATCATTGTTGTCAAAAATTTTCAGAAGTTTTGTTTTCTGATTATCCGCCCGGAAGTCTGCCAGCGTCTGGTGGAGCGTGGTGTGGCGGACGCGGTACGTGTTGGAAAGAAAACAGAAAAACGTGATTCCCCACAGCACCGGCCAGAGCAGAAAGCATTTGTGGAGCTTTGGGAATCTCAGCTTCATCTGAATGTGGCCTTCCTGGAACCATGCGAAGACACCGGCGTGCTGATAAGAACCGCTGCTGACGATTTTCTTTTCCGTGTCACTGCCGAAATCGCCGTCCGCGAGATTTTTTCGAACGTCACCCCGGATTTCGTGATTTTTCTGAATGTTTTTAAATTTGCTTGTTATTTTTATATCATTATAGTATGATGATCTCAACAGCTAATTTTTCAGAAAGGGGGAGAAAATGCATGGAATTTGCAGTTTACTGGCTGGTTGCACTGATTGTGTTCCTGGTGATTGAGGCGGCGACGCTTGGGCTTGCGACGATCTGGTTTGCGGGCGGGGCGTTGATTGCACTGATTGCAGCCATGTGCGGGGCCGGAGTTGGAATCCAGATGGCCAGCTTTCTTGTCGTATCGCTGGTGCTTCTGATTTTTACACGTCCTTTGGCCGTTCGCTTTCTGAGTAAGGATACGCTGAAGACGAACGTAGACCGTGTGGTCGGCATGGAAGGAGTTGTGACGGAGGAGATTTCCAATCTGGCGGGGACCGGAAAGGTTTCGCTTGGCGGAAACATCTGGACGGCGCGAACCGAAAACGAAGGAGGTACGATTCCTGCGGATGCAGTTGTCGAAGTGCTCCGCGTGGAAGGCGTCAAGCTGATTGTAAAAGTCAAAGAAAAAGAAGGAGGAAATGAAACATGAGTGGTGCAGGAATGTTATTGATTATTCTTTTGATTATCGTATTGTTCATCGCAGCATCGTGCGTGAAGATCGTGCCGCAGGCAAGCGCTTACGTTGTCGAGAGTCTTGGAAAGTACAAGGGTACCTGGTCGACCGGTCTTCATTTTAAAGTGCCGTTTATCGAGCGCGTAGCCATCCGCGTCAACTTAAAAGAGCAGGTGGTGGATTTCCCGCCGCAGCCGGTGATCACAAAAGATAACGTAACGATGCAGATCGATACCGTCGTATTTTTCCAGATTACGGACCCGAAGCTGTTTGCTTACGGCGTTGTCAATCCGCTGATGGCGATTGAAAACCTGACCGCGACAACACTTCGAAATATCATCGGAGATCTGGAACTCGATGAGACGCTGACCTCCCGTGAGATCATCAACACGAAGATGCAGGCGGCTCTTGACATCGCGACAGACCCGTGGGGCATTAAAGTAAATCGTGTCGAGCTGAAAAACATCATGCCTCCGGCAGCCATCCAGGAAGCCATGGAGAAACAGATGAAGGCAGAGCGTGAACGCCGTGAAGCGATCCTGATCGCAGAAGGTGAGAAAAAATCCACGATCCTTGTTGCCGAAGGTAAAAAACAGTCTGCCATTCTTGATGCAGAGGCAGAGAAACAGGCAGCCATCCTTCGCGCAGAGGCAGAAAAAGAGAAACGAATCCGCGAGGCAGAAGGCCAGGCGGAGGCGATCCTCAAAGTGCAGAAGGCAAACGCCGATGGTATCCGCGCGATCAAAGAGGCTGGTGCTGATGATGCGGTTCTTACGTTAAAGAGCCTCGAGGCACTCGGTGTTCTGGCAAACGGAAAAGCGACCAAGATCGTTGTTCCGTCTGATCTGCAGGGACTGGCAAGCCTGGCTACCACATTCAAGGGAATCGTGGAAGAGCAGAAAGCGCCGGTTGACAATGCCGCAAAATAAAGAATTTCTCAGCGTAGGAATATACAAAGAAAACGAATAAAAATTCATATAAAATGCATAATATGCAATAAAATGCAAAAAACAGGCAGGTTCCTCTTGACAGATGAGCCTGCCTGTTTCATAATAGAAACCATCTTGAGTTATAAAAATACATAACATGCAGATATAGAAGGAGGAACAAACCATGGATTTAAAAGGACGCGATTTTCTGACATTAAAGGATTTTACCCCGGAAGAGATTTCCTATCTGCTGGACCTGTCCGCAGAACTGAAAGATAAGAAAAAGAAAGGCATTCCGGTGGATACCCTGCGCGGCAAAAACGTTGCGCTGATCTTCGAGAAAACCAGCACCAGAACCCGCTGTTCCTTCGAAGTAGCCGCACATGATCTCGGCATGGGAACGACATACCTCGATCCGACCGGTTCCCAGATCGGCAAAAAAGAGAGCATCAAAGACACCGCCCGCGTGCTTGCCGGCATGTATGAGGGAATCGAGTACCGTGGATTCGGCCAGGAGATTGTAGAAGAGCTGGCAAAATATTCCAAAGTTCCGGTATGGAACGGACTGACCAACGAATACCATCCGACCCAGATGCTTGCCGACATGCTGACGATTCAGGAAGAGTTTGGTCACTTAAAAGGCATCAAACTCGTTTACATGGGCGACGCCCGCTATAACATGGGAAATTCCCTGATGATTGCATCTGCCAAGATGGGTATGGATTTTGTAGCCTGCGCACCGAAGAAATACTTCCCGAACGCAGAGCTTGTGGCACAGTGTGAAGAGTATGCCAAAGAGAGCGGCGCAACCATCACACTGACAGAGGATGTCAAAGAGGGAACGAAAGACGCCGACGTTATCTATACCGATGTATGGGTATCCATGGGTGAGCCTGACAGCGTATGGGAGGAGAGAATCAACGACCTGACTCCGTACCGTGTCACAAAAGAAGCCATGGACAATGCAAAAGATACCGCCGTATTCCTGCACTGCCTGCCGTCTTTCCACGATCTGAAAACAAAGATCGGAAAAGAGATCCACGACCGCTACGGACTGGATGAGATGGAAGTTACCGACGAGGTATTCGAATCCGCACAGTCGAGAGTCTTTGAGGAGGCAGAGAACCGTATGCACACGATCAAAGCTGTGATGGCAGCAACCCTCGGCGCATAAACTTTTGGGTGGAAAAACCAGAAGAGACTGTGTATAATAGAATAACGAAGAAACACGCACAGCAGCGCTGCGGAACAGGTCTTCCGCAGCGCTGCTGTTGTTCTGAAAGTGAAAACACGAGGAGTGTGAAATAGAAGATATGCTGGAAAATAAAAGAGCTGAGACACTGCGCCTTCTGCGGGAATCCGGAAAAAATGTTTCCGGACAGGATTTATGCGAGCATTTTGGAATTTCCCGTACCGCGGTGTGGAAGATTATGAATCAGTTGAAAGAGGAAGGCTACGAGATCGAGGCGGTGCAGAACAAAGGCTACCGTCTGCTGAACGAGCCGGATCTGGTGACAAAAGATGAACTCGAGAGCCGTACGCATACAAAATACGTCGGACAGACCGTCTATTACAGCCATGAGGTGGATTCGACGAATACCTGGGCAAAACGTCTCGCCGAGGAGGGCGCGCCGAACGGTACACTGACGACCGCCGAAACGCAGACGGCCGGAAAAGGCCGCCGCGGAAGAGTCTGGAAATCGCCGGAGGGAACCTCTGTTTCGATGTCCATTCTGCTGTATCCGGATCTGGAGCCGGCGAAGGCGCCGATGCTGACGATTGTGATGGGACTTGCCGTTGTGCAGGGTGTGCAGAGAGCGCTCGGCGTGGATACAAAGATCAAATGGCCGAACGATGCGGTGCTGAACGGAAAAAAACTCTGCGGCATCCTGACCGAGATGAGTGCGCAGATTGATTACATCAATTATGTCGTCATCGGAACGGGAATCAATGTGAACCAGACTGAGTTTCCGGATGAAATCGCCGAGATTGCGACATCTCTTGCGATTGAAATGGGACATCCTGTTAACCGGGCGAAAGTGGTTGCCGCGGTGCTGGAAGCGTTCGAGACAGACTACGAAAAGTTTCTGAAGGCAGGAGATCTCTCCGGACTGCAGAAAGAGTATGAGGCGGTGCTTGCCAACAAAGACCAGCCGGTGCGCGTGCTTGATCCGAAAGAGCCGTTCGAGGGCGTGGCGCTCGGCATCACACCGACGGGCGAACTGCGCGTAAGAAAAGAAGACGGAACAGTTGTCGAAGTGCGTTCCGGAGAGGTTTCGGTGCGCGGTCTGTACAGTTATGTATAAGAAGTTGAATCAGGAAAGGAAAAATCATGTATTCAGATAACGAAAAAGTAGTGCTCTGCGGAGCAAGTGCCTACGAGCAGAAATATTATTTTAACCAGGATTTTGCATCCCTGCCGCAGTCGGTGCAGGACGAGCTTCACATCATGTGCGTCATGTTCACCGTGGAAATCGGCGGCATTTTTACGATGTGGTTTGACAGCGACGGCAGTCTGCAGTTCGAGACAGAGGCCGTAGATGCGGATGCGATGTACGATGAGATCGGCGGCGCGCTGCGGATCAAGCAGTATCAGGAAGAGAAAAAAGATCTGCTGGAATCCATCGAGCTGTATTACCGTGTCTTCTTCCTCGGCGAGGATGTGCCGGAGGAGGCATTGGCAGAAGAGGACGGAGAGAAACCGGATGGAAAATAAGAAACGGACGCTTCAGACCATGCCGCCGCTGAAAATCGGAAATGTGGAGATGCCGAACCCTCTCGTGCTTGCGCCGATGGCGGGCGTAACGGATCTGCCGTTCCGCACGCTCTGCAAGGAGCAGGGCGCGGGTCTCATCTGCATGGAGATGGTGAGCGCGAAGGCGATTTTATATAAGAACAAAAACACTGAAGATCTGATGACGATTCATCCGGGCGAGCATCCCGTGTCTCTGCAGCTCTTCGGCAGCGATCCGGAGATTCTGGGCCAGATTGCCGCGCAGATTGAGGACCGGCCGTTTGACATTCTCGATTTCAACATGGGCTGCCCGGTGGCGAAGGTGGTCAACAATGGCGAGGGCTCCGCGCTGATGAAGAACCCTGCGCTGGTGCGGAAGATCGTGACCAATATGGTAAAAGCAGTGAAAAAACCGGTGACTGTCAAAATCCGCAAGGGATTTAACGAGGAGTCGGCAAATGCGGTTGAGATTGCGAAGATCTTAGAAGACTGCGGTGTAGCCGCGATTGCAGTGCACGGAAGAACGAGAGCGCAGTTCTATTCCGGCAAGGCCGACTGGGACATCATCCGTCAGGTGAAAGAGGCGGTTTCAGTTCCGGTCATCGGAAATGGTGATGTCGTGGACGCAGCGAGTGCCGAGGCACTGGTCGAGCAGACGGGCTGCGACGGTATCATGATCGGCCGCGGCGCGGAGGGAAATCCGTGGATTTTCGGGCAGATTCTTCATTATATGAAAACAGGCGAGACGCTTGCAAAGCCGATCCAACACGAAGTCAAAGAGATGATGCTCCGCCATGCGAGAATGCAGGTGGAATACAAAGGCGGCGCGATCGGTATCCGCGAGATGCGTAAGCACGTTGCTTGGTATACAGCGGGATTCCCGCACTCGGCAAAGCTGCGCGCGGCGATCAATCAGGTGGAAAGCCTGCAGGAACTCGAGCAGATGCTGAATGAATGGGAACGCGGATAAACAAAAAAGAAAAACAAGTCAAGAAAGTACCTATGATATGCCAATATTGATATATCGTGGGTATTTTTTCTATGCTATACTGATATTTAAGGTATTGGGTAAAAAAATAAATACAAAAGAGGGAGTGTAGCGTATGACTATCAAAGAACTTTTCGCGCCGTCTGACATGACGGTGGGAAAACCGTGGGAGAAAATTGTAATTTTCACGATCCCCATGCTGATCGGTAACATTGCCCAGCAGCTTTACAACACCGTAGACAGTATTGTCATCGGCCGTTATGTCGGTGATAATGCGCTGGCAGCGGTAGGAAGTGCCAGTCCGATTCTGAACCTTCTGCTGGTCCTGTTCGTCGGAATTTCCGTTGGAGCAGGCGTTATGGTATCGCAGTATTTTGGCGCCAAACAAAGAGAAGAGCTTTCGATGACGATCGGAAACTGTGTGACGCTTACCACGATTTCGGCAATTATTATTATGATTCTGGGAGCAGTGCTGTCAAGGCCGCTGCTGGAAATGCTGAAAACGCCGGATTCGATCATTGACTGGTGTACTTCGTATCTGGTAATCCTGATGGTAGGATGTGCCGGAAGTGCCTATTATAACATTTTGTGCGGTATTCTCCGCGGACTCGGCGATTCGATTTCAGCGCTGATTTACCTTCTGGTGGCAACCGTCATCAACATTGTGCTGGATATTGTTTTTGTTTCCCAGTTCCATATGGGAGTTGCCGGTGTTGCCTATGCGACGGTGATTGCGCAGGCGATTTCCGCGATTTTGTGTATGTGGCGCCTGATGCGTATGACGGAGATTTTTGATTTCAAGTTCAAATATCTGAAAATGAAGAAACAGTATTCAATGGAGATTATCCGCCTCGGACTGCCGTCTGGTGTCACACAGGCGATCTTCTCGATGGCAATGGTTATCGTACAGTCTCTGACCAACAGCTTCGGTGAGATGGTCATCGCAGCGAACGTTATCATCATGCGTGTCGATGGATTTGCGATGATGCCGAACTTTTCGTTTGGAACCGCAATGACGACGTATGCGGGACAGAATGTCGGTGCACGCCGCATGGACCGCGTGGAGCAGGGAGCAAAACAGGGAACCCTGATCGCAGTCGGAACATCGATAGTCATTACGCTTCTCATTGTGATTTTCGGCCGCAACCTGATGGCGATTTTCACGAGCACTTCGGAACTGGTAACCCTGAGCGCCGACATGATGAAAATTCTGGCCGTCGGCTACATTGCCATGGCAGTCACCCAGTCGCTGTCCGGCGTGATGCGCGGAGCTGGTGACACGATGACTCCGATGTGGATTTCAATGGTTGTTACCGTTGTGATCCGTGTACCACTGGCGTACGGTCTGGCATTTCTCACGAGAACGCCGGAGCTGCCGAACGGCAGATACCAGGTACTCTGGATTTCCATGCTGGTAAGCTGGTGCATGGGTGCACTTCTGACGACGATCTTCTATAAGAAAGGAAACTGGAAGAAGAAAGCAGTTACAGGAAATAATACGGAAAAATAAACGGGAGCCGCAGGCAGGATTTGTGTAGAAGAAAATCCTTCCTGCGGCTTCTTTTTTCCTTGACATTCCGCGGGCAATCCTTTATACTACTTTAATTGTTAGGATAGGCGGAGTCTATCCTTATTTCAGCCGGGTTCACTTAAAATACAGTGAATTTCCGGACAGCTTACAGAATAAAATCAGATATGACTGGATACAGCAGAAACAATAGAAAGGGTGTATAACAATGGAACAGAAAAAAACGATTCTTACCTATGCCGGCCTGAAAAAACTGGAGGACGAGCTTCATGACCTCAAAGTAAACAAACGTAGAGAGATCGCTGGTAAAATCAAAGAAGCGAGAGAGCAGGGAGACCTTTCCGAGAACGCCGAGTACGATGCAGCAAAAGACGAGCAGCGTGACATCGAGGCAAGAATCGAAGAGATCGAAAAAATCCTGAAAAACGCAGAGGTTGTTGTTGAGGATGAAGTAGATTCTGATAAGATCAACATCGGATGCAAAGTAGACGTACTGGATCTGGAGTATGACGAGGAGATCGAGTTCCAGATCGTTGGTTCCACCGAGGCAAACAGCCTGGAAGGAAAAATTTCCAACGAGTCCCCAGTAGGAAAAGCTCTGATCGGCGCACACAAAGATGACGTTGTCGATGTAGAGACACCGGCTGGAATTATGCAGTACAAGGTACTTTCCATTCAGAGAAATATCTAATTAAAAATACAAAGAAAAGGAAGTGAAGAGATTGGCACAGCAGACACAGGAACAGGATATTAACCACTTACTGAAGGTTCGCCGCGAAAAACTGGCAGAGCTGCAGCAGAACGGAAGAGATCCGTTCCAGATTACAAAGTTCGATCAGACACATCATTCACTTGAAGTGAAAGGTCTTTACGAGGCACATGAGGCTGAGCTGTTAAAAGATCACCAGGAGCCGAACGTAGAGGGAATGGATGAAGAGCAGGCGAAAGAAGCTCTTAAGAAGGATTACGAAGAGAGAAGAAATATCATGGACGCAAGCCCGATCCATGTGGCAATTGCAGGACGTATGATGTTCAAGAGAGTCATGGGCAAGGCATCCTTCTGCAATATCCAGGATTTACAGGGAAGTATTCAGGTATACGTTGCAAGAGATGCGATCGGAACAGAGTCTTACGCTGATTTTAAAAAATCGGATATCGGTGATATCTTTGGAATCGAAGGATTTGTTTTCCGGACAAGAACAGGTGAGATTTCGATCCATGCAGAGAAAGTGACACTCCTCTCCAAGAGCTTACAGATTCTCCCGGAGAAGTTCCACGGCCTGACCGATGTAGATACACGTTATCGTCAGAGATACGTAGACCTGATCATGAATACAGAGTCGAAAGATACCTTTATCAAACGTTCCAAGATCCTCAGTGCAATCCGTAAGTATTTAAGCGGAGAAGGATTCATGGAAGTTGAGACTCCAATGCTGGTACAGAACGCAGGCGGAGCTGCAGCAAGACCGTTCGAGACACATTTCAATGCCCTGAACGAAGATTTGAAACTTCGTATTTCCCTGGAGCTGTACCTGAAGAGACTGATCGTCGGAGGACTTGAGAAGGTATATGAGATCGGACGTGTATTCCGTAATGAGGGTCTTGATACCAGACATAACCCGGAGTTCACTCTGATGGAGCTTTACCAGGCATTTACCGATTACCACGGCATGATGGATCTGACCGAGAACCTGTATCGTTTCGTTGCACAGGAAGTCCTTGGAACAACACAGATCGTATACAAGGGAATCCCGATGGATCTCGGCAAGCCGTTCGAGCGTATCACAATGGTTGACGCTGTGAAGAAATACGCAGGCGTTGACTGGAATGAAGTTAAAACTCTGGAGCAGGCAAGAGAACTTGCGAAAGAGCATAATATCGAGTTTGAAGAGAGACATAAAAAAGGTGATATTCTGAATCTCTTCTTTGAGGAGTATGTAGAGGAGCACCTGCTTCAGCCGACGTTCATTATGGATCATCCGGTTGAGATCTCTCCGCTGACGAAGAAAAAACCGGAGAATCCGGAATATGTAGAACGTTTCGAGTTCTTCATGAATGGATGGGAGATGGCAAATGCTTACTCAGAGCTGAATGATCCGATCGATCAGAGAGAGCGTTTCAAAGCACAGGAAGAACTGCTTGCACAGGGCGATGACGAGGCCAACACAACAGATGAAGACTTCATGAACGCACTGGAGATCGGTATGCCTCCTACAGGCGGTATCGGATTCGGTATCGACCGTATGTGTATGCTCCTGACAGGAGCTGAGGCCATCCGCGACGTGCTGCTCTTCCCGACGATGAAGTCCATCGACAAATAAAACACAATATATAGAGCGTTGATGATATATGATGGTACTATATATTGAGGTATCGGGAATATGCACCGAAAAATTGACATCAATTTGACATCAAAATTTTGAAGAATCACGCATGATTATGAAG
>CAVLAW010000046.1:1748-14198 GCA_963661155.1 Tidjanibacter massiliensis | reverse complement strand
ATCCATGATATTAGTAAACTGATCGACAAACAGTAACACAGCGAGACTTGCTAAAATACAAAATACTGTTTTCTTATTCCAAGCTTTTCCCTGTACAATAAAGATTATTGGAATCATCAAAAGTGCTGACTGATGCATAGTAGACGCTAATAGTATAAGAAGAATGCTGGGAATATATTTTTTTTTTAAAATGAAAGGAGTAGCAGCATAAGCAATAACAACTGCGGTAAACTGCCGAATGCCATTGAATGTCCAGGATAAATAATCTGTAGATGCGATAAACAAAAAAATACTGAACCAGTAATCTTCCGAATACCTTCTACACATCCACATGATAATCAACAGATGGAATGCGGCAAGTAATAAGAAGAAAAGCGTATACGAATCACCAAAAATACTCTTTTCCAACGCCATCAAAAGATAAAAACCTTTATCTTTTGTAACATTTGAAAGATAGTTCCCAATCTCGCCAAACGAAGACGCACATTCCCCAAATGCCTGCTGATATGCCCCAGTATCTC
Organism: Tidjanibacter massiliensis; assembly: GCA_963661155.1. Lineage (GTDB taxonomy): Bacteria > Bacillota > Clostridia > Lachnospirales > Lachnospiraceae > Fusicatenibacter > Fusicatenibacter massiliensis_A. The sequence continues at coordinate 13,677 of CAVLAW010000046.1, read as the reverse complement.
CAAAAGTATTAGATCGAAATCCATCCCATAAAATATACGGCAAAATCAAGATCAATGCCGCCGGCATCGTCCATCGTTCTACTTTTTTCCCATTTACCAGTTCCTGCTGCTTTGGGACAAAAATCGCTAATACTCCTCCAAAAAAAATCCAAATCAGCATCCACCAATAATTTGTTAATATCATATTGTTCTCTCCAGTTTTGCTCTACACTTCAATACACTTATTATTTAAGTAAATCAATTTGGGATTGGTCTTATTTCAGGCTCCGTACTGTCTTTTCCACCACAGCTTCCTTCCGAAATTCTCTCTCCATCTTCTCTCTCCCCCATTTTCCCATCATCTCCCGCTCTTCCCTACTGCGATGCAGCATCTCTTTCATAGCCTGATACAGCCTTTCTTTGTTTTTCGCCTCAACCAGCAAACCACTCTTCCCATCCTCTACGCTTTCCCGGCACCCCGGAATATTGCTTGCGATGACGGGACGCCCCATAGCTGCGGCTTCCAGCAGGACATTACTCATTCCTTCGTGATAACTTGGAAGTACAACACAGTCTGCTTCTATGTAAAACATTCTCGGATCGGACTGGAAGCCGTAGAAATGGGCGATTCCGCTGTTTTCCAGTTCTTCTGCCTGATCTTTGTATTCCTCTTCAAAGAAGCCGACCAGATCCAGAATAAAATCTTCGTTTTCTTTTTTCAGCCGTCGGACAGCATAAAACAGTTCGTCCATTCCTTTTTCTTTCATAATGCGGCCGAGATACAGGAAATGTATCCTTTTATGATTGGGATAATGTGCCATTTGATATCGCTCCAGATTGATTCCTGCTCCCGGGAGAACGATCTGGCGGTCGGCGGAGAGTATTTTTCTTTCCCGAAATTCCCGGGCATTTTCTTCGTTTTCGAAGAAAACCCGTTGTACATTCTGAAACGCGATCCGATACAATACCGTAACAAGACTGGTCAGAACCGGTTTCTGAAAGGCAGTTCCAAGTCCCTGTACATTCGCATAGTACGGAATGTTTGTTTTCCGGCAGAGCAGACCTATGTAAATGTTTGGCTTGATGGAGTAGGTAAGAACGAGATCCGGCGCTTCTTTTTTCAACAATTTTTTATAATCCAACAGTAATTTTGCTTCTGCAAAAGGATTTACGCCGCGTCGATTCATGGAGATTGGGATGCATTGAATTCCCATTTTCTGAAAATCTTCTTCATGACCGACAAACGGCATCGCAAGAATTACTTCATTTTCTTTTTTCAGTTCTTCTGTCAGTTCTTTCCGGAATTGCCAGAACATGTAGGAATGATTTGTTACAATTAGGATGCGCTTTCCCATGATACTCTCCCGTTTCTTTTTCCTTTCCATAATTTATTTTGCTTCACGTACCTGTTTGGATATCTTTTCTTCTATTGCGCCTTCATGCACCCCGTCCTGCCGCAGCACCGCTCCTGCCGTTCTCCAGAGACAGTCGAGATCCATCCCCAGACAAACATTCTGCACATAATACCCATCCAGCTCCGCCTTTTTCCGGATCGGCAGTTCATCGCGTCCATGGATCTGCGCCCATCCGGTGAGGCCCGGGCGGACGCTGTTGGCGCCGTACCGTTCCCGCTCCGCGAGCAGATCGGTCTGATTCCAGAGTGCCGGACGCGGGCCGACGAGCGCCATATCGCCTTTTAAAATGTTGAACATCTGCGGCAGCTCATCGAGCGATGTCTTCCGTAAGAAACGCCCGACTCTTGTGATAAAGAGATCGGGATTGTTCAGCAGATGCGTCGGCATGTCATGCGGCGTGTCGATGCGCATCGTGCGGAACTTGTATATGTAAAAATATTTCCCGTCTTTTCCGACCCGTTTCTGCCGGAACAGCACCGGCCCCGGAGAATCCAGACGGATCGCAATGGAAACGCCCAGCAGCAGCCATGCCAAAGCTGCCGTTCCAAGAAGCGCCAGCCCCCGGTCCAGCATATTTTTCAGATATTTTTGATAAACGCCTTTTTCCTCTTCCCTCATTCTTCCACTCCCCGCTTTTCCTCTGGCCGGTCACTTTTCCGGCGTTCTTTCTCTTTCCCATAGCCGTACTTTCCGTAACCGTAGCCATATTTTCCATATCCATAACCGCCGTAGCTGCTGTAGCCATAGCCGGTCACACCCTCCTGCACGCCGTTCAGCACGTAGCCGCAGACCGGAATCTGCGAGTCTTCGAAAAATTCCAGTGCTCGCTGCACTTCCCGGTCTTTCGTCGTTCCCTGATGCACCACCAGCACCGCTCCATCCGCGATTCCGCCGAACAGCGCCGCATCGGAGAGAATTCCGCACGGCGGCGTATCGATGATCAGAAGATCCGCGTCCTCTTTCAGGCTGTGCATCAGCGCTTTCATCCGCGCTGACCGCAGCAGACCGGCGGGGTTCTGTGTACTTCCTTCTCCCGGCAGGATTTTCAGCGGCAGATCCCGGTAATCGACCAGCGCTTTCTTCAGCTCCATCTGCCCTTTCAGGACTGCTGTAATTCCCCGTCCCTTCCGTCCGATCAGTCCGATGCATTTCATCACCGAAGGATTCCGAAGATCGCCGTCCAGCAGCACCACGCGGTATTTCTTCTTTGCAAATGCTTCTGCCAGATTCACCGCCACGGTCGTTTTTCCCTCGCCCGGTACGGCGCTTGTCACAAGGAGCACCGGACACGGCGTCTGCGGCAGGCCGTCCTCCGTTCTCGATCGTATTAGCTGCATGGCCTCTTTAAAGGCTTCCGGCACTTTCGGATTGCAGATCGTGACGGTCTGTTCCTTCACATTGCTCCGTTTCTTAATCTTCGCCTGCGGCAGATTTCCAAGAAACGATGCATTCGTCAGCTTCTTCACATCGTCCGCCCGGCGGATCGTTTTTCTGGTCCGGACATAAATAAATAACAGCAGCAGCGCCGCCGCAAGTCCAGCGGCCGCTCCCGTAAGGCCGGCGTTCATCGCTCCTCCCGTATTTACCGGGGATGTCGGCACGCCGCTCTCATCGACCACCGTCAGCGTCGTCGCACCGATGATGTACTCCGCCACCTCCGGATAATTGGAAATGACGGATTCGAGCACCCGGTACGCCGTCTCCGGCGAAGCATCCCGCACGCGGATCGTGAACAGATTCGTGTCCTCCATCACACTCGCCTGAATCTCCGATGTCACCGCACTCACGTTCAGATCCCGCGCCACAACGTCCTTTAAGACACCGCTCGTCACGATATAGGGAAACGTTTTTCCAAGCTGCTGCGCCGTCATATTATCGTAATACGAATAGCCGACCGCGTGATTGGATCCGACGACGAACGAGGTGTATGCCTCATACACTGGCTGATACCGCAGCTTTGCCGCCAGAAAGGAGCCGCCTCCGCTAAGGATCACAAGTGCCAGAACGCCAAAGAAGAATTTCCGGAATGCCTGCAAATACTCCGCCAGAAAGGCGATCAGATCAATTTTCTCCGGCTCCGCCGAATAAGTTTCATACGTTTCTCTGCTCATGCTTTCTGCTCCCTCTCATCGTTCTGCCCTGCTGTAGGCGCCGTATCCATAGCCGTAACCGTAATTGCCGCCGACCCGTTCGCCGAATCCCGGATAAACATTTCCGAAGACACAGCCGATGACCTTCTCTTCTCTCTGGTTCAGCGCATCGATGGCGTCGTTGATGTCCCGTGTCAGCACGTTATCCTGCCGCACGGCAAGCACCGCCGCGTCGGCGAGTTCTACAAGCTCCTCCGCATCCGCGGTCATCCCCATCGGCGGCGTATCCAGGATAATGTAATCCATGTTCGTCCGACAGGTTTCCAGAATCCGTCGGAAAATCTCACCGCCGATCGCCTCGGACGGTTCTTCCAGCCGTTCGCGGCAGATCCCGGTGTAAACATTCGTCTCTTTATATTTTTCAAAAACGCCGGATGCCGACTCTTTTCCGATCACAACTTTTCCGAAGTCTTTCCCGTCTTTTTTCGGCATTTCAAAAATCTTGTACAGTGCCGGCTGCCGGAAATCGCAGTCCAGAAGCAGCACACGGTTCTGCTCCTCTGCCAGCGCCAGTGCCAGATTAGCGGCTAATGTCGATTTTCCCTCATTTTCCGCCACGCTCGTCACCAGTACGACTTTTCCTTTTTTCTTGTCCAGCCGTCCCCGTACGCGCGATGCAATGCGCTTCAGCGATTCGACATAGGGAAAGCTCCGTGCCGGATTCGTGATCAGCATGGAGCTGTTTTTCTTCTTTTTCTCATGATACACAACACCAAGCAGATCTGCATCGATCTTGCGGTTGAATTCCGCCTCATTTTTGACGGTATCCCGCAGAAAAGAAAGGAGTCCCACGAGCGCCGCCGTTGCAAGTGCTGCCGCAAGAAACGCGGTCGCCGCATACTTCTCGGCCGGGATCTGATTCGATGGAACACCGGAAACCTGCGGCTGCTGCAACGTTTCCAACACAACATTTGGAATAATATAGTCCGAAACACTGGTATAGTTTGTCAGCACGGATTTCAGAATCAGAAACGCCATACGCGGCGAATCCGCCGTCACCGAAAGCTCCATCAGGTTCGATTCCGGCACAATTGATGCGTTCATTTCTGCCGGAAACGACGACATTTCGAGCTCCTGCATTACTTTTTTCTTCAGGATATTGTTCTCCAGAATCGCCTCGAATTTCTGCGTCATATCATACGTCGCCGAAAGGCTCGATGCCGCATTTGCATTCTCGCCGCGTCCCATCACGGCAAACGTCGTTTTTACGGTATAACGGTCCTTGTGGCTTGCCGTCAGCACAGTGTACGTCACCATCGCCGCCGAGCAGGCGATCAGCAGGATCACCCACCAGTTTTTTGCAATGTCACACAGGATGCTCCGAAGATCCCAGTCTGCTTCGCCGTTCTGTCTGTTTCCTGTTCTGTCGTATTCTCCCATCTGGAACCTCCTTATTCGTTCACGCAGACGATCAGGCGGACGGCGCTCTGCTGTCCTTCCTCCGATGTCACGGTATACGTTACCTCATAGACGCCCCCGCTCCCGGTGTCGACCGGATTGTCGATGGAAAGCTGATCGCTCCCTAACGTCTTTTCCTCATCCGCCATCGCATGAAGCGCACTGTCCTCCCCCCGTTCATACACCATCTGATCCACTGTTACGCTTTCCAGATATTCCTCCGGATCAAACGCCTGCTGCAGATCGAGATGAATCAGGTAATCGCTTAAGGTAATCTGCGGTTTTCCACTCTCCTCGGCCGGATCGTAAAGCTCCACCGTTACCGGAAGACTCGTCACATCACCGGCGCGGTTGGCAACGGAATACGTCACTCCATACAGCCCCGGCGTGCTGCTGATCTCGTCCCGGTACGAAAGACGGATGCGGTCGGTGATCGTTCCATCCAGACAGTCCTCGGCGGAAAGCCCTTCGGTCAGATCATCCGCATTCACACTGAACCGCAGTGGGCCATCGAGGGAAAAGACCGGCGATGTGTAATCGTTGTAAACCAGTTCCCGCTCCGCATGCGTCACATTGTTGTCCGAATCAAAAGCGACGATACTGATCTTCCGCCTCCCCTTCTCTACAAAGTTGGAAATATGTTCCACGGCGAGGGAATCCGTCACATCACCGTCCTTTTGATCGTAAGCCGTCACGCCGTCCAGAAGCTCCGACTCATCCGCATGGATGCTGACAGAAATCTCGTCTGTCTCCATTGTGATCTTCGGCCCCTGCCCGTCTTTTCCCGTCTGCTGCCGCGCCAGGCACCCACCGAAGGCCAGCGATGAGGCCAGAAACAGAAGCAGAACTGCTGCTTTCGTTTTGTGCATATAACCAGATGTCTCCTTTCGTTTTTCAGACAAACCAGTGCTTTCTTTGTTTTCGATCCGGAGACGGCTCGTAGAAAATAGGCCGGTCCTCCAGGATTCTTCTCGGATTTACCTTCAATAAAAGTTCCGCATACGATTCCCCGTACCATTCTGTGAGGAACCTTTTGGCAGGCTGCATATCCGGTGTCCGGTAATCAGCCCCGTGTGCATCGCTTGCCACGCAGCCTGCCAGGCGGTTTTCCAGCAGATACTGCGCGGCCCGCTCCGCTTCTTTTCCAAATCTTCCAAAAACACTTCCTTTGTTTATCTGCAGCACCGCGCCCATTTCCCGGAATTCATATAAAAGCTCCGGTGAATCCTGCACACAGAAATATCGCTCCGGATGTGCCAGCACCGGAATTTTCCCCATCGCCGGAAATTCCATCAGCCGTTTTCGGATCCCGTCCGGCGCCATGTCAAACGGCACCTCAATCAGATAATAGCGGCTTTCATGGAGCGGTATCAGCTTTCTCTCCCTGATTTTTTCCGCAAGCGGCCCGATGCTCATGATCTCCATACCGCGCACCAGACTGATGGGAATGTGTTCCTTCACAAGTTCCTGCTCCAGACGGTAAAACAGCACCGAAAGCTCCTCCGACTCGTAATTGACATACCCGTCTTCCACGCCCGGAATCCCCGTCTGGTTCGCATGCGGCGTCACCGCGAGGATGCGCACCCCGCTTCGCGCTGCAATTTCTGCCATCTCAAGGGAGGTCGACAGGTTTGGTGACCCATCGTCAACCCCCGGCAGAATATGTATATGAAGGTCTGTCATGCTTCTTTTCTCCTTCGTACTGGTATTCCGGCACCATTTTCTTCACCCGCTCACAGATGTCCGGACATTCGTTTTCCGCTGCTTTCTCGAGTTCCTTCATCTGTGCCCGGAATACATTCTCATCAAACGAAATCTGTCTGCCGATAAAAATACGGCTGTTCTCGGTCGTCTGCATGCCCTCTTCATTCATCAGCAGCTCCTCATACAGCTTTTCGCCCGGCCGCAGACCAATGTATTTGATCTCGATTTCCACACCGGGTTCATAGCCGGAAAGGCGGATCATATTTTTCGCCAGGTCTGCGATTTTCACCGGATCTCCCATATTGAGGACAAAAATCTGTCCGTTTTTCGCATACGCGCCCGCCTCGAGCACCAGACTGACCGCCTCCGGAATCGTCATAAAATAGCGGATGATGTCCGGGTGTGTCACCGTCACCGGCCCTCCGTGCTCAATCTGCCGCCGGAACAGCGGAATCACACTTCCGTTGCTTCCGAGCACATTTCCAAACCGCACCGCCGCAAACTCCGTGGTGCTGTGCTTTCCGATCATCTGGATCACCATCTCGCAGAGCCGTTTGCTCGCGCCCATGATATTTGTCGGGTTGACCGCCTTGTCTGTTGAAATCAGAATAAATTTTCTGACGTGATACCGGCTCGCCGTGCGCGCCGTCTTTAAGGTTCCGATCACGTTGTTTTTGATCGCCTCATTTGGGCTGTCCTCCATCAGCGGCACGTGCTTGTGGGCCGCCGCATGAAAGACGATGTCCGGCCGGTACGCCGCAAAAATCGACTGCAGTCGCCGCTCATCCCGCACCGAACCGATCAGTACCGTCAGTTTGAGATCCGGGAACTCCCACTCCAGACTTTTCTGGATCTGGTAGGCATTGTTTTCATAGATATCAAAAATGATCAGATGACCGACATCGTGCCCCGCTAATTGGCGGCAGATCTCACTTCCAATCGAACCGCCGCCTCCCGTCACGAGGATGGTCTTCCCGCGCACATAGTCGAGAATTGCATCGAGATCGACCCGTACCGGATCGCGCGGCAGCAGATCCTCAATTTTGATTTTGTTTCTGATCTTTTTTTCTTTCTTTTCCATAGCTCCCACTCTCATTCTCATTTCACAATTTCAGGCATCCTGCTCCTGCAGACAGTCCTCCAGCAGATACAGCAGCTCGAGTGCCGAGCGGAATCCCGCTTTCTGCTTTCCGCAGACCAGAAATCCCTGCAGACTGCAGTGCTGGCGGAACTGAATCTGAATGCTGACCATCCGCTCGGTTCCAGCCGGAAGCGTTGTATCCTGTCGGTTCTTCATCTCCTCCGTAAATTCCCAGTCTTCCTTTTCTTCCTCACGCAGATGCCGCATGCAGCTTCCCGCATCCGGCATGCCGAGCAGATCGTAAATACGATTCATCCGAAGCAGCATCTCCCCGTATCCGTCAAACGGAACGTCATACTGGAACAGCGGCAGACGGATCACCCCTTTCGAATGACTTCCCTTCAGCTCCTGAAAACATAAGAATAATGCTGCGTCTGCGGTTGTATGTACCTTTTCTCTCATTTTTTCCATTTTCTGTCTCATTTCTTTCTCCATTTTTCTTTTTATCGCCTTTTTATAGTAATGTTATATGTAATATTTATTTTTGGAATATTATACCAAATCCATCTCGCATCGTCAATCTTCTTATGCCTCCTTTTCCTTCGATTTTCATGCTCTTTTCTGTTATTTTTCTACATAGAGGTTGTTGTTTTGATCTTTTTCGACTTGAATGTCACTATCTGTCGAACGATTTTATCAAAAGTGAGGCCCTTTCGGTTTGAATGAAATCTTGTGGGTGTGCTAAACTACAGTTTGTAATCTTATGATCGTTTCTGTAATGATTCCATGTTTACAGTATCATGTTCTTTTGCGCCGGGCAACCGCTTCGACGTGAACGGCTGCACATCGACGCAAACGGTAAGTGATTCAGGAGGTGGTATTTTTGTACTCAGAGTTGATTTTTCCATTGGATTCCAACGATCCGGTTCTTCTCGAAATCCCAGTCATCATCACACAGGGTGCCTCGGAACGATTCCGGTTTCTGCTGGATGATCTTATTTATGTGGAGGCCTGTCAGCACCGGCTGATTCTGCACACCGTTCAGGGAGATTTTTCAACCCGGTGCACATTCGCTGATCTGACTGCCGCTCTTACGCCAACCGACCGCTTTTTCCGCAATGGGAAAGGATTGCTGATCAACTTTTCCCATGTCGCTCTCGTGCAGGCGACCGGTGAGGTTCTGTTCAAAAACGGTCAGACTGTCTTCTGCAGCCGCCGCCGGAAACGGGAAACCCGCGAAGCATTCCTCGCTTATGCCAGAACACTTTCCCGCAGGACGTGAAAAAGCAGCAGCCGCTGGTTTTCTTTTCCAACCAGCGGCTGCTGCCCTGCCTTTTCCTGCTTTTCAGTTTTTCTTCGCCGCTTCCATCCGCGCCGCGAACTGCGCGTAGAAATCGGATTCAACATCATACGGTAGCAGATAAAACAGCTTCAGAATTCCCATGCTGATCTGCTGCCGCAGCGCGTCATCCTCGGTCCGGCGCGCCTCGTTCTGTTTTTCTTTCAGATAGTAATGCCATTCATTCGTGAAAGCTTCATACTTTCCAAGCTCCGGCGTGTCGAGCCAGCGGCGGACCTTGACTTTCGTCTTGTTCTCTTTCGGACATTCGTTGACCTGAAGAAAATAGGAAAACGTCCCGTCCTCATACAGCCGTCCCAGCGGAAACATCCGGCAGAAGCCCGGCCGCGCATCGTGAATGATGCACCGTCCCTCCCCGTTCAAAAAGCTGCACTGATCTGACTGCTCCGTCATCTTCAGGTACGGCAGAATCACGCCGTCTACCACACGGAGCGAAATGTATCCCACTCCCAGAAGCTCCTCCATTGTCTTTTTCAGCTTTTTCTCAAGCCGGTACAGATCCATCGGGTCGAGCACAATCGAGTCGCCCATCCCATGGCAGCAGGCGGAGCATCCGCGGCAGTCGTCACAGCCCACCTTAACAAGGTCATTCGCTCCATATCGTTTTCCGTCTGAAATCTTGTCTATATCTACGTTTCGTTCCATCTTTTCTTCCTGTCTATTTTTTATTTCTTATATCCAAAATCCGGAATCTGATGCCACCTCTCCCGGAAATAATGTGCCGCCAGTTTCGGCTTGCGGTCACGGGTGAAGATTCCCTTCTTGTTGCCCTGCACGCGCAGAAGGCTCTGGCTCGTCGCGAAGTCTGCGAAGTTCCATACCTGCTCGCCGACGACAAAATCAAAGGAATCAAAGACCGCATTGTTTACTTTATAGTAGTCCACCTGGTATTCCTCGGTATACATCACCGGGGTCGTGTCATGCAGTCCCATCACGGTATCTGCACCGTACTCTGTAAAGACTACCGGTTTTCCGATCTTTTTCCAGCCCTCAAGTTCCTCGCGCAGGCTCTTTTCGGCACTCTCAAGATCCGCACCGAACGCGTACCAGCCGTAATAACGGTTCAGGCAGATTACATCGGAGAGCTTCGCCGAGCAGTCCAACTCCGGTGCATTTGGGAACTGCACGCTGACGAGCGTACACGGCCGTTTCTGCGGATCACATTCCCGCGCCAGTTCAAACAGCGGTGCAAAGTATTCATAGGCACCCTCTGCTCCGGAATCCGGCTCGTTTGCAATGCTCCACATCACAACACAAGCATGGTTTTTATCCCGCGCAATCAGATCCCGGACGACTTCTTTGTGATGCTCCTGTGTCTGCACACCGTGCTCCGGATCAAACGTGCTGATCTTCTTTCCATGGAAGTTTGCGCCGCCGCCGAACTGCAGATTGACACCGACCGCCGTTGTCTCGTCGATGACCACAATGCCCTCCTCATCGCAGAGGCGCATCATCTCCTCGCTGTACGGATAATGGCTGGTCCGGAAGCTGTTTGCTCCCTGCCATTTCATCAGCGAAATATCCTTCACATTCATCGGCAGATTGAGGCCCCGGCCTGCCGGGAAGGTATCCTCATGCTTTCCGTAGCCTTTGAAATAAAACGGCTTTTCATTGATCAGGAACCGTGTGCCGTCCACACGGACTGTGCGCACACCGTATGGCATCGTGTAAACATCCTCGCCGAACGTCACTTTAATCTCATACAGATATGCGTTCAGCGGCTGCCACAGATGCACGTTTTCGATTTTCAGCACACCTTTTGTTCCGCTGCCTTCCGCAACTTTCTTGCCTTCGCGGTCAAATGCCTCCACCAGGCACGCGCCATCGCCTTTTGTCTCCACTTTATAGATCAGCTCTGCATCACTTCCGTTCACCTCAGATATGACAGAAAGATCAGAAATATAGTCCTTCGGCGTCGTGTAAATGCGGATCGGACGGTTGATTCCGGCGTAGTTGAAGAAGTCAAAATTCGGATGATTGACCGGCTTTTTGTTCTCTTCTTCACCGGCATTTACCATCATGCCGCCCATCATATCGGCTTTTCCGCCGACCGGCAGCGTCGTGTAATCGATGATGTTGCTGACCGCAACCGTCAGAAGATTCTCACCCGGCTGCAGTTTTTCGGTCAGTTCCACTTCAAACGGCAGAAAACCGCATTCATGTGAAGCAAGAAGCTCCCCGTTCAGATAAACGCGTGCATGGTGTGTCACCGCGTCGCACCGCAGAACGATCCGCTGTCCCTTCACAAAGGATGGAACCGCAATTTTTTTCTGATAAAAGACCCATCCATAATGCTCCCGGTTTGCAATGCTCTCCGTCAGATCATTGTAGGATGACGGAACCGGCATCGGAATCGGCTGCTCCAGCGGTTTCTCATACCATTTTTCTTCCATTCCCTTTCCATTGTCAAACGCAAAGTCCCAGATGCCCGAAAGGTCACTGACAAACCGGGACGGTGTCATTTCCGGATATAACATATGTTTTCCTCCTTCTCCACATTCCCTGCACAGCGTTCTATTTTTCGCCGCGCGTTATCCCCACTACGTGTAATACATGGTCCTTTACCTGAAATTTGATTTCCATTCCGGCAAAGGAAAGACCGTAAATGCGCTCCCCGCTGTTCTGATACGACGGGCGCGGGTCCTGCTCCAGCACTTTTTTCAGCGCCTCGCGGCGGTCCGTCGGAATTTCCTCCAGCAGCTCGTCCGGAATCTCGACGGGAATAAAGTATTCCTTCGTCTTTTCCGTAAAGCTTCCGAGCGCATCCGCATGGCTGTCCACATGCGGCAGATACGGTTTGATATCGAGAATCGGCGTTCCATCCATCAGATCTGCCCCCGAC
>CAVLAW010000046.1:0-1738 GCA_963661155.1 Tidjanibacter massiliensis | reverse complement strand
ATCCCGCGGAGCGCATTCGCATCCCGGAACTCCGTTTCAAAGACGATGGTGCTTTTCAGTTCCTCAATCAGCCCGCTCTGCCGCGGAATCCCGAATTTTTCCGGGAAATCCGTGTGAATCCGGGCGATCACTTTCATTGCAATTTCTTCTGCCACGTTTCTTTCTCCTCTTCTCGTTTTCCATATGCTCTATCTTATCATTTTGCCCGGAAAAAGTCCACCGCGCCGGCGGCAGATGTCGGAAATCTGTTCTGTCATCTTCATACATTCCTCTCTCTCCGCCACTTCTTTTCCGCTGGCAACGGATTGTGGATCGCATTTGATACGGACGTCTCTCGACATCGGCTGACGATTTCAAACCCACCCGGGACGGCTCGTTTTCAAGTCCCGCGGCGTTTCGCTACTCCCTTTTACTTGTTGATGTGTATCTTATCACATTTATTGTCGAATTGCGAGCATATTTTTTGCATTTCGTGCATCATTTCATGCATCTTACTTTTTTTGACTGTGTTTCTTCCTATATAAATATACAGCCAGAAAGCATCCCGTTCCTACGATTAAAACCAGAAAAACCACATCCGCATACACCTTCACATACCCGGCTGCCTGCTCCCACGCCGCACCGACTGCGATACCGATTCCGACGAGAAGAATATTCCAGACCGTGCTTCCGACAATTGTAAATATCAGAAACTTCGGCATCTCCATCCGCGCCATCCCGGCCGGGACCGAAACGAGGCTGCGGATAATCGGAATGCACCGTCCGAACAGAACGGCCCTCTGGCCCTTTTTCTGAAACCAGGCAATCGTTTTCCAGGCATCCTCCGCGTGAAATCCCAGAAGCTTCATCGGACGGCTGTCGAGCAGTTCGCCAAGGCTCTCCGGGCTGACGAGCTTCCCTGCGCCGTACAGTACAACCGCGCCGAGAAGCGACCCGGCCGTGGATGCCAGTATAACGCCCGCCGGATGCAACCGGGTGCATGTTGTCAGAAATCCGCCGAAGGTCAGAATCACCTCGGAGGGAATCGGCGGAAAGACATTTTCCACGGCAATCAGGATCAGAATGCCGACATAACCGAATCGGTTGACCATATCCAGGATAACGTTCTGCAAACTTTCCCCCGTTCCAGCTTTCCCGCGACGATTTCAGACATCGCATTTCTTTCTGTCTGTGCCTTTTTCCCGCACGGAACCGCTGTTTTCCTTCTTCTCCTGCATTCTATGCACCGCCGTACCAGCGCATGACCGCTTTTTCTGCCAAAATTTTCCCTTGTTTACGATTCCGTCAGATTTTCTTTGTTTTGTTTTCATCTTCTCTTCAGAAAAGCTTTATTTCATGTACACATTCTGGTCACAATTTTTCCGTATACTAATTTCATCAACAATGAAGGACAGCAAAACAAACCTCCATCGTTTTCATATATATTTTAACCAGGAGACAGCAAAGCACCCTTGGAAGCATGTCTCCAATGCCAACCTTTCTAATAGATAGATTTCTTTTTCATACCGCCGGGGCTCAAAAGGTCCCGGCCTCTCTCCTTTTTAAGAGATTTTTTTATTTTCACTTCGTTCCTTCCTTAATTTTCTAAAGTTCATACAATAACTTTTTCTTGCGCATGACTTTTCCCTATAGTAAAATAAAAACAGTTGTTTGTAACTATTCAGAGCCAAGTGAACTGTAAGAAAAAATTGTGAATCATGCTTGCATGAATGAACAGTTTTTTCTTACAGTTCACGGG
>CAVLAW010000045.1:0-14316 GCA_963661155.1 Tidjanibacter massiliensis | reverse complement strand
GGTTGGTGGTTGCGAGGGGTGGGGAGGTGTGATAAAATAGAGGTAAGTAGAAACTAACCGAAGAGGGTCGGAACGAATCAGCTCTTCGGAAGAAGGAGGATATGGTATGATAGGACAGGTATTGGTAGAGGGATTAATGCTTGGAATTTTGCTGATCGGGATCTGTGCGTTTGGGATTCGGAATGGAGCGGTTGGGATGGCTGTGATTTCGGCTGTGCTGGCGGGGATTGGTGCGTTGGTTCTGTAAAAATGGGAAATAGAAAGGTCGCTGGTGGGAATGTTAAAGTATGGAATTTATGCAAAGGCAGTGGAATTATTATGTTTCAAATCTGCGTTAGCCCGGCTTGGTGAGCTGCGTCCGGAGATGGATCTGAAGGAGTATAAGAAGGCGGTGAAGCGGGAATATAAGGCGATGCTGCTGCGGACGCCGGATATCGGGGGAAGTTCGCTGGAAATGAATCTGTATATTGCGGCGTTTGTTTTTTCTTTGCATAAGGCGGAGCCGGAAAAGATTACGCCGGAGATCGTGAATGAGATGGTGACGGCGGTTTTTGATTCGCCGTTTATGGTGAAGGCGCATGCAAATAAGAAATGTACGCTGTTTACGGACAAAGTGCAGGACCAGAAAGTAAAAGAAAGCATTGTCAGCCAGACATCGAAGTATGAACTCGACTGGAAATTCAAGTATGAAAAAGGGGTGGATGAATTTTACAACACCTACACGGAATGCGGAATCTGTAAGCTGGGAAAACGGGAGAACTGTTTTGAATTTGTCCCGTTCCTGTGCAATATGGACGAGCGGAACTACCGGAACGAAGGCGGAAAGCTGCACCGCACGAAGACGCTGGCGCAGGGGGATGAATGCTGTAATTTCCATGTGACGAGGATCAAAAAATAAAAGTATGCTATGAAAATTCATAGTAACTGATAAATTTGCTAATATCTTCCATAATCGAAGTAAATTCGTTAAGATGAGCATGTCACAGATGATCTGTACAGAATGAAAATCAGTTATGGAGGAATGGACGATGTTAAATGAAGCAGTAATTAACGTATTAAAAAATGGAATGTGGGATCTTGCTACGTGTGCGGATGGGGAGCCAAATGTGGTTCCGGTTGCATTTAAGGATGTGACAGAGGATGGAAAGCTGGTTGTAGGAGATGTTTTTCTTGAGACAACGTTGAAAAATCTCGAAGCAAACGGCGGAAAAATCGCAGTTTCTGCTTATAACGCCGAGAGTCTGGAAGGATATCAGATTAAGGGAACCGCAGAATATGTGACAGAAGGAGCGATCGTAGATACCTTTAAAGCGATGGTAGAAAAGATGTTTCAGGGAGCGGCGACGGCCAAGGGAGCACTGGTTATCACGCCGTCCAAAGTAATCGTTACAACACCGGGTGCGGACAATAAAAAAGAAATCTAAGTTCCAACGGAAATGTACTAATAAATTTCATAGTAACTTTAAAAAAGATCGCCTTTAAGCTATAATCGGAAAAAAAGATAGTTTGAAGGTGATTTTTTTATGGCAAAATACAAGAAAAAATTAGAAGATGACATCCGCTGTCCGCTCGAATATGGTCTGGCGGTCTTTGGAGGAAAATGGAAATCGCGTATTATCTGCGTACTCTCCGCCAGAGAGACTCTGCGTTACAGTGAGATCAGGAAAGAAATGTACAACATCACCGATGCCGTCCTTGCGGCAACGCTGAAGGATCTGATCGAAGATGGCATCGTCGACCGGAAATCTTACAATGAAATTCCTCCGAAAGTAGAGTATTCCCTGACCGAAAAAGGAAGATCCGTCGTCCCGATTCTGCAGAGTATCTGCCAGTGGGCGGGTATTTTTTATAAAGAAGACGGCGAAAACGAAATGGTACAGTGCAAGAAATGCGATCATCACAGATAAGGAGAAAAATATAAAGACTTTATATATCTTGATGTCATGCCGGAGGATCAAAATAATATCCCATTCTACCGGAAATATGGATTTTCTGTTATGAAACATGGTGCAGCGCTTCAGATCTGCAATTTAACTGAGTAAGGCAAATCCCCTGCTTCCATTGCGAGGAGCAAATAAGTAGTGGGTGTGGACTTGCTGTAAAAATCGGTGGATATAAAAAACGGAGGCCCCTCAGGTCCTCCGTCCGGTCACAGGCATCGCAAGTTTCTGTAACCTGATCACTGCCAGACATTCTAGCACGAACCTTAAAGAAAGGCAAGTGCTTTTGCGAACATTTGTCAATGGCTATTCTATTTTTCTGGTTTTAATGGTCCATAATAGTAGGATGACGTTGCACCGCCGTCAATCAGGAAGGTTGATCCGGTGATGAAGGCGCCTTTGTCGCTCATCAGAAGTTCTGCCACGTTTGCTACTTCATCTGCGGTTCCTGGTCTTCCTGCCGGGCATTTGGCGAACATGTTTTTGTAGAAATCGCCGCGCGGGCCGTTGAACTCGTCGATGGCCAGCGGTGTTACGATGATGCCCGGGGCGATCGCATTCAGGCGTGCTCCGCGTTTGCCCCATTCAACGCACTGTGCCATAACGCGTTTCTCATTGCATCGTTTGGCGAGCTGGTAGGCATGCAGGGTATCGCGCACGTTTTCCGGCTGCAGAAGCGGAAGATTTAAGAGTTCCTCGGTCGGTGTCGTTGCAAGTGCAGCATCTTCTTCTGCGGTAAGCTGCGGCATTCTCCATCCGGACTGGCTGGAAATGGTCACGCCGCATCCGCCTTCGGCGATAACTTTTCCGACTTCTTCGAGAAGGACTGCTGTTCCATACAGATCAACATGGAGAATTGCTTCGATCGGCGCCTGACTTGGGGAGACACCGGCTCCGTTTACCATCATTTTGATCTCGCCATACTCCTGTGCTTTTGCGATCATCGCCTGAATGGATTCACGGGAGGAAAGGTCCATCTCGACCAGCTCCACATCGAAACCGGCGTTGTTCATGATTTCAGCGATCGCCTTCGCATTTTCCAGCTTTTTATCTCCCATGACGATTTTCTTTCCATAGCCGATTCTGCGCGCAATCGCCATGCTGATCTGTCCTGCACCTGTTACAATCATTACATCTTTTTTCATTTTTTCAAATCTCCTTATTTCACACACTTCTCAGCCCATGCTGCAACCGTCTGTTTCGATTTTGCTGCATCCGCACCATGGATCGCAAGGCCTCTCTCAAAAGAAGCGCCCTTGCACAGTTTTTTCAGATCACGCTCACTGTTTCCCATTCCGCTGCCTTCGTGTGTCATCAATCCCATGACTTTCTTTCCGGTAAAATCAAGACGTTCCAGCTGGGAAAATACCGGCATCGGATACGTTCCCCACCAGCACGGACCGCAGACGAAAATATTGTCATACTCGTCGATGGAATCCACATATTTTTTCAGCTCCGGGCGCGCATCCGCACGAACCTCTTCCTGTGCTTCTGCCGTGCATTCGTGATAATTCTTTGCATAATCATTCACCGGCTCCACCTCAAACAGATCTCCGCCGACTGCCTCCTGAATAAACTCCGCACAGATCTCGGTGTTTCCTTTTGCCAGATTCTTTATACTTCCATTTACATAGTTTTCGCCCTTGCGGGAATAGTAAACAATCAGATTTTTTGCCATTTCTTTGTACCTCCTGCTGTTTTTGTTCTCATTTCCCTTTTATTTTACCGATTTGCACTTGGATGTTCAATCTTTTCTGCTTTTCTTATTGATTAGGAAAACTGATAGAAAAAATTTTTTCTGTTTTTGCAACATTTTTCTTTTCCTGGCTGTATCTAAAGTAGAAGAAGGACATTTCCTTCTATCTTTTACTTACGAAAGCGAGGATTTTTTATGAAAGCCCCCAAATTTTTTACCACTTTTTTCTGTACTCTTTTTCTGTTCAGTTCTCTGCTGACAGCCTGCGGATCTGACGCCTCTATCGGTGCAGATCCAAGTTCCGCAAAGAGCACTTCTGACAGTTCCACACAGATTTCTAATCCATGGGAAGACTGCTCTTCTCTCGAGAAAGCTCAGCAGATTGCAGGATTTTCGATTCAGGTGCCGGACTCGATTGATGGTTATCCCAATCGTTCCATTCAGGTGATGGACACCAGTATCGTTCAGGTTCTGTATGAAAATGATGACGAGCAGCAGATTTTGATCCGCAAGGGAATCGGTTCTGACGACATCAGAGGCGATTATAATACCTACAGTGAAACCAGTCAGATTACCGTTTCCGATTCTTCCGTTACCTTAAAAGGAAATGACGGGAAAATTATGGTTGCAATCTGGAACGATGGCTCTTATTCTTATGCTATAGATGCTTCCGGTCTTATCCCGGAAGATATGACTGCCCTGATTGAACAGATTCAGTAACGAAATTTTTCTACTACCCTTTTGTAAATACCGGTATGCGCTGTTTTTCACAGCGTGTACCGGCCATGGAGAACTTTATTTATGAGCACACTTTCTCTTCCGTTTTTTCAAATAGATTTTTCTTCTCCTTTCCAGCGCATAACGGCATTTCTGCTTCGCATCATGACTGCACTTTCTGCCGTCCATCCGTTTTCCAGGGAAGATTCCATACAAAAAGCAGATACCTTCGCCCGCGCAGAAAAAGCTCTGGATCAGTACGGAAATGCCATTCTCCGGCTTGCCTACTCATATCTCCACAATATGAGCGATGCGGAGGACATTCTGCAGGATACCCTGCTGAAATATATGCAGTCGGCTCCTGCCTTTAAAAATGAGAGGCATGAAAAAGCCTGGCTGCTCTGTGTTGCGTCCAATCTGAGCAAAAATAAGATTTCCTATAATAAGGTGCGGGAAACTGACGAACTTCTGGAGACACTCGTCGCAGAGGAACGGGAAGATCTCTCATTTGTCTGGAATGCGGTCAAAAAACTCCCCGATAAATATCGGGAAGCCATTCATCTTTATTACGAAGAGGGATATTCCACCCGCGAAATCAGCCGCATCCTGAACCGTCGGGAAAGTACCATCCGCTCTGATCTGAAGCGCGGCAGAGAACGATTAAAAGAAGTTTTGAAGGAGGAATACGATTTTGGATAACTCTTATCATGAAATCATGGAACACATCGAAATAACCGATGAAATGCGTGAACGAATTCTCCAGACTCTTTCTGCGGCAGAGTCTGTCAGACAGCCAGATCCGGCACCGAAACTTCGGTTCTTTCCTCTGCGGAAATGTCTGGAAATCGCCGCCTGCGCTGCACTTCTGCTCCTTGGCGGTACGTTTTTTATCCAGTATACTTTCTCCACAACGTCCACTCCATCAGAAGTTGCCACTGGTTCTTCTGGTGAAATTGTCACCTGCAGTTCCGCCGCAGAGCTTTCCGAAAAAGCAGGCTTTGTTGTTTCAGACATCGAGAAGCTGCCTTTTGTCCCATTAATCACAACGTATTCCTGGTGCTGGAATGATTTTGCGGAAATCACCTATGAGAGCAGCTCCAACACAGCATGTTACCGGAAAACGCGCGGCACAGAAGACATCTCCGGCGATTATTCAGACTATACTCAGATCATAACAGAAACGATCAAAGGAACTGCTGTCACACTCAAAGAAAATGACAATTCTATTTTTCTGGCAATCTGGCAGAAAGACGGGTATTCCTTTTCTCTTAGTTTTTCAGATGGAATCTCTTATGATGTTATGATTGAAATTTTAAAAACAATAATCTGACCATTTACAAGCAATTCAGAAACAGAAATGCGGTAGGATAGTTTCAGAAACAAGAGTATCATTAAAAGGATAGTAAATATAACAGAATTATGATATAGTAAAAGAGAACATATTCGGAATAAATGGCACAGAGAAGATGACAAGAGACTAAGGAGAACGGAGGAATGGTGCATCATATCCTTCATGTTTTTATTTATTTGAAGGAATATAACGAAATTGCGGCGAAAAACAGAGAGGAAAAGGACTTCGAATCCTCGGATGAGTTTCTTTCGAATCTTAAGAAAACAGATCGTCTTCATCCGGTTATCAGTCTGTGTGTGTACTACGGAGAAAAAGAGTGGGACGGGCCATTCTGCCTGACAGATCTTTTAGAAATTCCGGAAAAGCTGAAACCGTTAGTGTCTGATTACAGAATGAACCTTCTGCAGTTGAGAGCAAGTGGATCACTGCAGTTCCATAATCCAGACGTGGAAACGGTATTTGAGATCAGCCGTTCTATCTATGAACAGGATTTTGAAAAAATAAATACCGTTTATAAAGAAAAAGCGATTTCTGCAGAACTGGGAGTAGTAATCGGCGCAATCACAGAATCGCAGAAACTGATTAATCATGCATTACGATCAGAGCAAAAAGGGGGTCAGATGTATATGTGTGATGCATTAGAAAAATTGGTAAATGAAGGTGTTCAGGAAGGACTTCGGAAAGGACTTCAGAAAGGACAGCAGGAGGGAATTCTGGCAAATATTCGAACCTGCAGGAATTTTCATGCCAGCAAAGCGGATACAATTAAAAACATCATAAAAGAATTTTCCATATCAGAGGATCAGGCAACGGAATATGTGGAAAAATACTGGTAAACATTGTAGATAAAGGAACGGGGCAGAATCGAAAATGTTTTGCTCCGTTTGTTTTAGTTAAGATGCTTTTTGAGAACCGCATAAAAGAAGAAAAATGATGTTTCCGATACTTTCGCGGTGTCACCTGATAAGCATCTTTAAACGCAGAAGTAAATTTACTCTGACTGTCATACCCGACTGCGTTTGCAATGTCCGCGACAGTCATTTCCAATGCAGTCAGCGCGATGATTCTGTTTCGAAAACTCACGCGGACGGACAGTGCGATCCGCATTCGGAAGGATGAGCTGCATTTTTGCGGGAGCGTCTTCAAAAAGATCATCCGCATCGGTCTTCCAGCGGGCGTGCACAACCTTTACGGGCCAGAACTACGGTGCAGGCCAGAAAAAACGCTGCAGGAAAGTCCTGCTTCTTTCGATCATCGAGGATGTAGTCGCAACGGCACTTGCGATTCTTCTGGTGCTGCTGGTTGGAAAATCACTGCTTTCGATCTTTAACAACGACCCAGAGGTTATCAAAATCGGCTACACAAGACTGGTGATGGTATTTTCCGCCTACACTTTCAGTATGCTGTATGAAAACCTGTCCGGCTACCTCCGCGGCTTCGGAATCTCCATGGCGCCGGCCGTCCTCACCACAATCGGTGTGTGCGGCGTCCGCCTGATGTGGATTTTCCTCGTCTTTCCAAGACACCGCAGCTTTGCAACCATCGTGGCCGCCTACCCGCTGAGCCTGGCGACGCCGGCACTGCTGATTTTCTTTGCTGTTCTGTATTACCGGCCGTCGCGGAAATAATAGGATTAACTATGAGAAACACGCTCCGCGAGTTTCACAAGTTATTGCGGTAGTCGCCAAGGTCTCGTGTAAGCACGGACTTTGGCTCGCTGCCCGCGTAAATGAAAAATGCCTGCCCGGCATGGAAGAGGTTTCCACGCGGGCAGGCATTTTTGTACCTGTGGGTAAGGTTTTTCCAGATCATAGTGCCGTTCCTTTCGTAAATCATAATCTTTTACCGGAATATCACCGCAAGCGGAAAAAGTCAAAGAAAAATTTTGCTGAAAAATCAAAAATCCTATTGACTTTCAAGTCCACTTTAATGTTAGAATTTTATCAACAACAACGGAAAAATAAGCGTTTTCCGCGGAAAAAGAAAGGGGATTTTACAATGAGTGTAGATGTAACAAAAATGCCGAAATTAGGATTCGGTATGATGCGTCTTCCAGAAAAAGACGGGGAACTGGATCTGGAGCAGATCTGTAAAATGGTCGATGCGTATCTTGATGCCGGTATGAACTATTTCGATACCGCCTACATGTACTGTGGCGGCAAATCAGAGAGTATCGTGAAAAAAGCGCTGGTTGAGCGCCATCCAAGAGAGAGCTTCACCGTGACCACCAAACTCCCGCAGTGGATGATGGATGAGGGCATCGAAGGCCGCGACCGCATCTTCAACGATCAGCTCGAGCGCACCGGAGCAGGCTACTTTGATTATTACCTGCTGCACAGTGTCGAGGACGGCGCAAACTACGACGGCTACATCAAATACGACTGCTTCAACTGGGCGATGAAGAAAAAAGAGGAGGGTCTGATCAAACACTTCGGCTTCTCTTACCACGGAACCCCGGAACTGCTCGACAAGATTCTTTCCGAGCATCCAGAAGTTGAAATCGTCCAGATCCAGATGAACTACGCCGACTGGGACAACCCGCTGATTCAGTCCGGCTGCCTGTATGAGGTGCTTCGCAAATACAACATGCCGTTCCTCGTTATGGAGCCGGTAAAAGGAGGTTCCCTCGCATCTGCAAGTAAAGAGGTTGAGGCCGAGATGAAACGTGTCCGTCCGGATGCATCGATTGCATCCTGGGCACTCCGTTTTGCCGCTTCCCTGCCGGGCGTTGCAACCGTACTTTCCGGTATGTCAAACGAAGAGCAGATGCAGGACAATATCAGAACCTTCCAGAACTTTGAGCCGTTAAACGATGAAGAAAAAGCTGTGATCACCAAAGCGCAGGAAGAGCTGAAAAAGAACCCGACCGTTCCGTGTACCGCCTGTCGTTACTGCTGTGACGGATGTCCAATGGGAATTTCCATCCCGGATGTGTTTAAAGCGCTGAACACCTTACGTCTCTACGGAGAGGACGGCCGTCCGCATTTCTATTACAACAATCTGGTGCAGAAATCGGGAAGAGCCGGCGACTGCGTCCAGTGCGGCCAGTGCGAGAGCGTATGCCCGCAGCATCTGTCGATCATCGACCTGTTAAAAGAGGCATCCGAAAAACTCGACGTGCCGATGCCGGAATAAACGAAGTTTTGGCAGACATATTTTCTGTTCGTTTTGTTGACACGTCTTTTGGAAATAGCGTATAATAAAAGACAGAAAATAAAGATTACCGCGCAAAACTATAGTGCCTGAGAGACGGTATCCGATGATCAAAGATAAGAGCAGGGAACGTTATAGTTGAATTTCTATAGCGTTCCCTGCTCCTTTTGTTTTTAAGCAGAGGGTAAAGAATGTCAGGCAGAACATTTGCGGGGGGGGCAGTGAACAGAAGGAGATTTCATGGAGCAGCAGAAAAGAGAATGGAACAAAGAGCAGCAGACAGAAATGGCGGACCGCGCCTACGTGTTTGCCTGGGCTTCTTCGGAGCGGCAGGTACTGCGCATGACCCACGAGTGGTGCCGCAAAGGCGTTGCGCCGACGATGGGAGTCATGCAGAATGTGCGCATCTGCGATATGCCGAATTGGACTCCGAAGCTCGAAAACGGCGAGGCGATCGTCTCTGATGACTGGGATGTGGAAAAAGAAAAGACACCGGAAGAATATGCCCTGTTCGACGGCCAGAATATCCATTCCCTGATCGTGATCTCGATCTTTTCCAATAAACGGCTGAACGGCTAATCGGCTTCGACAACCCGGGCCAGGAAAAACAGGCGCTCTCCATCCGTCTTCTGACCTCGGTCGGCGGCCATATCGGAGGCTTAAAAGAGAATCTCGATATGTTGGAAGAACTGGAAGAAAAACAGGTCTCCCTCAAAAAGAGTCTCGCAGAGTTCAAAAATGCACTGGAGAGAGCGACGGTGAACAGTGAGATCATCAGATCCATCAGTAAAATCTACTGGCTGATCTACCGCATGGATCTGATCAGGGGGACGTATGAAGAAATTTCTGCCAAGGATGAGATGCACCGCCTGACCGGAAAACACGGCCGCGACGAAACGGATTCGCGCGATGGAACGGAGTGATGCGAAGACGATTCCGATCTTTGCGATGACGGCAAACGCCTTTGCGTAAGATATTGAGAGAAGCAAAGAGGCCGGTATGAACGAGCGCCTGTGCAAGCCGCTGAACGAAGAAAAACTGCAGCAGGCCATCCGGCAGTATCTGACGAAGAAAACAGAATAAATAGTTTACGGCAGAAGCAAAGCGCCGGGATCTGGAAGAAACATCCATATCCCGGCGCTTTTTGGCATCAGAAAGGTTTCTTTATTAACCCAGATTTCCGTAACCGTCATGGCGCCCTGCGAATATACTTTTTCAAAACGATCATTTTTATTCATATAGAAGTTCCTCCTTAAAATAGAATCCTAGGTTTGCTGAAACCAGTATAACAGGAAATCGTCAGATAAGAAAGTTTCCACGGGAAAACGTCAGAAAGAAATAAGATATCAATTGTAAAATGAGAAAAATTGTATTTTACATAAACTTAACCTCTCCGAGATTTTGTATTTTACACACCGTTGTTATGATAATACCTGTAAAAACGAAATGTAAAAAAACTCGGGATGCTGATTTTGCAAAATAATTTTACAAAACAAAATCACAAAATCCCGTGTGAAAAAAGAGGAGAAAAAATATCATGAAAAGAAAAGTAATCGCAATCACGTTAACCGCAATGATGGCCGCAGGAATGTTTGCAGGATGTGGAAGCAGCGACAGCAGCAGTTCTTCCGCAGCTGGCACCACCACTGCTACATCCGCAGCAGATGCAGCAAGCAGCAGCGCAGGAACAGACAGCACTGCAGCAGGAGACTTCTCCGGACAGATCAGTGTTATCTCCCGTGAGGATGGTTCCGGTACCAGAGGCGCATTCATCGAGCTGTTCGGTGTAGAAGAGAAAAACGATGCAGGCGAGAAAGTGGACAACACCACCGTTGATGCACAGATCACCAACAACACCTCCGTTATGATGAGCACCGTAGCCGGCAACCAGTACGCCATCGGTTATATCTCCCTTGGATCTTTAAATGATGAAGTAAAAGCCCTGAAAATCGACGGAGCTGAGGCAACCGCAGAGAACGTAGAGAACGGTTCCTACAAAGTAAGCCGTCCGTTCAACGTTGTAACAAAAGACGGACTTTCCGCAGATGCACAGGATTTCCTGGACTACATCTTAAGCACCGACGGACAGCAGGTTGTTTCTGATGACGGTTACATCGCCCTCAAAGATACCCAGGCTTACGACGGAAGCTGCAGCGGTGAAAAAGTAGTCGTAGCAGGATCTTCTTCTGTAACTCCTCTGATGGAGAAATTAAAAGAGGCTTATGCAAAAGTAAACTCCAACGCAAACATTGAAGTACAGCAGAGCGATTCCACCACAGGTATTACGTCCGCAAGCGACGGACTGTGCGACATCGGTATGGCATCCCGTGATCTGAAAGATGAGGAGAAATCCCTTGGTCTTACAGCAACCGTAATCGCAACTGACGGTATCGCAGTCATCGTCAACAAAGAGAACCCGACCGATGATCTGACCAGCGATCAGGTTAAGAGCATCTATGTTGGCGACACCACCGACTGGGCAGATGTGAAATAAAGAACGCACAAAAAAACAGCAAAACAGGAAGTAGGGCGAAAGGAAGAAAATCGCTCTTACTTCCATATCCGGAAAAATTTCCAGAAAAAGAGCTGCCTTTTGGAACGTGCTTGAAAAAGCCGTTCGTAGAGGAAAATAACGAACATCTTTTTCAAACACGTTCCGTGAAATGATGAAAGGATTTATTTTATGAAACTAAGAGAAACAGTCATGAAAATTGTATTTCTGATCGCAGCGTGCTGCTCCGTGATGGCCGTTGCTCTGATCTGTATTTTCCTGTTTATGAATGGTGTTCCTGCCATTTTTAAAATCGGACCGTTAAAATTTCTGACAGGTACCGTGTGGAAACCGGGCAACAACATTTTCGGTATTCTGCCGATGATTGTCGGAAGTATCTGCGTCACCGGTCTTGCGATTCTGATGGGCGTTCCGGTCGCAATTCTCACTTCGATTTTTCTTTCCCGCTATTGCCCGAGAAAGTTTTACGGCATCTGTAAATCAGGCATTAACCTGATGGCAGGTATCCCGTCTATCGTATACGGTTTCTTCGGACTGGTTGTTATCGTTCCGATGATGGCACAGCTGACCGGCAAAAACGGAAATACGATGCTGACCGCGTCGATCCTGCTCGCCGTCATGATTCTGCCAACCGTAGTCGGTGTCACGGAATCTGCGATTTCCAGTGTGCCGGAGTCCTACTATGAAGCGAGCCTCGGCCTTGGAGCGACACATTCCCAGAGCGTATTCTTCGCCGTAGTTCCGGCAGCAAAATCCGGAATCCTCGCCGGAATCGTACTTGGTATCGGCCGTGCGATCGGAGAAACGATGGCGGTCATCATGATTGCAGGAAACCAGCCGCGTATGCCAAAAGGAATTACAGAGGGTCTTCGTACCATGACAGCAAATATCGTACTGGAAATGGGATATGCATCCGGTCTTCACAGAGAAGCACTGATTGCAACCGGCGTTGTGCTGTTTGTCTTTATCCTGCTGATTAACTTATCGGTATCGATGCTGAACCGGAGGGTACATTATGGCGATTAAAGGAAATGGAGCAGTAAATACAATGGAAGCTGTAAAAGTAAATACAAAAGAAAAAGAGAAAACAATTGTAACGTATCACAAAAGTATTTTTTCCTCCGTACTGACCGGTCTTACCTGGGGCGCAGCCATTCTTGCATTGGCCATCCTGGTATTCCTCGTTGGATTTATCCTGATCCGCGGCGTGAAAAACCTGACACTTGACCAGTTCGCATGGACCTACACAACGGAGAATGTCACCATGCTTCCGGCGATCATCAACACCGTGACCATGACGGTGCTTTCTCTTCTGATTGCAGCGCCGCTTGGCATCTTTTCCGCAATCTACCTGGTAGAGTATGCCAATAAAAACGGAAAACTGGTCGGCCTGATTCGGATTACCGCAGAGACACTTTCCGGTATTCCATCGATCGTTTACGGTCTGTTCGGTATGCTGTTCTTTACAAAAACCCTGAAAATGGGCTACTCGATGGCATCCGGTGCATGTACCCTTGCCATCATGATTCTTCCGCTGATCATGCGTACCGCAGAAGAGGCATTAAAATCTGTTCCGGATTCCTACCGCGAGGCAAGCTTCGGCCTGGGAGCCGGAAAACTCCGCACGATTTTCAAGATCGTTCTGCCGTCCGCCGTACCGGGCATCCTTTCCGGTGTCATTTTGGCGACCGGCCGTGTCGTAGGAGAGACCGCAGCGCTTTTATTCACCGCAGGAACCATCGCCAAAGTAGCAGGCCTGATGGATTCCGGAAGAACGCTGGCCGTCCATATGTATGCGCTCTCCAGTGAAGGTCTTTACATGAACCAGATGTACGCAACCGGCGTCATCCTGATGCTGATTGTCCTTCTGATCAACGGCTGTTCCGGTCTGATCGCGAAGAAGATTGCAAAGAAGTAAGAGAAAGAGAGAAGAAAACATGAGCAAAATCGACGTTTCCAATATGGATCTCTATTACGGAGATTTTCATGCATTAAAAAATATCAACCTGAACATCGATGCCAACGAAGTGACCGCATTTATCGGACCTTCCGGCTGCGGTAAATCGACCCTGTTAAAATCCATCAACCGCATGAACGACCTCGTCCCGGGCTGCCGGATCACCGGAGAGCTGCTGCTGGACGGGGAAAATATCTACGGTGGAAAGATGGATGTCAACGGCCTTCGGAAGCGCGTCGGCATGGTGTTCCAGAAACCGAATCCGTTCCCGATGAGCATTTACGACAACATTGCCTACGGTCCGAGAACCCACGGTGTCCGCTCGAAAGCAAAACTGGACGACATTGTAGAGCAGTCTCTCCGCCAGGCAGCGATCTGGGATGAAGTCAAAGACCGTCTGAAAAAGAGTGCGCTCGGCATGTCGGGCGGCCAGCAGCAGCGTCTCTGCATCGCGCGTGCCCTTGCCGTACAGCCGGAAGTCCTTTTGATGGATGAGCCGACTTCGGCGCTGGACCCGATTTCTACTTCCAAAATTGAAGATCTTGCGGTAGAACTGAAAAAAGATTATACTATTGTCATGGTAACCCATAATATGCAGCAGGCAGCCAGAATTTCCGATAAAACCGCATTCTTCCTGTTGGGAGAGGTTGTAGAGTACGGAGAGACCGAGCAGATCTTTTCCATGCCGAAGGATAAACGGACAGAGGATTATATTACAGGGAGGTTTGGCTGATATGCGGGAAAAATTTGAGCAGCAGATGGAAGTTCTGCACACAGAGCTGATTGAGCTTGGCGCACTCTGCGAACAGGCGATTGCGCGGACGTATGAGGTTCTGCTGGAGGGAAACCAGAGAGCAGCAGAAGAAATTATCAAAAAGGATCAGGTTGTCGATGCGAAAGAACGGGAGATCGAGGATCTCTGTTTTCGCATCATTTTGCAGCAGCAGCCGGTCGCGCGCGATCTGCGCCAGGTGTCGGCGGCGTTAAAAA
>CAVLAW010000044.1:0-14452 GCA_963661155.1 Tidjanibacter massiliensis | reverse complement strand
CGACAGGTCTTTCCGTGAAGGAAGATCAGATTCTGGAGATCGGCGCGGTAAAAGTAGAAGGCGGAGAAGTGACAGGCTCCTACGAAACCTTTGTGAACCCGGGACGGAAAGTGCCGCCGCGGATCACAGAACTCACCGGTATCCGGGATGAGATGATCGCGGATGCGCCCGATGTGGAGACTGCTGTCCGCGGATTTCTGGATTTCTGCGGTGACCTGCCGCTTCTGGGACACAATATTCTGTTTGACTACAGCTTTATCAAACAGGCGGCTGTCAATGCCCGTCTGGAATTTGAAAAAGAGGCGTGGGACACCTTAAAGATTGCGCGGAAAGCGTTGCCGGATCTCGAGAGCAGAAGCCTGGAGGCACTCTGCGTCTACTATCAGATCCCGCGGGAGCACGCGCACCGCGCCATGGACGATGTGCTGGAAACGCTGGCACTGTTCCGGAAACTCGAAGAAGGCTTTTCGGAGGATCACCCGGAGTGGTTCCAGGCGGCACCTTTAAAAGCAAAAATGAAACGGGAAGTCCCGGCAACCGATGCACAGAAACGGTATCTGACAGACCTGATCCGTTACCATGAACTGGATCTGGAACCGGAGTGGAGAGCGCTCACAAAGAGCAGGGCATCCCGCATGATCGACCAGATCATTCTGGAACATGGAAGAATGGAAAAAAGACAGAAATAAAGAAAAAAATTAAAGAAAGGATGGAACAGAACATGAGCAATAAAGTGAACCGAAAAGCGCCGGCGGAAGAGCAGAAAAAGAAGAAGGATCCGCTTGCAAGAAAGAGAAAGGCAGCGGCGGTACTGGCACTGATTCTTGCTGTAGTGATGGCACTCGGCATGATCCTTCCGGCACTTTTATATCTGGTTTAAATTTCAGGCAGATGCGAGGCATAATATGAAAAACAGCAGAAAAATAGAAGGTCTGCTCGTCCTGATCGCAGCGTTTGTGTTCTGCTTTTTCGCAGAACCGGTCAAAGCGGATGCAGGGACGGCGCTGGACGGAATCTATGTAGAAGATATTTCCGTCGGCGGTATGACAGAAGAGCAGATCACCCAGGCAGTGAATGATAAAATAGAACAGTTGAAACCATCCGTGATCAACCTTTCCGCGGGAGATCAGAACGCACAGGTGACAGCCGGCGATCTCGGTCTTTCCTGTGCAAACCCGGAGGTGGCAAGAGAAGCCGTCACGATCGGGCAGGAAGGCAATGTACTGAAGCGTTTTCAGACGCAGAACAGACTGAAAAAAGGAGAGACGATAACGTTCTCGCTGAAATATACGGTGGACGGCGAGGCAGCCCGCCAGGCCGTGGAGAACAGCACGGCAGTGCTGAACCGCGCGGCGACGGACGCAACGCTGACCCGCCAGGACGGCGAGTTTATCGTCAATCCGGGACAGACCGGATGCAGCGTCAATGTGGATGAATCCGCAGCCAAAGTTGTTTCCTATCTGACGACAAGCTGGCGCGGCGGCATCGGCGGTGTGGAGCTGGTAACGGAGGAAACGCCTGCAGGCGGCAATCCGGAGCAGCTTGCGCTCGTAAAAGATCTGCTCGGTGAGGGCACGACAGAGTACGGCAACGGTACGAGCGGCAGAAAGCAGAATGTCGCAGTCGGCGCAGAGAAGATCAACGGAACGATCGTCCAGCCGGGCGAGGAGTTTTCCGTCGAAGCGGTTGTGGTTCCGTTTGATGCGGAGAACGGCTATGCGCTGGCGGCATCGTATGAGATGGGCAAGGTTGTCGATTCGTACGGCGGCGGTATCTGCCAGGTTTCCACGACACTCTATGGTGCCGTTTTAAAAGCAGAGCTTGAGGTGACGGAGCGGTACAACCATTCGATGATTGTACATTATGTCGATCCGTCGATGGATGCGGCGATCGCGGAGGGCTTAAAAGACCTGAAATTTATCAACAACACCGACGCACCGATTTATATCGAGGCGAGTGCGGACGGAAGCACACTTCATTTTGCAATCTACGGTCACGAGACGAGAGATCCGAACCGCACGGTCCGCTATGAGAGTGAGACGACGAGTACGGAGGATCCGTCGACGAGCCTGACCGAGGATCCGAATGCAACGTTTGGAGCAATTGAGCAGACAACATATGGCTATCAGGGTTCCACAGCGCGCCTCTGGAAGATTGTGAATGACAATGGAAATGAGACGAAGGAGCAGGTAAATTCCAGCACCTACCGCATGACATCGGATGTCTATACCGTGGGAACCAAGACGGACAATGCGACAGCACGTGCAGAGCTGCAGGCAGCGATTGCGGCAAATGATCTTGCAAAAGCAAAGGAGGTTGCGGCAAAATACAGCCAGAGCAGTTCGTTATCGGAGAGTTCGGAGAAAAAGGAAGACAGCAGTGACGACGATGATTCCGATACTTCCGAAAAGACGGAGGACAGTGACGATACAGAGAAAACAGAGGACGAGGATTAAGCGTTTTTTGTGGAAAATGGGAAAGCAGAGGGAAAAGGAGAATGGATTCCGTCTGCTTTTTCTCTTTGGAAGTGTAAAGTTCGAGGAGGATGAGAATGCGAAAGGGTAAATTACAGCAGAGTGTGCTGGTGCGCTCGGTGTTTAAAATGTTGGGACAGAAAAGAGAAGATGCGGCTGGTCCGGCGGTTGGACGCGGCGTTTCTGCGCTGAAGAGTGAGGCGGAAACGCAGGTGTTTTCGTGCGCGCCGGTGCTGGTAAGGGATACCGAGGACGCGGTGCTGGCCGTCTGCCGGGTGTGCAACAGTGTGGCTGCGGCAGGGGCATCGGCAAAAGGACTTCTGGTGTCGCTGATGCTGCCGGAGGCGATGGAAGAGAAAGAGCTGAAAGAGCTGATGCGTGCGGTCGACGGCGCGTGTGAGCGGTATGGAACTGCGGTGATCGGCGGACACACGGAGGTGACGGATGGAGTTTCTTACCCGGTGCTGACGGTGACGGCGGCGGGCAGTACCGCGCGTGCGGGGCTGTTTGATCCATCCTGCGTGACGGCGGATCTTGATCTGGTTGTGACGAAAGGGATTGCGCTCGGCGCGGCAGCTTATCTGGCGAAGACGCGGCGGGAGGAGCTCCTTGCGAGATTTTCGCCGGGATTTATCCATGGGGCGGAGGATTTCGCGGAGGAGTATTCTGCCTGCAAAGAGGCGGAGATTGCGGTCGAGCATGGGGCGCTTGCGATGCAGGATCTTTCGGAGGGCGGTATTTTCGGGGCGCTCTGGGAGATGGCGGACGGCGCGGGTGTCGGGCTTGACGTGACGCTGAAGAAAATTCCGATCCGGCAGGAGACGGTGGAGATCTGTGAGTTTTTCGGGGTGAATCCGTATCAGATGCTTTCGACGGGGGCGTTGCTGATTGCTGTGAAGGACGGCGAAGGGCTGGTGCAGAAGCTTGGGATCGAAGGGATTCCGGCGGCGGTGATTGGACGGACAACGGCGGGAAACGAGCGGATTCTCCGAAATGGGGAAGAGGTCCGGTATCTGGATAAGCCGCAGATGGATGAGATGTACCGGGTGACGAAATAGCATACCCGATCAGAATATACGACAGGAGTGATGAGTGAGATGGCACATTTGAATATTGTTCTTCATGAGCCGGAAATTCCGGCTAATACAGGCAACATCGGACGGACGTGTGTGGCGACGGGGACGAAGCTGCATCTGATTAAGCCGCTGGGATTTGATATTTCGGACAAGGCGGTGAAGCGCGCGGGGCTGGATTACTGGCCGAAGCTGGATGTGACGGTGTATGAAAGTTATGAGGATTTTCTGGAGAAGAATCCGGGGGCGAAGATTTATTATGCGACGACGAAGGGGCCGCAGACGTATGTGGATGTGCATTATGAAGAGGACTGCTTTATTATGTTCGGGAAGGAAAGTGCGGGAATTCCGGAAGATATTCTGTACGACAATCAGGAGACCGCAGTGCGGATTCCGATGATTAATGATATTCGGTCGCTGAATCTTTCCAATTCCGTAGCGATTGTGCTGTACGAGGCGCTGCGGCAGAATAATTTTGACCACATGCAGCTCGCGGGGCATCTGCGGACGCATGAGTGGAGATAGATGAACGGACAATGGACAACGGACGGGACTCCGGGCCGCAGGATGTGGAAACGGGGCGTGCTGTTTCGGAGGCCAAGAGCATCTAAGAAGCTGATATTTTGCTAAAAGCGCATCAGAAAAAGGCAAACTCGCTGCGCTCAGACAGTGCCTTTTTCTGATGCAACGCAAAATACCACCTTCTAAGATGCTTAGGCCTCCTGCAAATGCACGCCCCGTTTCCAAATCCTGCAGCCCGGAGTCCCTGATTGTGCGGGCGGACGCCATTGCTGCGCTCGGCTGAGGGGGTTATAGCTTTTTCTTTCGCTTAAGAATTCGAAGGATTCGGTCGCGGTTGTAGCGTTGGGTGATGACGAGAAGGAGGTCGAGGAGGGCGGCGGCCAGGGAGATTTTTGGTCTGTTTCATGGGACATCAGCTCCGTTCTTTTGTGGTGGTGAGGAGGTTTTCTAATTCAGTGAAGACTTGTCCGGCGTAAAGCTGTTTGATCTCGTGGCGGCTCATGCCGGAAACGTCTGCCTGGTAGGTGAAGGCGTGGGTTTGACCTTTATAAAAAATACAGAAGTAGACAACACCCTGTACACTGTCGGCGTTGTTCGGGTCGAGGTTGCCGGTTGTGCCGGTGATGCCGATGGCGATGTCGGTGTTCAGGTTTTTCTGTGCGGTGCGGGCCATGGCTTCGGCGCATTCCGGGGAATAAACGCCGTACTGGCGGATGACAGCAGGATCGACACCGACGAGGATTTTTGTCTCGTTCAGATAGGTGACGTAGCCGCCGGGAAAGATGGCGGAGGCGCCTTCGGTGTCGGTGATCAGCGAGGCGATTAGGCCGGAGGTGCAGCTTTCCATGGTGGAGATGGTGGTGTGGGATGCGATGAGACGTTTGATGATGGAATCAATGTTGGCTGAGTTCATAATGAAAGATACCTCCAGAGCAAATGTTTTTAATATATCTGGCAAAAAAGCCCCTCGGCGGAGGGGCTTTTTTTGCGTTACTGTTTCGGTGCTTCGCCTTTTGGAAGCGTAAAAATAAATTCGGTACCAACGCCCTCCGTGCTGATGACATTGATATTCTGGTTATGTGCAGCGATAATCTCCTTGACAATCGAAAGTCCAAGTCCCGTACCCTTGCGGTCTTTGCCGCGGGAAGCGTCGAGTTTGTAAAATCGTTCCCAGATTTTGATAATGCTTGCCTTTGGAATACCGCATCCGGTGTCCTTGACGGAGACGAAGACTTTGCCGTGTTTCTCTGTTGTCTCAACGGTGATCGTCGAGTCATTATTGCTGAACTTGATTGCATTATCAATCAGATTGTACAGTACCTGCTGAATCTTTCCCATATCGGCGCAGACATACAGCGTACGGGAAGCGAGGATCAGCGAGATAGAAATCCGCTTTTTCGTACACGTACCTTCAAACGAGGCCGCCGTATCTTTGATGACTGCGTTGACGTCAAACGACGTCAGATCCAGCATATTCCCCTTATCGTCGATATCATTCAGCGTCAGCAGGCTCTGCGTCAGCTTATGCAGCCGCTCTGTCTCAAAGAGGACGATTTTCAGATACTTCTCCTGCATCTCAGGCGGAATCGTTCCGTCGAGGATTGCCTCGACGTAGCCTTTGATCGAGGTCAGCGGGGAGCGGAAGTCATGTGAGACGTTCGCCACGAACTTTCTCTGGTATTCCCCGGTTTTGTTCAGCTCGCCGGACATGTAGTTCAGTGTGGAGGCGAGATACCCCATCTCGTCGTGCGATTTAACATCAATCTTGTGCGTCAGATTGCCGGCGGCATATTCCTTCGCGCCGTTGATGATCTTCTTCAGCGGCCGGTAAACGACGAGGGAAAAAAAGATCAGGATCACAAACGAGAGTCCGAATACCAGCGCAAAGAGCAAATCGATCCGCGCCAGCAGACTTTCACGCTGCTGATACACATCCTGGAGCGGAAGATGAATGGCGATATAGCCTTTGATCCGGAAATCCGAGGTGACCGGAACCATCACACTGAGCATTTTATCCTCAAAGTGCCCGAAAAAAGTTCCCGTGCTGTAATACTTGCTGCCGAGGGCAACCGGATCGAAACCGGAGAGTGTCTCGGTGTTTTCCTCATCCAGGTCAGAAGCGGTATTCAGCAGAATGTCGCCGTCCGTGCTGATCAGCCAGATCTGGGAATTGTGGTACGAGGCCAGTGCGCCGAGCGAATTATAGAGATCCGTAAGGGAGCGCTCATCGTGGTAATAGAGATCCCCCTGCTGCGCAGCAATCTGTGTGGCCTCCCGGTACAGGCTCGTGCTCGCACTCGAGACCAGACTGTCCTCGACCATGCGGGAGCCGACCGTGGAGATCAGTATGAAACCGGCGATGGCGAGGATCACGTAAATAAGAATTAATTTCCGGTAAAGCGTGCGTCGCATTATTTTTTAACCTCGAATTTATAACCGATGCCCCAGACCGTCGCAATGGCCCAGGTGTCATGGTCCTTGATTTTTTCGCGGAGGCGTTTGATATGAACGTCGACCGTTCGGGTGTCCCCGATGTACTCATAACCCCAGATGTGATCGAGAAGCTGCTCGCGCGTGAACACCTGGTTCGGTGAGGATGCCAGGAAGTAGAGAAGCTCTAATTCCTTCGGCGGCATGTCGATCGTGCGTCCCTGATAGATCACAGAGTAGTTCGTCTGGTTGATGATCAGATCCGGATACTCGACGCATTTTCCTGCGGTCGCGGAGACCGGAAGCGTGCGGGACGGCTGGAATCTCCGGAGCACCGCCTTGACGCGGGCAACGAGTTCCTTCGAATCAAATGGTTTGATGATATAATCATCCGCGCCGAGCTCCAGCCCGAGCACCTTGTCGAAGACCTCGCCTTTGGCGGAGAGCATGATAATCGGGACATCGGAATCGTGCCGGATTTCGCGGCAGACCTGGTAGCCGTCCATGCCGGGCAGCATCAGGTCGAGCAGAATCAGGTTCGGCTGGAAGGCGTGAAACTCCCGGACAGCCTCTTCTCCATCATTTACAATTTTTGTGTCATAGCATTCCTTGGTCAGATAGAGAGAAATCAGTTCTGCGATATTGTTATTGTCATCGACGATCAGAATTTTCTGTTTGGAAGCCATAAAAGTTTCTCCTTCACTGTTTACAGGACGGAATTGCATATCATGTGCATTCCGTCCTATGTTTTTCTTTCTCTGCTTTATTTCTTAAATGTAACAATCGTAACGCCGGCATCGCCCTCGCCGAACTCCGCTAAATGGAAGTCCTCGACGTGTTTCTGGCGGCGCAGGTAATTGTGAATGCCTTTGCGCAGTGCGCCCGTTCCTTTTCCGTGAACAACGCGGACGCTCGGCAGATGGGAGAGGTATGCGTCGTCGAGATATTTGTCGAGCTCTGCAATCGCTTCATCGACCGTTTTTCCGAGCAGATTGATTTCCGTGGAAATCGTCGCTGCCTTGGAAAGTTTCGATTTTCCGCTGCTGGTGCGGGAGATGGACGGACCTGTGATGACGGCCTCGTCGATCAGGACAAGGTCGGAAATATGGACTTTCGACCGCATGATACCCATCTGGACGAAGAGATATCCCTTCGAATCCGGGCGGGTGCTGACGGTGCCTTTGAGGTTCATGCTTAAGACCTTGACTGCGTCTCCGAGATGGAGATCCTGCGGGCGGAGATTTCCGGTGCGTTTCGGCACTTCTTTCGCTTTCTTCTTGTCCAGCTTGTTCATCTTTTCCCGCAGCGCGGTACGTTTCTGTTCCATCTCACGGACGGAAACATTCTCTTTTCCGAATTTCTGGAAATCGCGCATCGTCTGGTCGGCGTATTCTTTCGCCTCGCGGAGGATCCGCTGTGCTTCCTCGGTCGCGCCCGCGATCATCTTGTCTTTTCTTGCCTCGATCTGTTCCTGATTCTTGGCAAGGCTCTGTTTTAAGGATTCCACCTCGGCGCGGGTGCGGGCCAGTTCTTCCTGCTCGCGTTCCAGTGTGATACGGTTCTGTTCGAGGGTGGTCAGGATATCCTCAAATGATTCATCCTGTTCGCTGATTTCATCTTTTGCTTTGTTGATGATGTAGTCCGGCAGGCCGAGTTTGCTGGAAATTGCAAACGCGTTACTCTTTCCAGGAACGCCGACGAGCAGACGGTACGTCGGGCTTAAGGTTTCCACGTCAAATTCACAGCAGGCATTCTCGACGCCCGGTGTGGATAATGCGTAGATTTTCAGCTCGCTGTAGTGTGTCGTCGCCATCGTGCGGATGCCGCGCTCGTGAAGCGTGGAGAGGATAGCAATGGCCAGTGCCGCGCCTTCGGTCGGGTCGGTACCGGCACCGAGCTCGTCGAAGAGGACGAGGGAATTGCGGTCCGCCTTGTCAAGGAAGGAAACGACGTTTGTCATGTGGGACGAGAAGGTACTAAGCGACTGCTCGATGCTCTGCTCATCACCGATATCGGCGTAAACCTCATCGAAGACAGCGAGGGAGGAGCGGTCGAGTGCCGGAATATGAAGTCCGGACTGGCCCATCAGCGTTAAAAGACCAACGGTTTTTAACGAAACCGTTTTACCGCCGGTGTTTGGTCCGGTGACGATCAGAAGATCGAAATCCTCACCGAGAGACAGGTCGATCGGGACAACTTTTTTTGCATTGATGAGCGGATGGCGCGCCTTGCGCAGATGGATTTTTCCTTCTGTGTTGAAGATCGGTTCGTTGGCGTTCTGCTCCATGGCGAGAGCGGCACGCGCGAAGATAAAGTCGAGTTCCACCATGTTTTCGAGGTCATAGCGGATCTCATCACGGTGCAGGTCTGCCTGTGCACTTAAGGAAGCGAGGATGACTTCGATCTCTTTTGCTTCCTCGATTTCCAGCTCGCGGATCTCGTTGTTCAGTTTGACAACCGCCATCGGCTCGACGAAGAACGTGGAACCGGTCGAGGACTGGTCATGCACCATGCCCGGCACCTGGCCTTTGTACTCGGATTTGATCGGGATACAGTACCGTCCGTCACGCATCGTGATGACAGCATCCTGCAGATATGTGCGGTAGGAGCCGTTGACGAGCGAGATTAACTGGCTGTGAATTTTATCCTCGCAGGCTTTGATCGACCGGCGGATGCGGCGCAGGTTGGAGCTTGCGTCATCGCTGATCTCATCCTCGGAGAGAATGCAGCGGCGGATTTCCGTGGATAACAGCGTCAAAGGTTCCAGCGTTTCGAAGAGATCCTCGAGGCTGTCCGGGTTCTGATCTGCATTTTCGCGGCGGCCGTACGCTTTGACACGCGCCGTGTTTTCCAGAAGTGCGGCGGTCTGTAAAAGCTCTGTGATATTCATGGAGCTTCCGATCTCCAGACGTTTTAAAGCGCCGCGGATATCTTTGGCATCGCCAAAGGAAATGCGTCCTTTTTTGAAGAGACGGGTGAGCGCGTCGTGTGTCTCGTGCTGCATCCGTGTGATCTGGGAGAGCGAAGAAGAAGGAACAAGTTCCAGACATTTCTTCCGTCCCAGCGGGGAACTGGCATACGAAGCCAGCTGTTCGATAATTTTGTCGTATTCGAGCGTTTTTAATGCTTTCTGATTCATGATACTACCCTTTTCGTGTTTGATTTTCAGTCATAGTTTACGGATCATGCGGTGTTTTTTTCATTCACATACCGCTTTAGGATCTGATCATGTGTCTGCACGGGAAGCACAGAACGTTTGTGGAATGTGGGTCACAGGTTTTTCCACTCCCCCAATTATACCTTAAAAAAGAAAAGAAAGAAACCCCAAGAACGAGAAAATCGGTGATCTGACGGAAATGAGAAAAAGATGTAACAGTATTCATAAAATGTTCATATCTATCTGGTAAAGTTTTTTATATGTGAAATTTGAATTTATGGAGAAAGAAATATATGGAAAATGACCCAAAACCTTATAAATTCATGAAAGAGAGTATCAAAAAGCAGCCGCCGGACTGGAAAAAGATCGTTCTTCTGATCGCGGGATGGCTGCTGCTTGCGGCAATGGGAGGCCTTGTGGCGGCGGCCGTGTTTGCCGTGACAGAGCCGAAAATCGCAGGTGCCATCACAAAAGAGGAGCCGCCGGCCAGGGTGGACATCCCGGGAGATGAGGATCCGAACAGCGGACAGGAGCCATCCGAGACGATCACAGCATCGTCCGAGAGCACACCGGTGGACAGCAGCAGTTCCAGTACGGAAATCAGCAGCTCCACAGCGGAGAGCACGGATTCCGAGAGTACAGATTCGGAAAGCACAATTGCGGAGAGTACGGAGGAAAGCGATGCAACGGAGGGAACGGAAGGCACCACATCTACAGAAGAAGGCGAGCCGACCGATGCAGATCCCGACGGGGAGGACAAGGACAGCTCCCTGAAAAATTACGAAGAAATCTATCGGAATATGCTGGCAGTAACGGAAAAGCCGAAACGGGCGCTTGTTACCGTCATTGGTATTACGAACCAGATGGATTATTTCAATCAGAACTATGAGAACCAGCAGCAGATTTCCGGCCTTGTGGTCGCCGACAACGGACAGGATCTCTTTATCCTGACGGAGTACCGTATCGTGGAAAATGTGGAGCGGATTCAGGTCACTTTCTGGGATGAGACGATGGTCGATGCGACGTATCAGCGTCACGATCCGAGCACCGGTCTTACGATTGTAAAAGTGGACGAATCAAAGCTGAGTGAAGAGACGCGGGACGGCCTTGAGATTGCGCCGCTCGGCAGATCCTATCTCGTAAGCCAGGGCGACCCGGTGGTAGCCGTCGGAAGTCCGGTCGGTTACAGCGATTCGATTGCCTACGGAGTGGTAACATCAGTGACGAATAAAATTTCCGCGCTGGACAATGAGTACAATCTGCTGACGACCGATATTCTCGGAAGCACGGACGGCAGCGGCATCCTGGTGAACCTGGACGGCGAAATCGTCGGCATCATCGCGCAGAGCTACAGTGCGAAGGGAAACAATGTCGTGACGGGAATTGCAATTTCCCAGATCAAAAAACTGATCGAAAATCTTTCCAATAACGTGAGCCACGCCTACATCGGCATCCGCGGACAGGATGTTACAGACGAACTTTCCGACAAGACCGGAATCCCGAAAGGCGTTCTCATCAGCCAGGTTGCCGACGATTCCCCGGCGATGATGGCGGGTATGAAAGAATACGATGTGATCGTGAAGCTCGGAGAGCACAAGATTGAGACGATCAAACAGTACCATGAACAGTTACAGAAATACAATACAGGAGACGTTGTCACCGTGACGGCGATGCGGAGAGGAGCCGAAGGATATTCGGAGATGACGTTTGATGTGACGATTGGAGAAGTATAAGAATCAAAGGCTTTCGGAAACTGAAAAGCCGGCCTGGCTGGTCTGGTTTCCGAAGGCTTTTTCTTTTCCGAGGTTTTTAACTGTCAGAAGAAAAAATACGTGCATTCTAAAGGAAAATCTGGTAGAATTGGTAAGGCATGCAAAAGTACACAGATCATGGCTTTTGCAGAAAAGATACAAAGAGAACGAAAACGGGACACAGTTCCCGCATTTTAGAAAAAGAGGATTTATTTTATGAAGTATATCAGCGAACTCCGGGAAGGAAGCAAGGTCAACGGAATTTATCTCTGCAAACATAAACAGTCAGCCGTTACAAAAAATGGAAAGCAGTATGAAAATGTAATTTTACAGGACCGTACCGGCACGATTGATGCGAAAATCTGGAATCCGGGATCCCCGGCAATCTACGAATTTGATGCACTGGATTATGTCGATATCAGAGGAGATGTCTCCAGCTTTAACGGAGCCCTTCAAATTTCTATCCAAAGTGCAAGAAAAGCAGAGGAAGGATCCTACAATCCGGCGGATTATCTGCCGACAAGCCGCTACGACATCAACACGATGTATCAGGAACTGCTTTCCTGGATCGGCACAGTGAAAAATCAATATCTCTCCGCAATTCTGACGTATTACTTTATTCAGGATCAGGCGACTGCAAAACGGTTCCGTATGAGTTCCGCAGCAAAAAGTGTGCACCACGGATTTGTCGGCGGACTGCTGGAACATACGTTAAGTGTCACACGCTTCTGCGATTTTATGGCGAAATCGTATCCGATTGTGAACCGCGATCTGCTGATCACGGCGGCGATTCTTCATGACATCGGAAAGACGAAAGAGCTCTCTTTATTCCCACAGAACGATTACACCGATGACGGACAGCTTCTCGGCCACATTATGATCGGAGCGGAGATGGTGCACGATGCCGCACAGAAGATCGAAGGCTTCCCGCTGGAACTCGAAAATCAGTTAAAGCACTGCATTCTGGCACATCACGGCGAGCTGGAATACGGTTCCCCGAAAAAACCGGCAATGGTAGAGGCCGTAGCGCTGAACCTGGCGGACAACGCCGATGCAAAACTGGAAACCTTAACCGAGCTGTTTGACGCAGCGCCGGCCGGCAATGAGTGGCTTGGCTACAACCGGTTCTTTGAATCCAACATCCGCAGAACAGGAGATCTTTCATGAGCTATCAGAAAAATGATGTACTGACGGTGAAAATTGAAGATATGGGACACGACGGAGAGGGTATAGGCAAATGCGAGGGCTATACCCTCTTTGTCAAAGACACCGTCATCGGCGATCTGGCCGAAGTAAAAGTGATCAAAGCAAAGAAAAATTATGGCTATGCGCGTCTGATGCGCCTGCTCGAACCGTCCGCACACCGTGTTGAGCCGGTCTGCCCGGTTGCCCGTCCGTGCGGCGGATGCCAGCTTCAGATGCTGGACTATGCGGAGCAGCTTCATTTCAAAGAAAAGAAGATCGCCGGAAATCTCCAGCGCATCGGCAGCATGACGGAAATTCCGATGGAGCCGATTGTGGGGATGGAGAATCCGTTCCGTTATCGAAACAAAGCACAGTTCCCGATCGGACAGGATAAAAACGGCAGACTGATCACGGGATTTTATGCGGGAAGAACGCATCAGATTATGGAAAACAGGAACTGTTATCTCGGCGTGGAGCAGAACGAGGAAATTCTGAACCGCATTCTCGCGTGGATGGAAGAGAACGGTGTTTCGGCGTATAACGAAGAGACCGGCAAAGGCCTGGTGCGCCACGTGCTGATCCGGTTCGGATTTACGACGAAGGAGATTATGGTCTGTCTCGTTGTAAATGGAAAGAAGCTGCCGGCGGAGGAAAAACTTGTTAATACTCTGACGGAGCTGGAGGGCATGACGAGCATTACCCTCAGCGTGAATCGCGAGCGGACCAACGTCGTCATGGGAAAAGAGATCCGCTGCCTGTGGGGACAGGGATATATCACCGACTATATTGGAAACGTAAAATACCAGATCTCCCCGCTGTCCTTCTACCAGGTCAACCCGGCACAGACCGAGAAGCTGTACGGTCTTGCCCTGGAATACGCAGGCCTTACCGGAAACGAGACGGTCTGGGATCTGTACTGCGGCATCGGAACGATCTCCCTGTTCCTCGCGCAGAAAGCCAAAAAAGTCTACGGCATCGAAATCGTCCCGGAGGCAATTGCAGATGCGAAGAATAATGCAAAAATCAACGAGATCGAAAATGCCGAATTCTTCGTCGGCAAATCCGAGGAGATTCTTCCGGCTTATTATGAACAATACGCCAAAGATCACCCAG
Organism: Tidjanibacter massiliensis; assembly: GCA_963661155.1. Classification (GTDB taxonomy): domain Bacteria; phylum Bacillota; class Clostridia; order Lachnospirales; family Lachnospiraceae; genus Fusicatenibacter; species Fusicatenibacter massiliensis_A. Next base: position 747 of record CAVLAW010000044.1, on the reverse strand, counting down.
GCGAACACGCCCACGCCGATGTCATCGTCGTCGACCCGCCGAGAAAAGGCTGCGAAGAAAACCTCCTCCACACCATGGCCAGCATGCAGCCAGACCGCATCGTCTACGTATCCTGTGATTCCGCGACACTGGCACGCGATGTGAAGGTGCTTGGAGAGCTTGGATACGAAGTCAAGAAAGTCCGCGGCGTCGACCAGTTTCCGATGACATGCCATGTGGAGACGGTATGTCTCTTAGTGCGGAGAAATAGTCTACATATCGACATCGACGTGGATGTTGAGGAAATGCTTCAGGAGAAGCGCGGTCAGGCAACCTATGCGCAGATCAAGAATTATGTTCTTGAACAGAACGGTTTTAAGGTATGATCTCTGTATATATCCCAGGTGAAACGCAAATGCGGGCTTGATGTCAGCGACAGCTACAATAAACCGAAATCTGAGGATGCGATTGTTCCGCAGTGCCCGCCAAAGAAGGAAGAAGCCATCATGAATGCCCTGCGGCATTTTGGAATGATCTGAAATCGCATCTGAACACAGGTTGATAAATTAACTTAGACAAGAAGTGCCCACCGCTTTATGAAGTGACCCCAAAAAGTTAGACAATATTTGAAGTAAAAATAGTTCAAGCAACCGAAAGGGCTTGTTGTCTGTGAATAGCAGGCGGCAAGCCCTTCAGCTTTGTCTTAATCCTGCGGTTGTTGTAGTAATCCAGATATTCCATGAGTTCCTGTCTGAAGTGTTCCATGGA
>CAVLAW010000043.1:0-14575 GCA_963661155.1 Tidjanibacter massiliensis | reverse complement strand
CTCGGTGACTGGTTCGTCAATGAAAAGAAGATGAATGGTTCCATGGCACAGCTTGCCGAGAAGATCCACAACATGGGCATGAAATTCGGCCTCTGGTTCGAGCCGGAGATGATTTCAGAGGACAGCGATCTCTACCGCGAGCATCCGGACTGGGCCTTTGCAATTCCAGACCGTGTGCCGAACCACAGCAGAAACCAGCTTGTGCTTGATATGACACGCGAGGATGTGCGGGAGTATCTGCTGGAGCGTCTGACAACGATTGTTCACGACGCGAAGATTGATTATGTCAAATGGGATATGAACCGCAGTGTCTGCGATGTTTACAGCCATGTGGTAGCACAGAGCCGGAACGGAGAACTGTATCACCGCTATGTACTCGGCGTTTACGATCTGCTGGAGCGTTTCCTTGCCGCATGCCCGGATCTGCTGCTTGAGGGCTGCAGTGGCGGCGGCGGAAGATTTGATGCCGGTATGATGTATTATTCGCCGCAGATCTGGTGTAGCGACAACACCGATGCGATCAGCCGTCTGTCAATTCAGTACGGAAGCTCGTTCTTCTACCCGATCAGCACCGTCGGCTCCCACGTTTCGGTATGCCCGAACCATCAGACCGGACGCGTGACACCGTTCCAGACGAGAGGCGATGTAGCGCTGGCAGGAAGCTTCGGCTATGAGATGGATCTGAACAAGATTTCGGATGAAGAAAAAGAGATGGTAAAAGAGCAGGTTGCTGCGATGCATGAATATTATGATCTGACACATGAGGGACTGTATTACCGCCTGACCGGACTGAAAAAAGAGGATTTTATGGCATGGGAGTTTGTGGCAAAAGATCAGAGCCGCGCACTGGTTACGATCGTAAAAACCGACGCAGAAGGAAATATGCTCCCGGTACACACGAAGGTGAGCGGACTGGCAGAGGACAAACAGTACCGCTGCAGTCTGGACGGAGAAATCCGCTCCGGCCGCACCTGGAACCGTGCGGGCCTGACCCTGCATCAGGTGCTGCGGGAGTATGAGAGCATCCGTGTGGAATTTACAGAAGTCAAATAAAGAAGAAAATCAAAAGGGGACCAGGCTGTCTGATCCCCTTTTGCGATATTACGATATGATTAAATGATTTTGAAAAACAAAAATCCCGGAAACGAACTGTTCCGGGAAAGAAGAGGCGTCGACCGGATTTGAACCGGTGGATACTGGTGTTGCAGACCATTGCCTTACCACTTGGCTACGACGCCATATGACTCCGACGGGAATCGAACCCGTGTTACCGCCGTGAAAGGGCGATGTCTTAACCGCTTGACCACGGAGCCGAAGTTTTTGTTTTGTCTGCCGTGATTTTTGCTCAACGACAAGTAGTATATTATCATAAGAAAACGAGTTTGGCAAGTGTTTTTTCGGAAAAATTTGAAAAATTTTAAAATAATAGTTCACTCGTACAGTTCTGGGGGCAGATTTCATGCTTGCATGAAAATCTGTCCATAGAACTGTACGAAGGGAGCGCCGAGAAATGAGCAAAAGGAGCTGCGCAGCAGCGGAAAGCGCTGAAAGCGCGATTTTGCGAATGGCGCGTGTGAACTATTGCGAATCGAAGGGAATATGGATATAATGATGGAAACTGGAAAAACTGGGAAAACCAACCGCATGAGACAGGAGGCAGTGCATACATGGCAGCGAAAGAACAGTTGACTGTAATGGAAATGATCTGGGGATTTATGAGTGGGACGACAGGACATATGGGAAAGACAGACTTTGCGCCGCAGAAGGAGCCGTTCGGCGATGTTTCATCACCGGAGCGGTACTTTCCGCGTGCGGTGCCGGAGAGTGAAGGAATTTCTTCCAAAAAGCTGACGCAGATGCTGCAGGAGCTCGCTGCGGCCAGCCATACGGACATGCATCATATTCTTGTGCTGCGGAACGGAAATGTCATCTGCGAATGCAATTTCGCCCCGTACCGGAGCGGTATCTGGCATGCGACGTACTCGATGTGCAAGAGCATCACCGGCATGGCGGTGGGTTTTCTGATCAGTGAGGGAAAGCTTTCTCTCGACGAGAACGTCTACGATATTTTTGAAAAACGAAACGGTCTGCTGCAGAAAATCCTGTGCCCGAACCTGACCGTGGAGCATCTTCTGACGATGAAGAGCGGCGTGCAGTTCAACGAGATGGGCGCCGTGTCCGGCAACGACTGGGTGGACGACTTTCTGGCAGCGCCGGTGAAAGGAACACCGGGTGAAGCGTTTGAGTACAACAGCATGAACACGTATCTGCTCTCGGCGATTGTGACGGAGCGCACCGGCATGAAAATGGTGGATTATCTGCGCCCGCGTCTGTTTGAGCCGCTCGGCGTCCGGAACGTTTTCTGGGAGAGCTGCCCGGCCGGCATCACAAAAGGCGGCTGGGGACTGTTCCTCGGCCCGGAGGACGCGGCAAAACTTGGGGTAATGTATGCGAACGGCGGTCAATTTGAGGGAAAACAGATCGTCCCGGCAGAGTGGGTGGCAGCGTCCACATCAGTGCATGCGGAGCCGCCGCAAAAGATGGGAAAATACGGCTATGGCTATCAGGTCTGGATGGAGGAGCGGCCGGGGAGCTTTGCGTTCAATGGCATGCTGGGCCAGAACGTGCTCGGCTACCCGGATATTGGCGTCGTGATCGTGACGAACGCGGGCAGCAACGAGCTGTTCCAGACATGTGAAATGCTCGATATTGTGCGGAAATATTTCGGTGCAGAGTTTGGCGTCGAGTTAAAGAACGGCGAGACAGAAAGTCCGCTGGCATATCAGAAACTCCTGCAGACCTGCCGCGACCTGGAAGGCGCAAAAGAGACACCGGGAAGAATCCTGCGCGGCGGCTGGAAGCGCAGAACACCGGGCCCGCGGAACAGCGGAACCATGCGCCAGATCGACATGGCGCAGCTTTTACATGGAAAAGAATACAAAATGGAAGACACCCACGTCGGCATGTTCCCGCTGACACTGCAGGTCTTCCACAATAACTTTTCCGACGGAATCCGCCGCATCGGTTTCTTCTATGAAAAAGGCCGTTTCTTTGTGGAACTGACCGAAGGCGCTAAAACACAGCGCGTCGAGATCGGCCTTACTGGTTCGAAAGTCGTGGAATGGGTGGAAAATGAGGAATCGTATCTGCTCGGAACAACCGGCCGTTTTGCAGAAAACGAGGACGGCGAGCTGGTGCTGAAAATCGACTTTGCATTCCTTGAGGAGGCCGCGCGAAGAAAGCTCAAAATTATCTTCCATCGCGGTTTCGAACGAATCACCCTGGAGTGGAATGAGACCCCGGGCAAAGATCTGATCATCGAAGGCCTCGAATCCATCGTAACCGATGTGGCAGTCGCATCGCTTCTGCCGTCGCGCTTCCGGGAGCGGAGTCTCGATATGATCCATCTTCTGATGGCTCAGACGATTGAGCCGATTGTGGAAGCACACCGCGTACGGCCGGGAGAAGAAACGGAGGAAGAAGCGGTAGCAGAAACAGAGCAGACTGCCACAGTGGAAAATGCGGAAAACACAGAAGAAACGGTGTAAAAACCAGAGAAATCCGGAACAGAAATGTGGATAACCGATAGAAAATACAAAACGGGAATGGAACCTGCGCATCCTGTGGGTTCCATTCCCGTTTTTGAAAAGAAAAGATTAAAGATTCAAAGCCATATCCCCGGATTTGATCAGGTTTACTTTGCGGAAGAGTTCCGAGAAGAGCAGTGTGATCACAGCCGGAAGAACGAAGTGGAGCAGAACGATTTTGATGATGACGAGCTTCGGATCATCGTAAGCGATCATCGTCTGATATGTCGTAATCTGTCCGACGAGACCTGCAGAACCCATGCCGCTTCCCGTTGCGTTGTTCTGCATATTAGCGAACATTGTGGAAACAGGCCCTAAAATCGCGCTTGAGAAGATGACGGGCAGCCAGATCAGAGGGTGGCGCATGATGTTCGGTACCTGAAGCATGGAAGTTCCAAGTCCCTGTGCAATGAGGCCGCCGACTTTGTTTTCATGGTAGCTGGCAACTGCAAATCCAACCATGTTGCAGCAGCAGCCGATCGTAGCGGCACCGGCGGCGAGACCGGAAAGATTTAAAATAATGCCGAGCGCAGCGGAACTGATCGGCAGGGTCAGAACCATACCCATGACAACCGAAACAACGATTCCCATGATGAACGGGCGCTGTACCGTTGCCCAGTTGATAATGCTGCCAAGGCCTGTCATCAGCTGAGAGATCGGCGGTCCGACGAGCAGTCCGACGACGGAACCGGCACCGATGGTGATGACTGGTGTTACGATAATATCAACTTTCGTCTTGCCGGAAACAAGATGACCGCAGGTGATGCCTGCAAATGCAGCGATGAAAGCGCCGAGCGGTTCGCCGGGGCCCGCGAGAACGGCATTGCCGTCCACAAAGAACGTGCCTCCGGTAATTTTGCCGGCATAACCGCCGACCATCGCGGCAACGGCTGCGGAGACCGTGACGAGAGGACTCTCGCCGTATTTGACTGCCACGCCGACACCGATGCCGGCACTTGTCAGGGCAGCAGCAGCCTTTCCAAGCAGATAGATCACATTTCCGGTCGAACCGCCGATCAGAAGACCGATCTGCTGAATCATCGTACCGATAATCAGGGTTGCGAAAAGACCCTGTGTCATGCCGCCGAATCCATCGATGAAGATGTGGGAGGCGACTTTTTTGATTGTTCGCATATGGATTTCCTCCTCATGTATGTGTGTTGTGTTACTGTATTCACAAGTGACTTGTCAGCCGTGAATAAGTCTATCATACTTCGACGCCGGGTGCAATGGTTTTCAAACAGCGAAACCGGCGCTCCGGTTGACAAAAAAAATGCCCCCGATTATAATGAAAAGCAGCAAAAACAGGGAAGAAAAGCGATAAAGGAGACCCATGGCAAAACAGAAGAAGAAAAAAAAGAGGGGCGGAAATCCGCTCTGGACGATCGTATTTGTTGCGGCGCTCGCCGTGTTCTGCTTTTCTGCGTATAAGCTGATCGGCATTTATCTGGACTATAAAACAGGCACGGAAGAATATAAGGATCTGCAGCAGTATACGACAGAAATTACGAAAACACCGGAGACACCAGCACCGACGAAAACAGCGGATGCATCAGCCGAATCCGAACCGGCAGCCACGCCTGAGCCGGAAACACCGGACTATCCGACGGAACCGCCGCTCTCTGTCGATTTTGATGCATTAAAAGCGATCAATCCGGACGTGAAGGGATGGCTCTACATCGAAGCGCTCGATATCAGTTACCCGGTCGTGCAGGGGCCGGACAACGACGCGTATCTCCACATGACATACGAGGGAACAAGCAACTTCGCCGGATCAATTTTCCTGGATTACCAGAATCAGGGCGATTTCAGCGACGGAAACACGATCGTTTACGGTCATAATATGAAGAATCTCTCGATGTTCGGAAAATTAAAGCAGATGAAGGAGCAGGAAAAATACAAGGACAGCGTCTATTTCTGGATGCTGACACCGGAGTCGAATGATGTATATCAGATTTTTTCTGCATTCTATACCGAGGCGGACAGCGACGTTTACACGATGTATTCCGGCGGGGGCGAAGCGTTTGCGCAGTATCTCGCCAATATGGCAGCGCGGTCGGAGATCCCGGTGGAGCAGCCGCCGATGGATGAAAACAGCCACATCATCACACTGTCCACCTGCGCGGCAAGTGACACGACAGGGAGGTTCGTTGTGATGGGTGTGCGGCGGAACCGGTAAAACGTAAAGTCAGTCAGAAGGAGGAATGACAGATGGAGGATGAAAGAAAAATTGAGGAGCTGCAGAAGCTGATTGGTACACATAATAATATCGTGTTCTTTGGCGGCGCGGGTGTATCCACCGAGAGCGGAATCCCGGATTTTAGAAGCGTGGACGGTCTTTATCACCAGAAATATGATGTTCCGCCGGAGACGATTTTAAGCCACAGCTACTTTCTGCGGTATCCGGAACAGTTTTTTAAGTTTTACCGCGACAAGATGCTTCCGGTCGGAGCAAAGCCGAATGCAGCGCACAAAAAGCTTGCGGAGCTGGAAGCGGCAGGAAAATTAAAAGCGGTTGTGACGCAGAACATCGACGGCCTGCATCAGGCGGCGGGAAGCAAAGTGGTGTATGAGCTTCACGGAAGCACGCACCGCAATTACTGCATGAAATGCGGAGCAGGCTACGATGCGGCTTATATCCGAAAGAGCAGCGGCATTCCGAAATGCGAAAAGTGCGGCGGAATGATCAAACCGGACGTCGTTCTCTACGAAGAGAGCCTGAACGAGAAGGTATTAGATGGAGCGATCCGCGCGATTGCAGCGGCAGATCTTCTGATCGTCGGCGGAACATCACTTGCGGTTTATCCGGCGGCAGGACTTCTCCAGTATTTCCAGGGAGATGCGCTCGTTCTCATCAACAAGGGCGCAACGCCGATGGACAGCAATGCAGATCTTCTGATCCAGCAGCCGATCGGACAGGTGCTCGGCAGCATCAAAGTGAAATGATTTTAATTAGAAAATAGAAGGCGGAAGAAACATGGCAGAACATTACGAAGTAGGCGATATTGTAAAATTAAAGAAACCGCATCCGTGCGGCAGCAGTGAGTGGGAGATCCTGCGTGTCGGCGCAGATTTCCGTCTCAAATGCACCGGCTGCGGCCACCAGATCATGGTAGCGCGCAAACTGGTCGAAAAAAATACCCGCGGATTACGCAAGAAAGAGGCAGAGTAGGACGGACGTTCACCCGCGCCATTCGCAAAACCGCGCTTTCAGCGCTTTCCGCTGCTGCGCAGCTCTTTTTGCTCATCCCGTGGCGCTCCCTTCGTGTATTTCCACAAACAGATTTTCATGCGAGCATGAAATCTGTTCGCAGAAATACACGAGTGAACTGGAATGATGGGAAAAAACATGGAAATCACGCGAAAAAGGGCTTGCTATCAGGTCCTTTTTGTGTTAGAATAATAAATTGTGACGTATAAAAATAATTCCTTGCTCCCCATAATGAAAATGGGGTGCCAAAAAGTCCAAAAGGAGGTAAAGCATGAACAAGTACGAATTAGCACTGGTTGTGAATGCAAAACTTGAAGAAGAGGAACGCGCAGCTGTAGTTGAGAAAGCCAAAGGTTATGTAACCCGTTATGGCGGAACAGTTGGCGAAGTAGAAGAGTGGGGCAAAAAACGCCTTGCATACGAAATTCAGCATATGCGTGAAGCATATTACTACTTTATTCAGTTTGAAGCAGACGCAACAGCTCCGGCAGAGATCGAGAGCCATATGCGTATTATGGATAACGTACTGAGATACTTAGTCGTTAAAAAGGAAGCTTAAGAGGTAAGCGAATGAATAAAGTTATATTGATGGGAAGATTGACCAGAGATCCCGATGTCAGATACTCTGCTGGAGAGAACTCCACAGCGGTAGCCCGTTATACACTGGCTGTTGACCGCAGGTTCCACAGAGACGGCGATGCAACGGCAGATTTTATCGGTTGTGTAGCATTTGGTCGCCAGGCAGAATTTGCAGAGAAATACCTGCGTCAGGGAACGAAGATCGCCATCACCGGCCGCATTCAGACCGGAAGCTACACCAACCGTGAAGGCCAGAAAGTCTACACGACAGATGTAGTTGTAGAAGAGCAGGAGTTTGCAGAGAGCAAAAATGCAAGCGGAAACAACGGCGGCGGATACTCCGCACCGCAGCATAACAATCCGGCTCCGCACACAAATACATCTGATCTGGGCAGCGCAGATGGTTTTATGAATATTCCCGATGGCATTGACGAAGAATTGCCATTTAATTGATAGAAAAGGAGAGATTGATCATGGCTTATAATAACAGTGAAAGACCAGCTTCCAGAAGACCAGCCCGCAGAAGAAGAAAAGTCTGCGTTTTCTGTGGCGGAGAAGAGATCAGCTACAAGGATGCAGCTAAACTGAAAAAATACGTATCCGAGCGTGGAAAAATCCTGCCGAGACGTGTAACTGGAACGTGCGCAAAACATCAGAGAGCAGTAACAGTAGCCGTTAAGAGAGCAAGACATATGGCTATTATGCCATACGTAGATGATTGATTCTGACCTGCGTTAAGCAAGTGTCCGAACCGTCATACGTGAAGCGGTAAAATAAATAGAGGTATCTGTCTTTTGAGGCGGCTTCGGCTGTCAGAAGGGCAGGTACCTTTTTTGTATCCAAAAGTATCTTGTTGCCAAAGTACGGTGCAAAGTGGTATAATCGGAAAGACAGGACATAAGCGAAATACAACACGCAACGTTGGAAAGGTGTTAGGAAATGAAAAGCAAAATGAAGTTGAGCGGCCAATTGCGGAGCTATCTTCGATGGCCGCTGATTTTGTCAGCCCTGATGCTTGCGATGAACATCGGTATGTATTTTGTGGATGTGATGGCAGGAATGTGGTTCACGCTGTTTTTTGCGGTCTATGTGATCGCAGCCGCAGTTCTCTATTACAGACAGCGGCCGCAGGTGATCAGCGAACTGGTTACTTTTGCGACCGAATACGGCCAGGTTCAGAAGCATCTGATTCAGGAACTGGCGCTGCCCTATGCCGTCATGGATTCGCAGGGAAAGCTTCTCTGGGTCAACAAAGAATTTACGAAGATCACAGGGAAGGACACACAGTACCATAAATGCATCGCCACCATTTTTCCGGAGCTGACCGTGGAGCGGCTTCCGAAAAATGAGGAGGAGAACGACATCGATGTGGCTTACGGCGAGAAGAATTTCCGTGCCCATATCAAAAGCGTCTGCATCGACGAGCTGATCCAGAATTCGGAGATGATCAATACCGACATCAAAGGCTATTTTGTCCAGGCGCTGTATCTGTTCGACGAGACGGAGCTTCGCCAGTATATGCGGAAATTCGAGGACGAGACGATGGTCACCGGACTTCTGTATCTGGACAACTACGACGAAGCGCTCGAGAGCGTCGAGGAGGTTCGCCGTTCCCTTTTAACTGCACTGGTCGAGCGAAAGATCAACAAATACTTCAGCGATCTCGACGGCCTGGTAAAGCGCTATGAGAACGACAAATACATCGTGGTCATGCGGCGGAGTTCGTTAAATGAGCTGAAAGAGAAAAAGTTCGATATCCTCGAGGATGTCAAGACCATCAACATCGGAAACGAGATGGCGGTTACGATCAGTATGGGTATCGGAGCGGATGCGGGATCGTTTGCGAAGAACTCGGAGTATGCGAAGATCGCGATCGACCTGGCGCTTGGCCGGGGCGGTGATCAGGTGGTCTTAAAGGACGGTTCCAAGATTCAGTATTTCGGCGGAAAGACACAGGCCGTCGAGAAGAATACAAGAGTCAAAGCCCGCGTCAAGGCCCACGCGCTCAAAGAGTTTATGAACACGAAGGAAAAGGTCGTTGTCATGGGACACCGCCTGCCGGATGCCGATTCGTTCGGTGCGGCCATCGGTATCTACCGCGCGGCAAAAACGCTGAACAAAAAGGCGTATATCGTCATTGACAATCCGACCAGCTCGATCATTCCGTTGATGAATACGTTCCGCGACAATCAGGACTACGAGGCGGATATGTTTGTCAACAACCATGAGGCGAAAGAGATCATGGACGACAACACGCTGCTCGTTGTGGTCGATACGAACAAGCCGAGCATCACGCAGTGCGAGGATCTTCTGTACATGGCGAAAATGATCGTCGTGCTGGATCATCACCGCCAGGGAAGCGATACGATCCGCAATTCGGTGCTTTCCTATATCGAGCCGTATGCGTCGTCTGCGAGCGAGATGGTTGCCGAGATTCTTCAGTATTTCACCGAGGGAATCCGCATCCGCAACGTCGAGGCAGACAGCATCTATGCCGGCATCATGATCGATACCGACAACTTTATGCAGAAGACAGGCGTCCGTACCTTCGAGGCGGCGGCGTTCCTGCGCCGGTGCGGCGCGGATGTGACGCGTGTGCGGAAGCTGTTCCGCGAAGATATGAACGATTACAAGGCAAGAGGAGAGACGATCCGCAATGCGGAGCTGTTCCGCGGCCAGTTCGCGATTTCCGAATGCCCGAGCGACTATGTGGACAGCCCGACGGTTGTCGGTGCACAGGCGGCGAACGAGCTGCTGAACATTGTCGGCGTCAAGGCGTCCTTTGTACTGACGGAGTATAAAGGCGTGATCTATATCAGCGCCCGCGCGATCGATGAGGTCAATGTACAGATCATCATGGAGCGGATGGGCGGCGGCGGTCACCTCAACATGGCAGGATGCCAGATTGAGACCGTCGATCTGGAAGGTGCGAGAAGCCTTCTGAAATCAACCTTAACAGAAATGCAGGATGGAGGAGAAATCTGATATGAAAGTTATCTTACTGGAAGATGTAAAATCACTTGGTAAAAAAGGACAGACTGTAAACGTAAGCGACGGCTATGCAAGAAATATGCTTCTGCCGAAAAAACTCGGCATCGAGGCAACCGCAAAGAACCTGAATGAGCTGAAACTCCAGAAAGCACACGAGGATAAAGTGGCAGCAGAGCAGCTTGCCGAGGCTCAGGCATTCGCAAAAGAGATCGAGGAGAAACAGGTTACCGTAGCGATCAAAGTCGGCGAGGGCGGAAAAGTATTCGGAAGCGTATCGGCAAAAGAGATCGCTGAGGCAGCCAAAGAGCAGCTCGGATACGACATCGACAAAAAGAAAATGCAGCTTCCGAATCCGATCAAGGTTCTCGGAACGACAGAAGTGCCGATCCGTCTGCACACAAAAGTAACTGCAAAGCTGAAAGTTATCGTAAAAGAAGCATAATTCTATGGAAGAAGCACTGATTAAACGAATCCTTCCGCACAGCATCGAGGCGGAGCAGTCGGTCATCGGTTCCATGCTGATGGGGCGTGAAGCCATCATGGCGGCATCGGAGATCCTGACGAGCGACGATTTTTACCAGCACCAGTACGGCGTGATTTTTGACGCGATGGTGGAGCTGTTCAACGAGGGAAAGCCGGTCGATCTGGTCACTTTGCAGAACCGCCTGCGCGAAAAGGATGTTCCGCCGGAGATCAGTTCGATGGAGTTCGTACGAGACCTTTTAAATGCGGTGCCGACCTCGGCAAATGTGCGTCACTATGCGAATATCGTCAGTGAGAAAGCGGTGCTGCGGCGTCTGATTAAGCTCACGGAAGAGATTGAGAATGAATGCTATCTGAACAAAGAACCGGTGGAAGTCATCCTGGAGGAGACGGAGAAGAAGATGTTCCAGCTTCTGGGACAGCGGAACTCCGGCGATTTCATGCCGATCCGCCAGGTTGTCATCAACACGCTGGAGAACATCGAGCGCGCATCGAAGACGAAGGGAAACGTCACCGGTATTCCGACCGGATTTACGGATCTGGACTACAAGACCTCAGGTCTGCAGAATTCCGATTTTATCCTGATTGCGGCGCGTCCGTCTATGGGTAAGACGGCGTTCGTTCTGAATATTGCGCAGTATATGGCGTTCAAGAAAGACAAAGCCGTTGCAATTTTCAGTCTCGAGATGTCGCGGGAGCAGCTGATGAACCGTCTGCTCTCGATGGAGTCGAAAGTAGATTCCCAGCATCTGCGGACCGGAAACCTGAAAGACGACGAGTGGAGCAAGCTGATCGAGAGCGCCGGCATGATCGGCGAGTCCCGATTGATGATCGACGATACACCGGGTATCTCGATCGGAGAGATGCGCTCCAAATGCCGCAAATATAAACTCGAGCACGGTCTTGATATCATTATCATCGACTACCTGCAGCTGATGTCGGGAAGCGGAAAGAGCTCTTCGGAATCGCGTCAGCAGGAGATTTCGGATATCAGCCGTTCGTTAAAAGCGCTTGCGAGGGAGCTGAATGTGCCGGTTGTCGCACTGTCCCAGCTTTCCCGTGCGGTCGAGCAGCGTACTGACCACCGGCCGATGCTTTCCGACCTGCGTGAGTCGGGAGCCATCGAGCAGGATGCCGACGTTGTTATGTTTATCTATCGAGATGATTATTATAATAAGGATTCTGAAAATAAAGGAATTGCGGAGATCATCATCGCAAAACAGCGAAACGGCCCGATCGGAACCGTCAATCTGGTCTGGCTGCCGGATTATACGAAATTTGCAAATGCAGAGAGATAAAAGAAAATATTTTATGGTGTCAAAGCGTGTCGTGGAAACAGTTCTGCGGCACGTTTTTTACGTAAAACTGGATAAAATTGTATGAAAATGTCGGAATATTACGATGAGATTTTCTTGCGGCAGAGGGCAGGCGCTCTTATAATAAAGTGAAGAGGCAATTACTGTTCAATCAGCAGTGAAACACTTGCTGTTTCGCTGCGTAAGAAAGTGATTCAGGTGTGAGCAGCTCTCCTTTTGCGAAGCAAAACTTTAAATGAGAGCTGCGAATACAGTTCGCAGGGAACCTGTGAACTGTAAGAAGGGAGTGGCTGCCGTATGGAAAATAGAACGTATCTGGTCTCGGAGGCGGAGAAGCTGACCGGGGAGAAAGCACATGTGCTCCGGTACTGGGAAGACGAGCTCGGCATGGCGATTCACCGCAATTCGCTGGGACACCGCTATTATACCGCGCAGGACATTCAGATTTTTCTGGGAATCCGGGAACTGAAGAAGAAAGGACTCCATCTGAAGGCGATCCGGGAACTGATGCCGAAGCTTCTCGAGGCGACGGCCGGTCTGAAGGTGCTTCCGGAGGAAACAGGAGAAATGGAGAGCGAAAAGAATCCTCCGAACGGGGAAGAACCCCTGGCGGAAGGTGAAGTGCCGGAAGTGGTTGTTGATCTGCTGCCGGAGCGGGAGGCAGAGCAGCTTGCGGACACGGTGATGCGGCAGAGCGAGGAAGAGCGGCAGACGGAATTTTACCGTGTGCTCGGCCGCCTGCTCGATCAGATGATCCGCCAGAGGCGCCAGGAGGAGCGGAGCCGCCGGGTGGACGAGGCCATCCGCAGACACCAGCAGAGCCGGAGAGAAGCGGCGGCGACGCTGGAGCAGAAAGGAAGAAAGATCAAAAAAAGGAACGCCTGAGCAAGGCGTTCCTTTGTGATTCGCAGTAGAATCAATATTATTTTGCAGCCAGATAATCGTTGATCTGATCTTCCAGAACCTGAGCGTCCAGGCCGTGAACCATAGCTGCCTCTTCCAGGGACTCACCCTGTGCGGACGGGCATCCGATGCAGTGCATGCCGGCTCCCATCAGGATTCCGATGATATTTGTATCCATTGCGATTAACTCGCCGATTGTCATGTCTTTAGAGATCTTTGCCATCTTAAAGTTCCTCCTTTAAATGTGTGTATATCCGTCTTTCCGAATTTTACGGACTATTTCAATTATAGCGTACCCCCGGGGGGAATGCAAGGGGAATTTCCGAAGATTATAGAATGTTTATAATTTTGTACTTGTATTTCAAGGGGCAATCGTTTACAATGTGGATAGTACCGAAAGGGCCAAAAAATCTACAAGGAGGATAAGATCATGGCATATGTAATCACAGACGAATGTGTAAGCTGCGGAACCTGCGCTGGAGAATGTCCAGTAGAGGCTATCGCTGAGGGAGATTCCCATTACGAAATCAACCCGGATGTATGCGTTGAGTGCGGAACATGCGCAAGCGTATGTCCAACCGAGGCTATCACAGAAGAGTAATTGTACAGAGCGTACAAAAAAGGAAGTCCCTTGTGGACTTCCTTTTTTAGATTTTTGTTTTAATTTTTACAGCGAAGCCAGCTCCTGCAGAGCATTTTCTTTTACCATAGCATTTCCATGCTCCAGCAGAAACGCCTCGGCGGCCGGGGAGAAGGATTCCTGTCTGCCGTACTCGGAGAGAATGTTGCAGACCTTGTTGAATTCCTCCGGTTTGCAGCCGGACTGGTGCAGAACAAGCTGATAATTGGCATCTGCCGTGTTTTTATAGAGCGAGTTGCTGCCGGTAAAATACTGGTTCAGCGCCTTCGCGGAACTGATCACATCGTCAAGGGCGGAGAAGTGGAAGGTGCGTACCAGATCCACATCCTTTTCCTCCGGGGATGCCGGTTCTTTTTCACTTTCCTGCTTTGCTGCTTTCTTCGCAATCTCCTGCGCTTTGTTTTTCACATCGCAGAGCTTGTGGAACAGGTCGATGATGTCATCGGCACCGGAATACTGTACCGGATCCGATCCGTCGGTATCGTCGCCTGATGGGGCAAATTTGGCGAAACGGGTATCGAGCTCCTGCGGATCCTCCACGCGGGTGATGATCAGTACAATGCTGTCAGGAGCGACCGGAACGGCCTCGACCATGAGCGGAGCATTATCCACATTGAAGCCGAACTGCTGGTTTGCTTCGACCATCATATCCTGGAACAGGCTGCGGGCTTTCTCCGTTCCGTAAGCCAGTTCGCTGAGCTTTAAATTTCTTTCGGCGAGATCAGCGCTGGTCAGTGTGCAGCGGATCTTGTTGTCATTGATTTTTTCTATTTTCATAACTCTCACGTCCTTAATTACTCTGTACTTAATAGGTAGGTGTCAAAAGGTCTTTTGACACCTATGATACCAGATTGCTCCGTACTTC
>CAVLAW010000042.1:0-14719 GCA_963661155.1 Tidjanibacter massiliensis | reverse complement strand
CCCAGAAACAGCTCGATGATATTCTCGACCCGTATGCGCTGACCGGACCGGAACTGCCGTCTGAGGACGATCTGGCTGGCTGAACGCGGAACTGAATCTGCTCTGGATCATATGAAAATAACAAAAAAAGACTTCCCGGATTTCATGTTTGTCCGGGAAGTCTTTTTTTCGTTCTGCTTAGATTCTTGCTACGCCGCTCTTCTTCGCAGCCTCTGCAACTGCAGATGCGACTGCGTCTTTAACACGCGGATCAAACGCTGCCGGGAGGATGTAGTCTGCGTTCAGCTCTTCATTGCTCACAAGGCCTGCGATCGCATACGCTGCTGCGACCTTCATCTCATCGTTGATGTCAGATGCGCGCACATCGAGTGCTCCGCGGAAGATGCCCGGGAAGCACAGGACATTGTTGACCTGGTTCGGGTAATCGCTTCTTCCGGTGCTGACAACGGCTGCTCCTGCTGCTTTCGCCTCGTCCGGGAAGATCTCCGGTGTCGGGTTTGCGCATGCAAAAATAATCGGGTCTTTTGCCATGGTGCGCACCATGTCCTGGGTAAGGGTTCCCGGTGCGGAAACGCCGATGAAAATATCGGCTCCCTTGATCACATCGGCAAGGCTTCCCTTCTCATGATTGTAGTTGGTAATCTTCGCCATCTCCTCTTTGATCGGGTTCAGACCGTCGCGTCCCTCGTAGATCGCACCTTTACGGTCGGTCATGACAACATTCTTGAGGCCCATCGAGATCAGCAGACGGATGATTGCGATTCCGGCTGCACCGGCTCCCGAGGTAACGATTTTGACTTCATCCAGTTTCTTTCCAACCAGTTTCAGCGCATTGATGACACCCGCCAGTGTGATGACTGCAGTTCCATGCTGATCATCGTGGAAAATCGGAATATCACAGCACTCCTTTAATTTCTTCTCAATCTCAAAGCAGCGCGGTGCAGAGATATCCTCCAGGTTGACGCCGCCGAAGCTTCCTGCGAGCAGACGCACGGTGTTGACGATATCGTCCACATCCTTGCTGCGCACGCAGAGCGGAATCGCATCAACGCCGCCGAACTCTTTGAACAGCACGCATTTTCCTTCCATAACCGGCATGCCGGCCTCCGGACCGATATCGCCAAGTCCGAGGACTGCGGTTCCATCTGTGACAACGGCTACGGTGTTCCATCTTCTGGTCAGCTCGTAGCTTTTATTTACATCTTTCTGAATTTCCAGACACGGCGCCGCCACACCCGGGGTATAGGCAAGACTTAAGGCATCCTTTGTATCTACGGCTGCACGGGATGTCATTTCGAGCTTTCCGCGTAATTCATAGTGCATCTTTAATGATTCTTTTGCGTAATCCATCGCTTTTTTTCCTCCATATGGTGTATGACCGCGCCTCATTAATAATAGGAAGAGAGATTCACGCGTCATACGAGATGTCTGTTCGCTGCACCCCTATTATAACAAGCATTTTCCAAATTTCAACCGGAGTTTTGATTAATGAAAAATTTTCCACTTTTCCGGAAAAAGCGTGTGTTCCACTTGCGAAATTTTTCAAGAGTAAAAAAATGCCCGCCTCCTCTCTTTTTCAGATGGGGAAACGGACAGATTTTTTATTCTGCTACAATATTCTGCAGCCAGACGCCCTTCTTTACGAGAACGAATCCGATCACGCATTTGATCAGGTCAACAGACATAACCATAAAGTAGATTGCGTAAATCGAAAGACCGGTAAAACGGCTTAAGCAGAACGCCACCGGCACGCTGGCAACCCAGATGAAAACGCTGTCGAACAGGAAGGTGATGATTGTCTTTCCGCCGGAGCGAAGCGTGAAGTAGCTGGCATGCAGGAAGGCATTCACCGGCATGAACACGGCAACTTCCACAATGAAGATCGCTGCCATATGGCGCACTTCGTCGGTCGTGTTGTAGAGCCGCGGGAAAAGCGGAGCCACAAGCGCCATCAAGGCGCCGATCACGATACAGAGTAGCACGGAGAACATGATCAGCTTCGTATCGGTATCTTTTGCCTCTTCCATCTTTCCGGCTCCGAGGAGCTGTCCGACGATGATCGCAACGGAATCGCCGAGAGCGATAAAGACAACGTTGAACAGGTTCGAAATCGTGTTGGAGATGTTCATCGCCGCCACGACATTCAGACCGCGCACGGAATAGCACTGCATCAGGATCGCCACACCGCCGGCCCAGAGGGTCTCGTTCAGCATCAGCGGCGTTCCCTTGATGAGGATCTGTTTCGTCAGAGCCGCCGGAACACGGATGGTGCGGTACAGATGCTCGGTAAAGCGATATTTCTCTTTGTTTCCGTGAGTGCGGATCAGCACGATCGCCATCTCCACGTAGCGGGACAGCACCGTTGCGACTGCCGCGCCGACAACGCCGAGCGCCGGGGCACCGAATTTTCCGTAGATTAAAATATAGTTGAAAATCAGATTGACGAAGACAGCGGTGATGCCGGCTTTCATCGGAAGCATCGTCTCGCCGCACTCACGCAGGGTGCTGGCGTAAAGCTGCACGAACAGGAACGGCGGCAGGCCGACGAGCATGACTTTCATGTAAGAAACGCCGTAGGCAAGTGTCGCGTTCATATCCTGGCTGCCCTGATCGCCAGTCAGGTAAAGACGGATCAGCGGCTCATGCGCGACGAGGAAGATCGCGATCGCGGTTGCCGTCAGGATCACGCCGATCCAGAGTTTGAAGCGGAAGGTGTTTCGGACACCCTCGTCGTTACCCTGTCCGAAATACTGCGCAGTGAAGATTCCTGCGCCGGACACGCCTCCGAAAATACAAAGGTTATAGATAAAAAGAAGCTGATTGACAATCGCAACGCCGGACATCTGCTCGGTGCCGACCTGGCCTACCATGATGTTGTCGAGAAGGCTGACAAAGTTTGTGATACCGTTCTGAATCATAATCGGCATCGCAACACCAATCACCATCAGGTAAAACCGTTTGTCCCCAATAAATTTTCTGTGTTTCTGCATGGTTTCCCCCTTTTCTTTTGTATAGGATAAGTGACATAGAATCGGAGCCTTTCTGGATTTCTCCAGTCAGGCTCCTGACAGTAATGTTTATTATACACGATTCCTTTTTAGAAAGAAAGATCCTTTTTATCTTTTTTATGGCTGTTATTGACATCTTATTTGGGACACTTTAAACGGCTTCAACGATAAAGAGTCTCGACTGGTAATCGCCCTGGTAAATCCATGGCGTCCACGGTCCGAAACCGCTGTCTGAGATGTCAAATCCCTTCTCCATCAGTTCATCCCCGTAATACATATAACGCTCCGCCGTCATCTTGTATGCTGTATCTTTTACGTGGTACTCCCGTTCCGGGTCAAGGCCGGAAAGTTTCAGCCAGCGGTAACCTTCATTCACCGGCTGCTGCATGCGGTAATAGCCGACGAGTGCCTGTTTTCTGTCATCTGATACAACCATCCACGCCGTCTCCCCATATTCACTGTCAAACGGACTTACCAGACGGTAGAACGTACCCTCCCGGATCAGCTTCTCGTACTGTTTTCGAAATGCAATCTGCTCTTTGATCTGCTCCTGCTCTTCTTCCGGCAGCTTGTTGACGTCGAGCTCGTATCCAAACGTTCCAAAGTACGCGACATCCGCTCTCGTCTTCATCGGCGTTCTGCGGAAGACCTGATGGTTCGGAACCGCAGAAACATGGCTTCCCATCGCGCTGACCGGATAACAGTAGCTCGTACCGTACTGTACTTTCAACCGCTCCGCCGCATCGGTGTCGTCAGATGTCCAGCCCTGCGGCGCATAATAGAGCATGCCCGGATCAAACCGTCCGCCGCCGCTCGCACAAGACTCAAAGAGCACCTCCGGGAATTCGCTTGTCAGCCGCTCGTACAGCGCATAAACGCCGAGAATCTGGCGATGCAGCACCTCCCCCTGCGTTTCCGGTGCGGCCACATTTGAATAGCCATCCGTGATGCTGCGGTTCATATCCCACTTCACATACGAAACTTTTCCGCTCTTCAAGATCTTTTCCATGCTCTCCGCCACGTAGTTTACGACCTCTTCGCGCGAGAAATCCAGCACATACTGATTCCGCCCATGGCACGGCACGCGGCCCGGCGTCTGCAGCATGTAGTCCGGGTGAGCGCGGTACAGCTCGCTGTCCTTGCTGATCATCTCCGGCTCAAACCAGAGTCCGAACCGCATGCCAAGCGCAGTGATCTTCTCCGCCACGCCCTCGATGCCGTTCGGCAGTTTTTTCCGGTCTGCAAACCAGTCGCCGAGTGATGTCGTATCGTCATCGCGGTGACCGAACCAGCCGTCATCGAGGACGAACAGCTCGATACCGAGCTCTTTCGCCTTTTTCGCAATGCCGACCAGTTTTTCTTCATCGAATTTCATATATGTTGCTTCCCAGTTGTTGATCAGAACCGGGCGCGTGCGGTCACGCCAGTAACCACGTGCCAGTCTGGTACGGTACAGGCGGTGGAATGCCTGGCTCATCGCGTTCATGCCGTTCGGACTGTAGACCATCACCGCCTCCGGTGTCTGGAACTCCACGCCGGCTGTCAGATTCCAGGTGAATCCCTCCGGATGGATGCCCATCATTACGCGGGTCACATGGTAGTTGTCCACCTCGACCTGGCCTAAAAAGTTTCCGCTGTAGATCAGGCTTACGCCGAAAACCTCGCCGGAATTCTCTGTCGTCTCCGGCCGCTTCAGCATCAGAAACGGGTTGAACATATGGCTGCTGTGGCCGCGCAGACTGTAGATGCTCTGAATGCCGACGTGAAGCGGCTGTGTCTTTACATGGCGTTCCCGTCCCCAAGCACCGGCAAGTTCCGTCATCTCATAATCAGCGTCAGGCAGATCAATGGAAAGACTCATTGCTTTCACCAGTTTTAAATGCTTCTCGCTGCGGCACACAAATTTTGTATTCCGCACCAGAGCCGGACAGCCTTTGAATACGGAATAGCTTAAGATCAGATCCGTGTCTAAAAGCGCATCCGTCAGCGTGATTTCCAGCGTCTCGGCTTCGTCATCACTCTCCGTATACGTGCACGGCAGCCCGGAAAGTTTCGGCTTTCCATCGTAAATCCGGTGGGAAACGTATTTAAAATCACTCGACCGGCTTCCGTCCGGACTCTGGATCTCGCACGCCATGCTCCGCATATCACCATTCCCATAGACGGGGTACTCCTGCTTGATATCCTCCATCGAAAAATCCGAATCCCCCTCAAACACACACGGCGCCATATCCCTCCGCGCCGCAACGAACATATGCGTGAAATCCTCGCGGTCGCGCAGCTTCTTTCCATAGTAGAGCTGTCCTAACTGACCGTTCTTTAAAATGCAGAAAATATAACTGAACGCGTCATCCCAGATGTGGAACACGCCTGTTTTTTCATGAAATCGAATTGCCATATCTTATGCCTCCTCCAGCGGCTGATTCAGTTCTTCCGTTCCCGGCAGGACGAACCGTCCGTCTTTGATAATCAAAACCTCCGTTCCATCCGCATGAACCGAAGAAATCCGCTCCAGTTCGTCGTACGGAATCGTGATATCGGTGTGGCACTGGTAGTATGCCCTGACCGGATCCGTCTTCCGCCGGATAGATTTTTCATTGTCGCGCGCGATGACTTCTTTTCCGTCCGGATTGTAGACCGGTACATCCTCGCTCCACTTGTAGCACGTATCGCCGACAGCAAAATGCGGACCTGTCTTCTCCGCAATCAGGATCGTATATTTGTCCTCGATGTGATACTTTCTGCCCTCGCGGTACGCCACCGTGTTCGTTCCGATCGCAAACTCGCCCATCGGCAGGCTGTCAAAACCGTACAGCAGTGTTTCTCTCAGGTAGTCCTGATTCTCCTTTTCCGTCGGGAAATTGCTGCAGCTCACCGCCGCCGTCATGCCGTCCTGAAATTCAACTTTCAGGTTCCTGTACTCCAACTGGCGCAGATAAACGCGGCTCACATGAAGAATTCCCGTTGTTCCGGCGAGAACCGGCGATGTAAAGACTTCCCCGACCGGGATGTTGACATCCGCCGTGCAGTTTTCAAACTTTGTCTCTTGTTCCGGATTTTTCAGCGGATGAAGCTGTACCCACAGATCCGTCTCGTTCTCCCCCGATCCGACGATATGGACTCTCTCGCCCGCATCCAGCGCATCGATGATCACCTGCTGCACTTTCTCGTACCGGTCGGCATCCAGCACATTCATGCGGATCACAGCGTCGAAAATTTCGTCGAACTTTTCTCCGATCGCCGGGCACGGATAGTTGACAATCGTAAAGCTTCTGTTTTCGCCGTTCATATACGTGTTGGTGATCTCGCCAAGTTTTGCATCCAGCTCCTGCTTCTGTTCCTTTACAGTATCGCTGTAGTCCGCAGCCTCCGGCTTTTTCACCGGCGAGAAGCCCGGCATGCCAAACGTCTCGACGCAGACAGGACCTGCAAATCCGTCCGCCTCTTTTTTATGCACCTCGAACGTCTCCGTCAGCACGCTTTCCTGTTTTTCCATCCATTGGTCATCCAGAAACAGCGCCAGATCATTTTTATGGTCGTGAAGATACTGCGGATTCGGGTCTGCGCCGTAAAATCCATTGCGGGCCGCACCTTTTTTCGTCCAGATGCTCACGCCGGCGCGGTAAATCGTGCTCTCGATGTCCATCGCGTCGAAGCGCTCCATCGCCGCCTTCACAAACCGCTCCAGCCCTGCCTCCGCGCGGAACTCCAGTACCGTCTTTTTCGACAGATCTTTTTTGGAGTTTACAAAGCTGCGCACAAAACCGCCGACCCAGTTGTCCGCCATTTCATCCAGTTTTTTCTCTGGGAGACTCCCCAGATATTCCGACATCTTCTTCTCATTCTCCGTGATGTACTCGCCGCTGCGGTAAAGATAGCGAAGATCCGAGAGATCACTGTTTCGAATGATGTCCGTGATAAATCCATAGGAATCACTAATCTGTTCCATCTGGCGGTCACGAACCATAAAATCCGCCATTTTCATCAGGTGACCGTACAGAATCCGCCGGATTTCCTCTGTCGACGGTTCGTTTTCCTTTGAAAAAGCGTCCCACACAGCAAGAAACATTTCATTTCCGGCAGTCAGATACAGCAGTTTATTCTCAAAAACGTACGCAATGCCGCCGCGCAGCTCCGTATACAAAAATGAGAGCAGCTGTCCCATCTCCGTTCCCATTTTTTTGACTGCCCACGCCGGATTTGCGTAGCTGTTTCCGTAGTTTTCCGGCAGAATATCTTCATAGAGACGGTGATTTTCCGCCGCAAGCTCCTCCTCCGGAATATCGAAGCCGCGCGCGATCCGCTGCCGTACCTGCTCGAGCAGAAGGAGAAATTTTCCTGTTTTCCGGAAGTAATCGTTCCACGGCTCCGCTGTTGTGTTCTTCGTCATCGCGCTTCGAATCCCACGCACCGATGCCGGATAGCGCTCCTGTACCGTGTCATTTTCCTGTTTTTTCCAAAGCTGTTCCATCTTCCAAGCCTCCCAAACCTTCTCAAAAAGCTCTGTCAGAATGCGCAGATCCGCATTCTGACAAAGCCTGTCTCAAATTTTATCTCGTTTTTCCTGTCATCTTCTCAAACTTTCCAGGAATTTTGACATAAACTTGGTAACCTTCGCGGCAGATGCTGCAGAGCGGTACGAAGTGTACGCCCTCCACGGTGAAGTTCAGTCCTTCCTCTTTTATCACCTGTTCCTCCAGCGTCTCTTCTTTCAGCGGCAGATGCAGATAGTCCTTCTCCTCAGTCAGCGCTGCCAGCACGTACGGGCCGTACAGCAAGGATGCGGTGTCGCGGACATCCGGGGTGCGCTCCAGGGTGTAATGGCAGGCGAAGTGGATTTCCACTGTCGTCTCTTTGCTCCAGTCACCGTTCAGCGTGATATAGCCGTCTGAACCGGTTTCCACGTTCTGTTCTGCTCCGTTGATCCATACCTGATAGCTGCCCTGGCACCAGTACGGCACACGCACTTTTAAGTCGAATGCGCGGCTTCCCTGTACTTTCATCGTCACCTCGCCCGGCGCGTCCTCTTTTTCTTCCTGTACGATCCGGAAATCTTCTTCCTCGAGTACTGACGGCACAAACAGGTTCACGTAAACTGCTTTGTCATTCTGGAAATAAATGCTCTCCGCATACTTGAAATGGTTTTCCAGTCCTGTTCCGTGGCAACAGGAGTTTTCATCATCGAATTCTTTATGAAATCCCGGTGCCAGCGGCATGAAGTAGGTGCTTGCTCCGGTCGGCGCATGGTCGCAGGAGGATGCGATGTGGTTGAACATCGTTCTCTCATAGTAATCCATGTAACGGCTGTCCGGCTGGTAGGAGAACAGCTCTTTTGTCAGCTTCAGCATGTTGTAGGATGCACAGCTCTCGGCTGTATTTTTGCTTAAGAGCCGTCCGATTTCATCGGCTCCGTGGAACATTTCACCCTCGCCCGTTCCGCCGATCGTGTAAATGTGATGACCGGTTACGCTCTCCCAGAAGAATTCGGCGATGTCATAATATTTCTTCTCACCCGTCACCTCAAACAGCTTCATGCAGCCGATGATCTGCGGGATATGCTGATTGGCATGCATCGTGTCGAGCGCGTCAATTTTCTGCTCCAGCGGGAAGAACAGCTTGTCGTTGTCGAACAGGCGCGCTGCTTTTAAGTGGTTTTCTTTTCCCGTGATTCCGTACAGGCGGCTCATCGCCTCGTTCATGCCGCCGAACTCTCCGGCGATGTAAAGGCTCCACATCTTCATCAGCGTTTTGTGCGGCAGGCGGGAAAGACGGTTGTAAACCCAGTCGCCCAGCTTGTCGGCGATGGTAAGGGCGCTCTCAATATGGGCAAATTCATAGCAGTCGAGAAGTCCGGCAAAGATCTTGTGCAGCGTATAATACGGAGCCCAGATTTCCGGATAGCGCACGTACTGCTCCAGCAGATCAAACTGTTTCTCGTCGTAGCCGCTTAAAAAACCTTCATGAATGCCGTCCATCCTGGCAAAGGCATCCTGGCACTCTTTTAAGGATTCGCACATATAAACGGCTTTCTCACGGATTTTCTCATTTCCCGTCGCGCGGTAGCAGAGAGCAAGGCCGGACAGGTAATGGCCTGTCGTGTGTCCTTTTAAGTTGCACTCCGGTGCATCCCATCCAATCATCTCCGGCGCGCCCTTCGTTTCAAGACCGGAAGCGCTGCGGAAGTTGTACAGCATCTGGTCATCGTTCACAGAAATCAGGAAATCCTCGGACCACTTCTGCGCGCGGGAGAAAAAGCTTTCGCCCGAAAGATATGCGCTGTCTGCCGCATCGCGCACTGCCGGTGTGCGGTCTTTCTCTGCCGCCGTCAGATGCTCCACAACTTCGACCTCACCGTCCACATTGAACTTCGTTCCCGCGATGACTCCGTGCTCTTTGACCGTTCCGACTGTCTCATAGACAGCCTCACCGCCGTTGTCCCACTCGATCAGATGCGGAATCGTTCTTCCTTCTTTCGTCACGATCGCTGTTGCGGTCGGCAGATAAAATTTCTGTCCCTTCTGCGCCTGCACTCTGACCGGATAAACCTTTTCTGCCTGGATTCTATTCTCCTCCTCGAGGACGCGCACTTCAAAAACACGCTTCACTTCGGCTTCCCCATAACGAACGGTCGCCGTCATCGGAACAGTACGGCTTCCCATTCCGTATTTCGGACGGGTTACTTTTCCATCTACACTGATAATCCGGTCATGACCCGTCTCCCAGGTGATCGTCGATCCGTTGTCGCCTTTTGTCGGCAGCTCCAGATCAAATTCCACGGTTCTGATATTTCCAATATATAAGGCATCTCTGTCTTTCTCTGCGATCTGTAAATCTGTCATTTTACTCTTCCTCTCTTTCCTGCAATCTGCTTCCATCGATATCATACAGATTTTTTGTCACATTCCACGGCGCCGGGAAAAATTCTTCCGGGTAAATGTCGTGGAAAAAGTCATACGCTTCTCTGTCGTAGCGGTACAGTTCCTCTCTTGTGTTGACCGGTCCGCGCACGCCGTCCCATGTTCCGTTTACGCCCTCTTCCATGACGTTGAACCAGACGGTCGTCAGAGTTGCAAAATACTCTTCATAGTTGCTGATGGCATACGTGTTCGGCCACTTTCCGGCTTCCTTTGCGTGTGCATAGACGGCGCGGAACCGTTCTGCCAGCGTGCGGTTCTCAAGATGCTCGATGCCGATCAGGTGAATGCCGTGCGCAAACTCATGCGCCAGAATCAGCTCCTCGCGGTATCGTGTCGTGAACTCTCCCTCCAGAATCCGAAGGACATTGACCTCCGAGATGGAGTTGACCGGGTTTTCCACAACTCCGCCGTAGCCTTCCACCGGCCGGTGCATATAGAGAAATCCGACTCTGTGCTCCGGGATATCGTACGCATCCTGGCCGATCGGATAGATTGCCAGCTCCGCATGGTATTCTGCCATTTTTGCGGCGGCATCCGGCAGTTTCTGCAGCATCAGATCGAGAATTTTTCCTGCCGCCTCATGCGTCTCATCCCGCACCGCGTCACACGATTTGATCGGAATGCCGCAGGACGGATGGGAAACCTTCGTATAATACGGCTCCCACTGTACCTGGTACCGCTTTTCACCGTCCGGCTCCACACCGAGGGCATTCGCCGTTTTCTCCACGCCCGCCGTCAGATCCGGGACCATCTCTTTGGTGACCGGCATTTTCAGTGAGACGGTCGCTCTTCTTTTCTTCGGTTCATACACCGTTCCGACATTCCACTCGTCACTGTCCACGCGCTCATAAAGCGGAAGTTCCTCTCCCTTATAATAGACGTGATAGGATCCCGTCACGCCGCCGTTTAATGCAATCTCCTGATCCCAGTGAAACTCCACATGCGTTTCCGTGATCAGCGACACTTTTGTAAGTGCCGGTCTTTTCTGCTCTCCATTTTCCATCATCATATAATACCTTCTTTTCTTATCATAAAGCAATTGTAAAATCCCCATTTTTGTATTGCTTTTTTCGTTTTTAAGAGAAAAAGCGCACCTGAAAACACTTTTCACAGGATTTTCAGGCACGCTTTTCGCTGCCGTTTCTTGTACCGCTTATGCGATATCTTTCTCAATCTGTCCGGCAAAGATAAATACAACAACGCTGGTGATTACCAGAACGACTGCCATAATCGGGAACAGTGTCATCTGGGAATCGGATGTTGTAAAGAATTTCAGCAGGATCATCGTAATACCGTTGGCGATCGATGTACTCTGGCTCCATGCGGACTGCATCTGAGTCTCGAAGGACTTCGGAGACAGTTTTGCGGTGATGGAGTTTCCGATCGGGTATACCATGTTGTCGCCGAGGGTCATCAGGAAGTAGAAGATGATCGGGAAGATCGGGCTGATGTTGGATTTGATTCCAAGGATCAGCGGAATGGTCAGTACCAGATAGGAAATTGCGTAGGACATAATTCCTGCACTGAATTTCTTTGCTGTGGAAACCTGGCCGGCTTTTGTCTTTGTCCAGAGGAATACGAAGACCGGTCCAAGGATCAGTCCGAATACATTATAAATAGAAGTAAAAGTTGCCGGTGCAAAGGTGATGCCGAGCATGTTTCGGTCTACTTTTGCCTCTACGAAAACTGCCAGTGCGGAAGTGATCATAACGGCTGCTGTTGCGACAACGACCTGTGCGCAGAACAGTTTCAGGAATGGAACAAGTTTCTTTCTGTCTTCTGCCTCGATTTTCTTGTTGTTGAACAGTTTGTACAGGAATGCGATCGGGATCAGGAAGGTTGCTGTGGTCAGCACGTTGATGATTCCGTTGAAGGTCAGTACGCCTGCTGCTACGGTTCCGCCGATGATGGCTGCTGCAACAACAAGTACGATAACTGCGACTGTGATCACTTTCTTTGCTTCTTCTTTTGTCAGCGGATTGACCGGTTTCTCACCGATGGTTCCAAAGAATTTGTTTCTGGTGAAGAAGATAACTGCGCCGTATGCCAGTGCCCACGCTGCGCCGATGGCAAATCCGATGTGGTAGTTGCTCTCACCGATGAATCCGACCAGAACCGGGGCAATAACACCGGAAATGGCGTTTGCTACGGTGTGGATGGTGTAAGCGCCGTCACGTCTTGCGGAATCTTCTTTTGCATACATCTGTCCGGTCAGGGAGTTGTTGCTGGCGCCCATGATCGGCAGTGCCATCAGGATCAGACCGATAACTGCAAAGACACGGCCCTGTGCCAGGCTGACCGGCGGAATGGCGAATAAACCAAACGCGATCGCTTTTACGATATTACCGACAACAAGTGCATTTCTGGCTCCGAAGACACGGTCTGCAAACCAGCTTCCGACGATAACGAACAGCGAGTTTCCTGCTCCCATGGCTGCGATCATCGTCGCTGCCTCACCTTCTGTAAATCCAAGTCCTTTCGTGTACGGTGCGTACAGATAGTAGACGAGTACAGCGTAAACGGCTGCCCATGCAAACGAGTTGCAAAGGTTACCAAATGCCAGCGCTCCTACTCCTTTTGGATGTCCGAAAAAGGCTCTGTCATTTAAGACTGCCTGATTCTCCGGGCTGATGCCCGTCTCTTTTGTTTTTCCACTCATTGTTTTCCTTCTCCTTTGTTTTTATTTTCTTTTTACAAAATAATGAGTTCATTGGTAATGTTCGGGGTCAGGCACTCTGCGCCGTCGCCCTTGATCAGGTAATCATCCTCGATACGGATACCGCCGGTTCCCGGTACGTAGATGCCAGGCTCGAGGGTGTGCACAACGTTTTCTTCCATCGCATACGTATTGCGGAAACCGAGGAATGGATCTTCGTGGATATCAAGGCCGAATCCGTGGCCCGGTCCGTGCGGCAGCTCGTAGCCTGCATTGATGATCACATCTCTTGCGGCTTTGTCGATGTCTTTTGCGACGGCGCCGACATGAAGTGCAGCCTCTGCGGCTTTCTTTGCCTCGTATACCACATGGTAGATCTCTTTTAATTTCTCACCCGGATCTCCGATGGCAAACGTTCTTGTCATGTCGGAGCAGTAGCCCTCATAGCTTGCGCCGAAGTCGATGGTAATCATATCACCCTGCTGTACTTTGCGGTCTGTCAGGCTCGCGTGCGGGTTTCCGCCGTTCTCCGAACCGGAAGCCACGATCGTTGCAAAGCTGACATCGACGCTGCCGCGTTTGCGGAATTCATACTCCAGGAGATTTCGGATCTCTTTCTCGGTCTGTCCCGGTTTTACCAGTTTCAGCAGTGCCAGGAAGGACTGCTCGGTAATTTCGCAGGCTTTCCGGATCAGCGCCAACTCATCCGCATCTTTCACCATACGGAGTGTGGTGATGTACGGCTTGCTGTCCTCCACTTCCTGTCCCCAGGTACTGGTAAGGGTCAGGTAATCGGCGTGGGAGATTTCTCCGCAGTCGATTGCGGCGCGTTTGACGCCGAGTTCTTTTAACAGCTCGCCGCCCTCTTTGTAGAGGCCGCTGCCGGATTTCCAGAGAATGATCTCCATTCCCTTCGTCTCCATCTTCGCCTGGTTGGTGAATCGTCCGTCTGTGATAAAGTAATTTTTCTTTTCTGTCAGAACCAGCAGCGCAACGCCCGCCTCACCGGTGAAACCGCTTAAATAGCGGATGTCAGTTCCTTTCGAGACGAGAAGCGCTTCCACGCCGTCTGCCAGAAATTTTTCTTTTACTTTTGCGACTCTTGCTTCGTAATTCATTTTGTCTCCTCCTCAAGCTGCATCTCAGATGCGATTTTTTTATGCATGATACATACGGCAAGGCCAATCAGGCAGGTCACAAGACCGATGCCGAGGAAATAGGCTGCCTCAGATCCTTCTTTGTAAAAGTTTACGGCCAGTGTGCTGAGGCCTGCTCCGGTGGACTGGCTCAGTTTCCAGATGGTGAACATCTGAACGGTAAACGCTTTCGGTGCGATTGCCGCAGTGCAGGACGGGCCGGTCGGGCTCGTAATCGCTTCTCCTAAGATGATGAACAGATAGAAGATCAGCAGCCACATCGGGCTTACCTTCTCGCTCGGCGAAAACAGCAGGAACGGAATAATCATGAACAGCGGACCTGCGCCCCAGAGCATGGTTCCGAGTCCGAATTTCATCGGCGCATCCGGCTGTCTCTTTCCAAGTTTCAGCCACAGTGTGCTGACGATGATGCCGAGCACAACGGCGTAAACGGCAGGTACGGTCTGGAACGCCGCCGGAGTCAGCTGAAATCCGAAGAAGTTCAGGTTGACTCTCTCATCTGCGTAGACGGCAAGGATTCCGGTTGACTGGTTCCACACCATCATCGCAAGGCTGTTGCAGAGGAACAGGGCGAAGAACATTTTCAGTTTCTTTCCGTCCTGTGCTGTCGTCTTATCACTCTTTGCGATAAAGATCAGGTAGACGATCGGAATGAAGATCGCGATGGTGCTGACGGTGTTCGCAAAGGAGGTCGGTGTGAAGACTCCCACTTTGAAAAGGATTGCCACAACAACGGCCAGAACTGCGATGCCTGCTGCAAGGCGGCCGATCAGTTTCTTTTTCTCATCTGCCGGCGCCTCGTCATCCGGTGTCACGCCGGTGTCGCCGAAGAGTTTCTTCTCTGTCAGGATGTAGAGCAAAAAGCCGATGCCCTGCAGAATTGCTGCAAACAGGAAACCTACGCGGTAGCCCATCATCTGTGCGATCGTTCCGGTGATGACCGGCGCCACGGCTCCGATGTTGTTCATGATGTAAAGAATG
>CAVLAW010000041.1:13298-14964 GCA_963661155.1 Tidjanibacter massiliensis | reverse complement strand
TTGATTCATTGTATGGCCAGTAACGTGCTTTATTACCAAAATATTACCACAAGACAAAGAAAAACCCCGGAAACGCCTATAAATAAAGCATTCCCGGGGCTCTCTTTATAAATCATCAAGATTTTTCAGCGAATTGTGTCGGTTCCTGCCTTTCCGGCCATTTTTTGCTTACAGAAACTCCTCCACTGTCACGTCCTTTTTCAGAGCAGTGTTTCCACCCATCACACAGTCCTGATTCTCGGCACTTCATCAATATGGAGATATTTACTGATGCATTTCACGATCACATCATGATCCGAAACCTGTCCCATACCAGACACAGCCACGGTTGCAACTACGCCGACTTCTTCCACACAGATCGGGAAGCCGCCGCCCAGCATGGCGTATTCTTTCGGGTCCAGTACCATTTGTTTGACGCTCTCCGGTGCATTCGTTGCCGCCATGTAGAGCTGCAGGGAACTCCGCTCTGTCAGGAGGACGGAATTGCTCTTCCGTCTCATCAGTTCCACATTGTGCGGTGTGATTCCATTATCACAATACTGGAAGATCACTTCCCCGTTGCTTCTGCGGATCATAATTCCAATCTGTGCGCCCCGCCGTCTCGCCTCCATCAGGATCATCGTGCCCAGTTCCCAGGCATCCGCGTTGGTAAAATGTGTAAACTGCAGAATCTCCTCCTGCATATCCAGCACCTTCATCAGTTCATCCATCGTCATTGTCATACTTTTGCCCCGTCCTTTCTGCCATTTTATATTTTTTTAGCTTTTCGCCCCTCGTTTTCTGTCTTTCAGTTTATCATTTTCTAAAATTCAAGTCAAGCCAGCCACCCCCGGCAGTGGCTAACACGATCTTTGCCGAAAAAAAAATCCACACCGCAGAAGTCCCCTCCCACAGCATGGAATTTTTCAACTTGATTTTTTATTTTTCTACGATAATGCACTTCCGCGGGCAGTTCTCCGCACAGAGGCCGCAGCCCGTACACTTCGCCGGGTCGATCTCGGCGCGCTGATCCACAACATGAATCGCATCCGACGGACAGTTCTTCTCGCACTTCTTACATCCGATACAGCCGATCTCACACGCTGCCATCACCGCTTTTCCCTTCTCGGTTGAGCGGCATTTTACCGTGATCTTCTGCTCATACGGAATCAGATCGATCAGATTTCTCGGACATGCCTTCACGCAGGCACCGCATGCCTTGCACGCTTCGCCGTCCACAACGGCAATGCCGTTTTCAATATGGATCGCATCAAACTTACATGCCTTCACACAGTTTCCAAAACCAAGACATCCATTTCCGCAGCTCTTCGGACCGCCGCCCGGTACGAATCCTGCATAGGAACAGTCCCTTGCACCCGTGTACTCATATTTGTTCTTTGCCACTTCACACGTACCGGCGCACCGTACGACCGCTTTTTTGCGCTCCTGCACACCGGCTTCCTGTCCCATGATGGCTCCGATTGCCGATGCAACTGGGGCACCGCCGACCGGACAGACCGAAATCGGGGCTTCGCCCTTTACGACTGCCGCAGCCGCACCATCGCAGCCCGGATAACCGCAGCCGCCGCAGTTATTGCCCGGCAGCGCTTCACGGACCTTCGTCTCGCGCTCATCTACTTCCACATGAAACTTCTTTCCGGCGATTCCTAAGAGAATACCTATCAGG
>CAVLAW010000041.1:0-13288 GCA_963661155.1 Tidjanibacter massiliensis | reverse complement strand
CCTATCAGGAGACCGGTTCCGCCCACCATCATGGTGGCTGCTAAAATACCATTCATCTCTTTCTTCCTCCTAGATCATTCCGGAAAATCCCATAAATGCCATCGACATCAGCATTGCCGTCAGAAGAACGATCGGCATTCCTTTAAATGACTCCGGGATATCGTTGTATTCCATTTTTTCCCGCAGGCCGGCCATCAGCACCATCGCAATCGTAAATCCGATCGCCGTTGCAAGACCGTAAACCGTTCCCTGCAGAATCGTGTAATCCTTCTGTACGTTGATGAGTGCCACACCGAGCACGGCGCAGTTCGTCGTGATCAGCGGCAGATAAACACCGAGTGCCTTGTACAGAGACGGGATTGTCTTTTTCAGGAACATCTCAACGAGCTGTACCAGCGCCGCGATGACGAGAATAAAGACAATCGTTTTCAGATAATCAAGATCAGCCGGAGCAAGAATAAATTTGTAGATCAGGCTCGTCACAAACGAGGAGATCGTGAGGACGAAAACAACGGCTCCGCCCATGCCGGCTGCTGTGTCCATCTTTTTGGAAACACCGAGGAAAGCACAGATGCCGAGGAACTGGCTTAAAACAACGTTGTTGACCAGTGCAGCACCGATGGCAATTAAAATCAGTTCTTTCATTTTGCTTCCTCCTTTCCTTTGACAGCCTGGCAGTATGCCTTATTGGCACATGCCATACAGCCGGTCTCTTCTGCAGGGACAGCCGGTTTTCCGGTCTTCTCTGATTTTTTCCGTTTGATGCGGTTCTGTGCAGCAACAAGCATTGCCAGTACGAGGAAGGCACCCGGCGCCATGATGAAGATATTGATCGGCTCGTAAACGCCCGGCATTACCTGAATGTCGAACAGAGTTCCGGCTCCGATCAGCTCACGGAACATACCGATTAAAGTCAGGCCTACGGTAAATCCAAGGCCCATGCCGATACCGTCAAACAGCGACGGAATCGGGCCGTGTTTTCCGGCGTATGCCTCGGCACGTCCCAGAATGATACAGTTTACAACGATCAGCGGGATGTAAATGCCAAGTGCCGAATAAAGTGCCGGGATAAAACCTTCCATTAAAAATTCTACGATGGTTACGAACGATGCTACGACAACGATGTAAGCCGGCATACGGACGCCGTCCGGGATGATTTTCCGAAGCAGGGAAATCATCAGGTTGGAAGCGGTCAGGATGACCATTGTTGCAAGGCCCATGCCGATACCGTTCTTGGCGGAGGTTGTAACCGCAAGCGTCGGACACATGCCCAGCATCATGACGAACGTCGGATTTTCTTTTATGATACCGTTATAAAGCCGTTCCAGCGGCGTGTCTTTTCTCATGAGTTTCCTCCTTCTCCGGAAAGAAGACCGGATTCGTTACAGTAATTAAAGCAGCAGATTCCTGCATTGACGCCGTTTGTCACCGCGTTTGTCGTCAGGGTTGCGCCGCTTAACGCATCGATTTCATTGTCTGCAAATGCGCCGGATTTTGTGTAGGCGAATGCTTCTACATTTTTATCCTCGAACTGATTTTTGAAATCATCCGTGTCGGCACGCATACCAAGGCCGGCCGTCTCGGAAAGTGACAGGAAGGAAATTCCTTTTGTCGTTCCGTCCGATGCAATTCCCATCGAAAACTGCATGCCGCCGCCATAACCTTCGGTCGTGGAGATGATCTCAACCAGACCGATCGTCGCACCGGATGCGTCTTTTGCGAGCAGCAGCTCGTCGATCGTCTGCGCAGTGAAATCGTGGCCGATCAGTGCTGCCGCAAGCTCTGCTTTTTCTGCATCGCTCATCGTTACTTCTTCAAAGGAAGCTGCCTCCGGGAATACGTTCTGGCAAGATTCCTGTTTTTCTTTCTCTTGCTGCTTCTGGATCGGCTCCAGGGTTACCTGATGTGCCGCACCGAGAAGCAGTCCGGCAATCAGTGTGATCGCCGCAAGAATCAGTGCATTTTTGATAATCTTATTCATGCTTTCTTCCGGCCTCCTCTTCCGAATCCAACCGGGAAGGTCACACGCTCAATGAGCGGAACCAGAAGGTTGGTAAAGATGATGGCGTAGGAAACTCCCTCCGCCGAATTGCCAAAGATACGGAATACGCCGGTCAGAAGACCTAAAATAACAGCGTAAACGTACTGGCCTTTCTTGGTAATCGGACGCGTTACATAATCGGTTGCCATGAACCAGGCGCCGAGCATCAGACCGCCGCCGAACAGGTGCGCACCAAGGAAGTTGATGTCAAATCCGTGGCCACCGAAAATCAGGGCAAATAAAAGCTCGGTTCCGATGTAGATCAACGGAATGTTGAGATCGATCACATGGATGCAGACAAGGAAAATTCCGCCGATCAGAAGGGCAAGCGCGGAAGTCTCACCAATCGTTCCTGTTGTATTTCCAAGGAACATGGACAGTAAGTTCACCTGCTCTCCTGCTTTTGCTGCGGCAAGCGGTGTTGCACCGGATACGGTATCCACAAGATGTGCGGCTGCCGGAGCGGCAAAGTTGGTCATGTGACCCGGGAACGAAATCAGGAGGAAGCATCTTCCTGCCAGTGCCGGGTTCATAATGTTCTGGCCAAGGCCGCCGAAGAGCTGTTTTACGACGAGAATCGCAAACACACCGCCGATCACCGGTATCCAAAGAGGGGCCTGTACCGGCATGTTCATTGCCAGCAGAAGGCCGGTTACCAGCGCGCTGCCGTCGGCAATCGTCACTGGTTTTTTCATTCCTTTTTCATACAGATATTCCGTCAGGGGACAGACCGCCATTGAAATCACAATAAGAAGCAGCGCCCGCAGGCCGAAATTCCAGATTCCCACGCAGGCTGCCGGGGCAAGGGCAAGCAGTACGGCAAACATAATTTTGTCCGTCGTCACCTTGGACCGTGCGTGCGGGGAAGATGATACGTGTAATAATCCATTCATTTGTTATGTCCCCCTATTTCTTCTTTCTCTTTGCCAGAAGCACTTTACGCATCGAGCTGATCTCCTGCGTCAGCGGACGTCTTGCCGGGCAGATAAAGGAACAGCAGCCACATTCGCAGCACTCCATTCCGCCGTATTTCAGGAACTTCTCTTCCTCGCCGTGCTCCGCAAAAACGGAAAGGCGGGCCGGAAGAACCTGGCCGGGACAGACAGAAACGCAACGGCCGCAGTTGATGCAGGCAGTCGGTGCCAGCGCGGATACTTCATCCTCGGTAAGACAGGTCAGTGCGGAAGTCGTCTTTGTGACCGGTACATCCATCGTAAACAGGGCTTTTCCCATCATCGGGCCGCCGCAGATGATCTTGGCTGCCTCGTTTTTCAGGCCGCCCGCCTGCTCCAGAAGTTCGGATAAGAGCATGCCGACCGGCACTTCAAAGTTGCATGGGTTCTGTACGGCGTCTCCCGTTACCGTGACGATGCGGCTCATCAGCGGTTCGCCATAGCGGACGGCGCGATAGATCGCAGTTACGGTATCGATATTGTCCACGATACAGCCTGCATCCGCCGGCAGCATGGAGGAATTGACTTTACGTCCCGTTGCCGCATAGATCAGCATACGCTCGGCGCCCTGCGGGTACTTTGTTTTAAGTTCCAGCACTTCGATATTGTCATCCGGAACCAGCAGTTCCCGGAATTTTGCGATACAGTCTGGTTTATTATCCTCGATGCAGATAACTCCCTTTGCTTTCGGAAACATCTGAAGCATGATTTTTAAGCCGCCAATGACTGTCTCCGGCTGTTCGAGCATTCTGCGGTAATCGCTCGTCAGATACGGCTCGCACTCTGCGCCGTTGACGAGAATGTGATCGATTGCCGATGGATCTTTCGGGGATACTTTGACGTGGGTCGGGAAACCGGCGCCTCCCATTCCGACGATTCCGGCCTCTTTGATCTTGTTCCGGATCGTGTCGCCGTCGAGTTTTTCCCAGTGCGGGCATTCCTCAAATACTTCTTTTTCATACAGTCCGTCGTTCTCCACGACGATGCAGTCCACCAGGGATCCGCCGGAGGAAATCTTCTTTTCGATTCCCTTTACGGTACCCGAAACGGACGCATAAACCGGAGCGGATACAAAGCCTCCCGCCTCCGCGATTTTCTGTCCCGCCTTTACGTGATCGCCTTTTTGTACGATCGGTGCGGCAGGCGCGCCGATGTGCTGCGACACGGCATAATACAGTAGTTTTCCCGGCTGCACCTGTGCAATCGGTTTGTCCTTGGAGAGTTCTTTTCCCTCATACGGGTGAACGCCGCCATGAAAAGTATTTCTTTTCTTCTGAAACATGCTTTTCACCTCATCCTTTCTTTTTTCTCTGTTGCATTTATCAATTCACAGCCTTTTTACGGGCTAATCATTGCCTTCTTCATATTTTACTTCTTTTAATACAAGGCCTCCCGCCGGTGCCAGAAATCCGGCGCATTCGCGGTTCTCTGCTTTTAAGATTTCCGTCGTCGACGATGCATCCCGTTTTCCCAGTCCCACTTCGACGATGGTTCCGGTCAGGATCCGCACCATGTGGTAGAGGAATCCGGTTCCGGTGTACGAAATCGTCAGGATGCCGCTCTCCTCGCGGAAATCAATCTTGGTGATGGTCCGCACCGTTGATTTTTTCATGCGCTTGTTGGCGCAGAAGCTTTTAAAATCGTGCGTTCCGATGAAGGCCGCTGCGGCTTCTTTCATCTTTTCGACATCGAGCGGTGCTTCCGGGAAATAGAGGTATTTCCGCCCGAAGACATGCTTTCCGCCGTCCAGTACAATCCGGTATTCATACGTTTTCTCCACCGCATTCAGGCGGCTGTGAAAGCGCTCCGGCATCCGTGTCAGGCTTGTGACCTCGATATCCTCCGGCAGATAATGGTTGATCGTCTGCAGAAGTTCTTCATCGGACAACTCCGTATGGAACTTTGCATTTGCAACCTGTCCCGCCGCATGGACACCGGCATCGGTTCTGCCCGCGCCGTGGACCTCGACCGGCTCTCCGGCAATCCGGGAAAGCAGCGTTTCAAGCTTGCCCTGAATCGTATTGTCGGTATTTCCCTGCTTCTGCCAGCCGTTGTATCGTGTGCCGTCGTACTGCAGAATCATTTTATAATTCATGTAGGTCTCCTTCTCCTTGTTCTTATTCATTTTCCAGACTTTTCGCCTCTTTGCTTTCCGTATTCTCCTGCATCGGACGGTGTGAGTTCCGATTCAGGAGAATGTGAAAGGCTTCCCATTTCTGCTGGTCGGCCGCAAGGTTGAGAAAACGTTTTCGGTCCTGATCGGACAGCCAGCCGGTTTTGAGGATCGCTTCCCGGCTCGGGAGATTCTCCTCGCGGATCAGGGTTTCGACGGCGGGACGGATTCGTTTCTGCAGATATGTTACATAGGCGGAGCGCTGTTCTTCCGATAAATCTGGTGTTTTGAAATAGCCAGAAAGAGCCCCGCGGAGACGTTTGGGTTCGGATGTCGTCGTCTTAAAAATACTCCAATCATCCATTTTACTCATCCCCTCTTGCTACTTTTTCTCACTTGCACTCATTATCTTACGCTTCCGCGTAAGCGCCATTCGTCGTTCGTTAAATGAAAATAAATTTTCATTTAGCTCACTTGCACTCATTATATCGTCATTTTTGATAATTTACAATGTTGGATCATGTTATTTTTTTCACACTTTTGCCATACTTTTATGATATGATCGACAGTATCAAATACGATCGTGATCGTAAAACGTAAAGGAGATTTTATATTATGAAGAAAGAAAACAGAAAAGCCGCGCAGGAGCGGCGGGCAAAAGAGCGGGAGCATGAGGCAAAAGTGGCGCACCACAAAAAGGTATGGAGCTATGCCGGACCGATGCTGATTATTTTGGTGATCGTCGTCCTCATCATCGCCAGTGTGATGGATTCCAAACGTCTCTCATCGGAAAGCGCATCTGACGATACTTCCTCTTCATCGACCGCTTCCGCCTCATCAGCCTCCACTTCGGCTTCTGCCTCCCTTCAGACCGACTCTTCCCTCACCATCGAGGACGGCGATACCGTCAATATCGACTATGTCGGCTCGATCGACGGCGTGGAATTCCAGGGCGGAAACACAAAGGGCAATGGTGCTGATCTTGTAATCGGTTCTCACAGTTATATTGATGACTTTGAAGACCAGCTCATCGGTCATCACCCGGGCGACAGCGTGGACGTGACCGTCACCTTCCCGGAGGACTACGGCAAAGAAGAGCTCAACGGAAAAGAAGCACTTTTCAAAGTCACCATCAACGGCATCTATAAATAGTACGAACAAAAACATCCGACACAGAACCTCAAAACCTCTGCATCGGATGTTTTTCTTTTTGTTAAGTTTTTTTCAAACCCGCTTCCATGTACGAAAAAAAGTACACATTCGCGCGTCATCTATTCCACAATTTTGTAATACGCCCGCGCCGTCAGAAACTTCGTTTTCGGCTCTCGCTCTCCCTCGGCCTCGCCGTGCAGCAGTTCCACCGGCTGCGATACGTGGATTTGTCGGAGACTTAAGAGAAAATTGATCAGGAAGATAATTCCGAACAATGCCGCTGTCATTCCTGCCGCCTTTGTGCTGAACGCAAAACGGATCGTTCCTTTGAGTCCGGTCAGCTTCATCAGCACCTGAAACAGAAGGCGGTACAGCAGCACACCGAGCAGAATGGCGCCGCGGTGTTCGAGCAGATTTGCGGTTCCGGCAAACTCGTAGGTTCTGCGGAGCATTGCCTGGACTTTGGCGGTCAAGACGCTTAAGTCGAACGGCTTTGCGATAAAATCATCGCCGCCCATGTTGACGGCCATGATGATGCTCATGTTGTCGGACGCCGAAGAAAGAAAAATCACCGGCACTTTGGAGACTTTGCGAATCTCCTGGCACCAGTGAAATCCGCCGTCTGTCCCGGGGCCGTTTCTTACAGAGCTTTCTTTATACTCTTACGATATAATCTGCTTTTCTTTCTTTTGCTTCCGGGTATTCGCAGTCACGGTAGCCTAAAATGCAGTGACCGACACCCACGTAGCGCTCCGGGATGCCCCACTCTTTTAAGAGGGCTTTTCCTTCTTCACTCTCAAACTCTTCTTTGGCACGGTGAATCCAGCAGGAATCTACACCAACGGCATGTGCTGCCAGCATCAGATTGCCCATGACAAGTGATCCATCCTCCACATATGTTCCGCGCTCCGGATCGGCAAGCACGACGAGAACGGTCGGTGCGCCGTAGAACGGATCAGCAGTGGTGCCCATGACGGCTGCATTCATTTTGGAAAGTTTTGCGATCAGCTCCGGCTTCTGTACCACAACAATCACCGGCGACTGTTTTCCCATGCCGGTTGCCGCATACGTACCGGCTTCCAGAATTGCATCGAGCTGCTCATCGGTAATCTGCTCCGCTTTGTATTTGCGGATGCTTCTTCTTGTTTTGATTGCGGTTAATACTTCATTGTTCATCGTAAAAGTCCTCCTGTTCTTTTATCACAAACGCCGCAGCATACATGCCGGACGCATTGCCTGCCTACATCTGCTTTCTCACAATCCGATACTCGTCACCGAGCTGGTAGTAAGGACAGTTATAAAATTTATCCTGCAAGAATCGCGCCATCTCATCCTCATCAAGATCGACCTCGCAGGTGTAACACTCATAATCCTCATCATACACGAAGTTGCCGCACGACTCACAGCTTGTGGCGGTCTGGCGGGAGTGCTTTTTCTTTGGGGTATGGGGTGTTGATTCGGTCATTGATCTGATCCCCTTTCTTCTGATTTCCTTATACATAGCTCTACTATAACACAACTTTCCGCAAAAAAACAGCGCAGGATTTTTCCTGCACTGCTTTGTGTCTCTTTCTTTTTCTTATATTCAGGCTTCCCAGCCTTCCACATGCAGACTTTCAATATACGCGGACAGCTCCACTGCCATTTCACTTGCCTCCGGGATCCGCAGGTGGCCTTTTGTTCCGCATCCATTTCGTTTGAAAAGGTAATGCGTGATGTGGTCATCTGCCATCTTGTCCACAACTTCTCCGATCGCACGATCCCACGCGGCATCGTGACCGAGGAGTGTTGTCATGCACTCCCGTCTCATTCTCCGGCAGCGCAAGCTCCCACACCGTTTCCCCTTCGTTTTTCAGATAACAGCAGCTCTGCACCTGATCCACGATACATCCAAGATAATTTTCCCAGTAAGCATTTTCATTTTTCACATGAATCTTAAGCACCGATCCCGTCACCCGCATCTGAACCGAAGTACACGGAAACACCCACACCGGCGCTTTCGCATCACTCCAGTCGATTCTTCCGGTGTAACGGAACTTTTGATTGTCTGGTGAAATCCACATCCTGTCTGCCCTCCTCATTTTTCTTTATTTTTCATCCACGACCTGGAAGATGTAGAACTTGAGATAATATGACTCATCCGCCGCCCACAGAATCGGATGATCCGGCGCCTGGGTGCGGTATTCTACCTGGCGGAGGCGTTTGTGAACGTTGTGCGCTGCCTGGTTGATGGTTTTGGTGAAGAGTTCGTAGTCCATGAAGTGGGAGCACGAGCAGGTGCACAGGTAGCCGCCGTCTTTGACCAGCTTCATGCCGCGCAGGTTGATTTCGCGGTAGCCCTTGATGGCATTTTTGATGGAGTTTCTCGATTTTGTGAATGCCGGCGGGTCGAGGATGACAACGTCGAATTTTTCGCCTTCTTTTTCGAGACGAGGCAGCAGTTCAAAGACATCTTCGCAGACGAAGGATGCCACGTTCTGCAGACTATTTAATTCTGCGTTCTTTCTTGCCTGCTCCACGCCGAGCTCCGATGCGTCGACACCGATGACTTCTTTTGCTCCTGCGTATGCCGCATTCAGCGCAAACGATCCAGTATGGGTAAAGCAGTCGAGGACTCTCGCATCCTTGCAGAGTTTCTGCACGGCCAGACGGTTGTATTTCTGATCCAGGAAGAAGCCTGTTTTCTGTCCGTCTTTGACATCCACGAAGTAATGAACGCCGTTCTCCACGATCTCCACGCTGGTGTCAAATGGCTCGGAGAGGAAGCCTTTCACGCGCTCCATGCCCTCCTGCTCGCGCACTTTTGCATCGCTTCGCTCGAAGGCACCGCGGATCTTGATGCCGTCCGCTGCCAGAACTTCTTCTAACAGGCGGATGATGGTCATTTTCATCTTGTCAATGCCAAGTGCCAGCGATTGTACGACCAGCACATCTGAGAATTTATCGACAACGAGTCCCGGCAGGAAATCTGCCTCACCGAAGATCAGGCGGCAGCTCGAGGTGTCAGTGACTTTCTTCCGGTAATCCCAGGCATCCTGCACTCGTTTCCGAAGAAATTCCTCATCGATTTCCTGGTCAATGTTTCTTGTCATCATGCGGATGCGGATTTTGGAATGCTCGTTGATGAATCCGCGTCCCATCGGGTATCCGTCGAAGTCGCGCACCAGCACGATGTCTCCATTCTCATAGGCTCCTAAAATCGAAGCGATCTCATTATCAAAAATCCAGGCTCCACCCTGTTTTAAGGCGCGGCCCTCTCCTTTTTTCAGTGTTACAACTGCGTTGCTCAAAAGTTTTTCCTCCTCGTATTATAAAGTTCGTTTGTTTTTAAATTCCTCTTCCGTCAAACTCCGGAATGAAGCTCTCCTCGGCCACCGGGCCTTCCTGTAAAAAGGCGTTGGTGACGCCGAGCGAAAACATATAGTCCAGCAGGCGCTCATACTCCCGCTTCGTCGTTTTCCGGTTCAGCGGCACTATATTTTCCACCTGCAGAAGCGGCGTGTACTGGCTCATGAGGCTCAGCCAGACGGTATCACCATACGTCTCATAGACGTATTTTACCACAGCCTTCGCATTTTTCACAGCACCGGGCAGCAATAAATGGCGCACAATCACACCTTTTTTCATCAAACCGTCCTCAGCAAACACTGCCTCGCCTGTCTGGCGCACCATTTCCGCGAGCGCCCGTTTTGCCGCCTCGGGGTAATCCTCCGCACGAGAGTATGCTTTTGCAAGGGATGAGTCCATATATTTAAAATCTGTCAGATAAATATCGATCAGCCCGTCAAGCGCCTGCAATGCCTCCACGCTCTCATACCCGCCGCAGTTATAGACAATCGGCACGGTAAGTCCCTTCTCTTTCGCCAGAAGAAGTGCCTCCCGGATCTGCAGCGCATAGTGGCTCGGCGTCACGAGGTTGATGTTGTTCGCCTTCTGCGCCTGCAGATCCAGAAAAATCTCCGCAAGCCGCCCAATCGAGATCGCCTTTCCGCTCTCCATCTCCGCGATATTGTGATTCT
Organism: Tidjanibacter massiliensis; assembly: GCA_963661155.1. GTDB lineage: Bacteria > Bacillota > Clostridia > Lachnospirales > Lachnospiraceae > Fusicatenibacter > Fusicatenibacter massiliensis_A. The sequence continues at coordinate 3,010 of CAVLAW010000041.1, read as the reverse complement.
GGCAGTAGACGCACCGCAGATTGCATCCGGAAAAGAAAACCGTCCCCGACCCCGTCGTCCCGGAAATACAAGGTTCCTCCCAGAAATGCAGCGCCGCCCGCGCCGCCACAATCCCGGCCGGTGTCTTACAATATCCCGTTTTTCCATGCTCCCGATCCACCCGGCACTCACGCGGACAAACCCGGCACCGGCTCATCTCCTGTTCCAAATCCAGCATAATCCTCTCCCTTTTCTCTTTTTGACATATAACAGCACAAAAACATTTTTGCAGACGCCGTTTTTTTCTGTCCGCAAAAATGTTTTTAAATAATCCAGACTGGTTTTATTTTTCTTCCTGCACCCATCTTATCTGCACATATGCTTCTACCCGAGTTACCAGTTCCTTTGCTGTTTCAATCTGCTCCTCTGCCTCTTCCCGTGTCGCAATGTAAAAATCATCATAATCACTTGCATGCCGGATCTCTTCCGATTCAACAATCTTTTTTCCCAGCTTTCTCGGAAAGATCTCTGTTTTTACATAATTCTTATTGAAATTTGCCAAAGCATCTTTGTGTCTTTTATATGCATTTCCATCCAGCGCATGAATTGCAGATACCGCATGATAAATTCCATAGTACGCTCTGTTATTCGCCCCACGAAACTCTTCTGCCTGCAAAAGAATCTCTGCTGCTTTAATATCGCTTTTTGCCGTTTCGATCCGATACAGAACCAGATCTCTCTGCGTACCTTTTTCATCAAGCTGCGTCAAATAATTTTACCCCCTCTTTTTTTACATTGGCATAAAACGGATATACGTCTACCCAGTTCTGGAAATGCTGCTGGCTTTTCGCAATCGGTTTAATGTCAAGATTGTGATCCATATTAAAATCAAAGGTTTCTCCGGACAATTCATGGCGGTACTGTTTAATATCCAGATCTGACAGATCCAGAAGAATCATGATATCTATGTCGGAATCCGCCCTGTAGTCGCCCCTTGCATACGACCCATATAGAATAACGCTTCTTAAATGACTTCCATAAATCTTCTGAAGTATTTTGGTATATTGATCCAATAAATTTCTGGTACTTGCCGGCATAATATTCCTCCTCTCTGTCGCTTTCCTGTTTCTTTCGGTAGTTTTATTATAATTGTATTTCCCGCTATTATGCAACCTCTTTTTCTCTGACATCAAAGAAAAAGCTGTGGCTCTGGAAAATAGTTTCTTCCACAGACACAGCTTTTTATTTCTATGCGTTACTTAGTACGCCAGCACCTCATATCCATCTTCTGTTACTGCAACGGTAACTTCCCACTGCGCTGACGGTGCGCCGTCTTCGGTGTAGACGGTCCAGTCGTTGTCGGCGTCGATGAAGATTTCGTCGGTTCCGAGGTTGATCATCGGCTCGATGGTGAATACCATACCTGGTACGAGCAGCATTCCGGTGTCACGTCTTGTGACGTAGCTGACGAACGGATCCTCGTGGAACTCCAGGCCGACGCCGTGGCCGCCGATGTCGCGGACAACTTTGTAGCCCTGGCTCTGTGCGAACTCATTGATGATGGCTCCGACATTGCCGAGACGGTTGAACGGGCGTACTTCGGAGAGTCCAAGCTGTACGGCTTTTAAGGTATCCTCAACCAGCTTCTTCGAAACATCGTCTACGTCGCCGATGCAGAACATACGGGAAGAATCGGAGAAATATCCTTTATAAATGGTAGAAACATCGACGTTGATAATGTCTCCGTCCTGCAGAATCTCTTCCTCATTCGGGATGCCGTGGCATACGGCGTCGTTGATCGATGTGCACACGCTCTTTGGAAATCCTTCGTAGTTCAGCGGTGCAGCGATTCCGCCCAGCTCTTTTGTTTTCTCTGCAACGAGACGGTCGATATCCTCGGTGCTCATGCCTGCGTGAATGTTTTCAGCCACGTAGTCCAGAACGGCGATGTTTACAAGACCGCTCTCACGGATTCCATCGATCTGATCCGGACGTTTGATGATTTTTCTCGGCGGAATTTTCCAGCCCTTTAACTTATAGGAATTGATTTTCTCGTCTAATGCCAGATGGCAGTCTTTGTACTTCTTTCCGCTGCCGCACCAGCAGTAGTCGTTTCTTCCAATTTTTTTCAGCATAATTTTCTATCCTCTTTCTGAACGCGGCGAAACAGACCAAACTTTTCTGTCCCCGCTAAAATTCGTCTCCTCTAATACTTTACCACACTCCTGCAAAACTGCAAGCAAAAGTTCCAAATTGAATAACTCTCTCATTTGCGAAAAAATCTCTGCTTTTCTGAGGTATATCTGCTGGAAAACCTGGCAATACTCTCTCATGAAACCACCAAAGAAAGGGGCACAACACAATGAGTGGAGATGCAGAGCTTTTAAACTTTATTTACCAGAACTCCCAGATGGGCGTTGACACGATCCGGCAATTGGTCGGCGTGGTCGAGGACAAAGAGTTAAAAGAACATCTGAAAACCCAGTTTCAGGGCTACGAGGAATTTCACCAGGCGGCAAAGGAGTTGTTGAATGAACATGGATACGACGAAAAAGGCCTTGGCATGATGGAGAAAGCACGCACGTATTTTATGATAAACCTGCAGACAATCACGGATCAGTCCGCTTCGCACATCGCCAGCATGCTGATTACAGGAAGCAGCATGGGCATCGTGGAGGCAATCCAGAAGTACCGGCAATACGATGACGCAGACCCGAAAATCCGGGATCTGATGGAGAAACTGCGGAAATTTGAAGAGCACAACATGGAAAAACTGAAAGACTTTTTATAGAAAATAGTTCCCAAAAAAGAAAATATCCGCACCGAGAAAAGATCCGGTACCGGCACAAGGCAGTGCCGCGCCGGATTTTGGTCTGTTTTTGATTTCTTTCCTATAAATGAGCAAGTTCGTGATTTTGCACAAAAAGAGAGACATCTTGATTCGCGTATGTTGTATAATGAAAGTATCCAAACAACCATTTATAACATTCACGAAAGAAGGTGCCTCTCGCAAATACTATACATCATTCTT
>CAVLAW010000040.1:0-15245 GCA_963661155.1 Tidjanibacter massiliensis | reverse complement strand
CGTAAAAAACGAGACTGAGAGAGTGACATAAGTAGAAGCGAAAAAGCGGAGAAAAGCCGAAAAATGGCAAAAAGTGGGGTGTAAAGGCGGAAGAGGCGAAAAACAGCAAAAAATATAAAAATAAGCGGAGAAAAGGCGAAAAACGGTTGAAAAGAGGTAAATGCAGTAAGGTATGGGCGAAAAAAACGAAAAAAACAGGTGAGAGAAGCAGCGAAAGGGGAGAAGGCGATGAAAAAATAGCGGTAAGGGGTAAAAAAACAGAGAGAGGGGATAAAAAGCGTTGATAAATGAGGAAAACGTAAAATTGTATGCAAAAAAAAGAAAAAAGCAAGCCAGGAAAAGGGAGGGGGGTGGAAAACAGGTATAAAAGAGAAAAAATGTTAAAACCATAAAAAGCAGAAAAGTGACAGCGAAATCAAATAAAGCGATAAAAAGCAGAAAAAATGCTGCCTGGTCTGAAAAATGGAGAAAATCAATAAAAAATAGTATGAAAAGAGCAAAAAAATGAAAAACAGGATGTCTCACGGATTATCTCTCTTACTGATGAATAATAAAGAAAAAACGTTGAAAATTTGAAAAAAACAAGTGAAAGATGGGAAAACTGCACACGAATGAATAAAAACACATTTTGCATACAAATGAAGGAATTTTTACAGATTCTGGAATAATTATAAACATTTTGAATGCTGTTCGAGATACAATAACACAATAACACCTCGGCGGAGTGATTTTCTCCTCAATCGCCCTGAATTTTCGAAAAAAGAACATTGAACGACTAAAGAACTACCTTTCCTGCATGTTTGTACCCTGAAAACGTTAAAAATCAAAATGTTTCACGTGAAGCATTCGATAAAAACAGTGTGAAACAGAAAAACGCTCTCTGGCACCAGTAAAATCCTTGAAAAACTTCAAAAACACCAAAACAGTGCTGAAAAACGCTCAAAAAGCCGTCCAAACAGCATAAAAACAGGAAAAACCCGCTGCAAAACAGCGTTTTTTAAAATGTTTCACGTGAAACATCACCAAAAATCTCCAATTTTCATGTGTTTCATACTTCCCAATCATGCAAAAATGCAGAAAATGTTTCACGTGAAACATTTCCAGTAGTAAAATCCGGCGTAGTATGATAAAATATCTTTGTCCCAATTTGGGGCAATTTTGAGTTAGAATCTGAAGAAATCCTCAGATATACTGGCATAGAAAAAGGAACTTTCTTCTTATATAATATGCCTGAACACCTGCCGCATAAATCAAGTTTTCCGAAAAATGCCGGCAGGTCATTTCCTGTAAAACGGAAAAACTGCAAATGGAAAACAAAAAGATGAAAGGAGGCAATACATATTTTGGGAAGAACAATTGCAATTGCCAACCAGAAAGGCGGCGTAGGTAAATCTACCACCGCAATTAACCTTTCTTCCTGTCTGGGAGAAATGGGACAAAAAGTTCTGACCATTGATATGGACCCGCAGGGAAATACCACCAGCGGAATGGGAGTAGAGAAAAATGAAGTAGAAAATACTATCTATGAACTGCTTCTTGGAGAGTCAAAGCTAGAGGACTGTATCATCCCTCTGAAATTTGACAATCTTTCCCTCATCCCTTCCAATGTCAATCTGGCCGGAGCGGAAATCGAGCTGATCGGGGTGGAAGACAAAGAATTTATCCTGAAAAATGCAATCGATCAGGTCCGCGATCAGTACGACTTTATCATTATCGACTGTCCGCCATCCTTAAATATGCTGACAATTAACGCGATGACCACCGCCGACACCGTTCTGGTGCCGATTCAGTGTGAATATTACGCACTGGAGGGATTATCCCAGTTAATGCATACGATCGAGCTGGTACAGGAGCGCCTGAATCCGGATCTGGAGATGGAGGGCGTGGTATTTACCATGTACGATGCAAGAACCAATCTTTCTCTGCAGGTAGTCGAAAACGTAAAAGACAGCCTGGATCAGAACATCTACAAAACCATTATCCCGAGAAACGTCCGCCTTGCGGAGGCACCGAGCTATGGAATGCCGATCAACTATTACGATAAGCGCTCCACCGGTGCAGAGAGCTACCGTCTCCTGGCAGACGAAGTGATTCACAGGGAGGATGAAGAGTAATGGCAGCGAGAAGAGGAGGCTTAGGCAAGGGGCTGGATTCCCTGATTTCACCGGGACATTCGGCCAAAGCAGAAGCAAAAGAGAAACCGGCAAAACCGGAGATCAAGGTAGTCGAGAAGGTCGTTGAAAAAGTTGTCGAAAAACCAGTCGAGATGAAAGTGAAAATCTCCGAAATCGAGCCGAACCGCGAACAGCCGCGAAAATTCTTTGACGAGGACGGCCTGATCGAACTTTCAGAGTCCATCAAACAGTTTGGCGTTCTGCAGCCGATTCTGGTGCAGAAAAAGGATGATTACTATGAGATCATCGCAGGGGAACGGAGATGGAGAGCTGCAAAACTCGCCGGAATCAAAGAAGTGCCGGTCATCATCAAAGATTTCACCGAGCAGGAAGTCGTAGAGATTTCTCTGATTGAAAATATTCAGAGAGAATCCCTGAACCCGATTGAGGAGGCACATGCCTACAAACGCCTGATGGAAGAGTTCCATCTTCGCCAGGACGAAATTGCAGAGCGCGTTTCCAAGAGCAGAACGGCGGTTACCAACTCGATGCGTCTCCTGAAACTGGACGACAGAGTACAGCAGATGGTTGTCGATGAAATGCTGACAACCGGTCATGTGCGTACCCTGCTGGCGTTGGAAGACAAAGAACTCCAGTACAATACAGCAATGAAAATCTTTGACGAAAAACTCAGTGTCCGAGAAACCGAGCGTCTGGTCAAAGAGATTATGAATCCAAAGGTGAAAAAAGAAAAGAAAGTCAATCTGGAAGAGGAAGCTATCTACGAGAATCTGGAAGAAAAAATCAAGAGAATCATCGGCACCAAGGTTTCCATTCACCGCGGAGCAAAGCACAAAGGAAAGATCGAGATCGAGTATTATTCCCAGGAAGAACTCGAGAGAATTATGGATCTGTTTGAATCAATACAGTAAGAGGTAGAATAATGAGCGATTTATTTAATAAGGCAGGCATTGACCTCGGCGTTGTTGTACTTCTTCTGATTGTACTGATTATCGTGATGATGATTATGACGGTCAGCATGTCACTGCGTCTGAGCAGACTGAACCAGAAGTACAGAAGCTTTATGAAGGGAAAAGATGCCCAGTCACTTGAAAAGCTGTTTCACCAGAGGTTCAAGGAAATTGACAAGCTGACGAAGCAGGAAGAACTGACGAAGAAGAACCTTGCGGATCTGAAAAAGATCCAGGGCATGACGCTGAACAAATACGGAATCGTAAAATACGATGCGTTTGACGATGTAGGCGGAAAGATGAGTTTTGCACTGGCAATGCTCGACAAAGAAAATACCGGCTTCATTCTGAATGCCATCCACAGCCGGGACAACTGCTTTTTATATCTGAAAGAGATCGTAAAAGGCGAGTCCTATATTATGCTGAGCGCCGAGGAAATCGACGCACTGCGCCAGGCGATCACGATGAATTCGATTGATCTGATGTAGGGCAAAAGTTCACTCGTGCATTCGTGGAGACAGATTTCATGCTCGCATGAAAATCTGTCTCTATGAATGCACGAAGGGAGCGCCAGGGTATGAGCAAAAAGGAGCTGCGAAGCAGCGGAAAGCGCTGAAAGCGCGGTTTTGCGAATGGCGCGGGTGAACTTGCAAACAGCGTGAAAGAACGCTTGAAAAAAAGCATATACTGTTATATGATGGTACTGGAGCGCGCCAAACCCGCATAAATGCGGGAAAAACGGGCAAAAGCTCCAGGCTGGAAAAAACGAAAAAAATCCCGCCAGATATGAGGGGGATAAGATCTACTAGGAGGAAATTATGTTAGACATTAAGTTTTTAAGAGAAAACCCGGAAGTTGTAAAACAGAATATCCGAAATAAATTCCAGGATCAGAAACTGGAGCTGGTTGATAAAGTAATCGAGCTGGACAAAGAGAACCGTGACATCAAACAGGAAGTAGAAGCACTCCGTGCAAAGAGAAACAAAATCTCCAAACAGATCGGTGCACTGATGGGCCAGGGTAAGAGAGAAGAGGCCGAGGAAGTAAAGAAACAGGTAGCTGTTGACGGTTCCCGCATCGAGGCTCTCTCCGCAAGAGAAAAAGAAGTAGAAGAAGAAATCAAAAAGATCATGATGGTTATCCCGAACATCATCGATCCTTCCGTACCGATCGGTAAAGATGACAGCGAGAACGTAGAGGCAGAGCGTTTCGGCGAGCCGGTTGTACCGGATTTTGAAATCCCATATCACACCGAGATTATGGAGTCCTTCGACGGAATCGATCTGGACGCAGCAAGAGAAGTTGCCGGAAACGGATTTTATTATCTGATGGGTGACATCGCACGCCTCCACTCCGCAATCCTTTCTTATGCAAGAGACTTTATGATCGACAGAGGATTCACCTACTGTGTACCGCCTTTCATGATCCACGGCAACGTTGTAAACGGCGTTATGAGCTTCGCTGAGATGGAGTCCATGATGTACAAAATCGAGGGCGAGGATCTGTACCTGATCGGAACCAGCGAGCACTCCATGATCGGTAAATTCATCGACAGCATCATCCCGGAGGAAAAACTTCCTCTGACCCTGACCAGCTACTCTCCGTGCTTCCGGAAAGAAAAAGGAGCACACGGCATTGAGGAGCGTGGTGTTTACCGTATCCACCAGTTCGAGAAACAGGAGATGGTTGTTGTCTGCAAACCGGAAGACAGCATGATGTGGTATGACAAACTGTGGAAAAACACGGTAGACCTGTTCCGTTCCATGGACATCCCGGTTCGTACTCTGGAGTGCTGTTCCGGCGACCTGGCTGACCTGAAAGTAAAATCTGTCGATGTTGAGGCATGGTCCCCGCGTCAGAAGAAATACTTCGAGGTAGGAAGCTGCTCCAACCTGGGGGACGCACAGGCAAGACGTCTGAAAATCCGTGTCAACGGCGAGGACGGCAAGAAATACCTGGCACACACCCTGAACAACACCGTAGTTGCACCTCCGCGTATGCTGATCGCATTCCTGGAGAACAACCTGAATGCAGATGGAACCGTAAACATTCCGGAAGTGCTTCGTATGTACATGGGCGGAAAAGAGAAACTGATCCCGAAACACAAAAAAGCATAAGAATAAAATACAGAACAAGGATTGAGAGGAGGTGTTCTTATGCACGCTTATCTGAAATCAATTGGATTTTCAAACATTGATACAACAGGGGAACTTCAGAAACTCCTTCGGGATGTAGTGGGAAACTACGACCGTAAAAAAATTGTGGAAACAGAAGAACACCACCTTTTTGCTGAATTTTCGAAAGAATATGCCTATGACTGCGGAATCACAGTCTGTGGGGAAATTGATGAGAACGACCGGTTCCAGATGGAATATTATTATCCGTACTTCGAGGGCGGCGAGATCAGCTCCTTCGAAGAAGTATCGGTGGAGCGCCATGCCGACAAGGAATCGTTTGCAGGAGCATGTGACGATATGCGGCTCGGCATCACCATGATCTTCTATCTGACGCATGCAGCGGAGTATCTGGAAATGAGACAGAAAAACATGCTGCAGCCGTTTAAACTTCCTCTTTCCGTTTCCGGCCTTGCAAAAGACGGAATGATCCTGCTCCCGGTGCAGAAAGATCCGGAACAGGTCGAGAAGGAGAGACGCAGCACACAGCAGAAAAACTCGCTGATCTCGGCTGCAAGAAACGGTGATGAAGATGCGATGGAAAGTCTCACCATGGATGATATCGACACGTATGCCATGATTTCCCAGCGTCTGACGAAGGAAGATGTCTTTTCTATTGTGGACAGCTTTTTCATGCCGAGCGGTCTGGAATGCGACCAGTATAGCGTGATGGGTGAAATTGTGGAGATGAATACAACCGTGAACACGGCAACGGACGAGCGGCTGTATGAACTCAGTCTGAACTGCAATGATGTGCCGATAGACATCTGTATCAACGAAAAGGATTTATTCGGTGTACCTGAGGTCGGAAGACGGTTTAAAGGCCAGATCTGGCTGCAGGGAAAGCTGGAAAGTATTTAAAAAATACCAAGAAAAAAGCGATTGGAAATGAAACTCCAATCGCTTTTTTTGTATCCTTATGTAGTTTATGCTTATTGGCTCTGAACCAGTTTCAGATGCTTGCGTACCCGCTCAATCAGCATTTCGAGAGCGACGGTATTCTGTCCGCCCTCCGGGATAATAACGTCTGCACGGCGCTTGCTCGGCTCTACGAACTGCTCGTGCATCGGTTTTACGGTCGTCAGGTACTGCGTCACGACGCTGTCCAGGGAACGGCCGCGCTCTTTTACGTCGCGCATGATCCGGCGGAGAATGCGCACGTCCGCGTCGGTGTCTACAAAGACTTTGATGTCCATCAGATCGCAGAGTTCTTTCTCAACGAAGAGAAGAATGCCCTCGAGCACGATAACCGGGGCCGGATGCACCAGAACCGTCTCGTCTGAGCGATTGTGGATCGTGTAGTCGTAAAGCGGCATCTCGATGGATTTTCCGGCTTTCAGTTCCTGAATATGTTCGCATAACAGATCGGTATCGAAGGCATCCGGATGATCGTAATTTAATTTGGTACGCTCCTCATAAGAAAGCTCGTCATGGCGTTTGTAATAGTTGTCATGGCGCAGAATGCTCACTTCATCGCGTCCAAAACTTTCTACCAGCTTGTCTGCCAGTGTCGTTTTTCCACTGCCGGTTCCTCCGGCAATTCCTATCAGTATCGTATCCATAAGAAACTCCTTTTTATCCGATGATTGCCAGTGTTGCGCTTGTTCCGAGACGGGTTGCGCCGGCATCTACCATGGCCTGTGCTTCATCTGCATTGTGGATTCCGCCGGAAGCTTTTACACCCATATCCGGGCCTACGGTCTTTCTCATCAGGGCAACGTCAGTAGCTTTTGCGCCGCCGGTAGAAAATCCGGTGGAAGTCTTTACGAAGTCAGCGCCGGCTTCTTTTGCCAGTTCGCATGCTTTTACTTTCTCTTCATCGGTCAGCAGGCAGGTCTCGATAATGACTTTCAGAACGATGTCCTTGCCGCATACCTCTTTTAAGGTCTGGATATCGGAGCGTACGAAGTCGTATTTGCCGTCTTTGAGGGCACCGACATTGATGACCATATCAACTTCCTGTGCACCGTCTTCGATGGCTGCTTTCGTCTCAAACGCCTTCACACGGGTATCGGACATGCCCAGAGGGAAGCCGACAACGGTGCAGACTTTGACGTCAGAGCCTTTGAGTTTTTCAGCAACGAATTTTGTGTAATACTGGTTGACGCAGACAGAAGCGAAATCGTGTGCAAGCGCCTCGTCGCAGATCTTTGCAACCTGTGCTTCGGTTGCGTCAGCTTTTAAAATAGTGTGATCAAATAATTTGGTGTTCAGCATAATGTTTTCCTTTCTTAGATCAATATAGAATGATAGAGAAAAGGCAGAGCCGGAAAAATACGGTTCGAATTTTTAACGGCTCTGCCTTTTGTGATTGTAACTATTCAGAGCCACATCTCGATGTGGCTGCTCGCTATATGAAACTCCAGAAAAAACTGCTCATTCATGCAAGCATGATTCGCAGTTTTTTCTTCCATTTCACATGGCTCTGAATAGTTACATATTATCTTGCGCCCTTATCGTACGGAATACCTTCGGCTTTCGGAGCCTGGGAGTTCTTGGAGGTGAAGGCAAGAATAATCATGGATGCGATAAACGGCATCATGCTGTAAATGTTCTTGGACAGTCCCAGATGGGAGAGTACGGTGGAGTCCGCAATGTTTGCCAGGGAACGGAATACTGCGAAGAATACGGCCGCTCCGGCGATGTGGAACGGTTTCCACTGACCGAAGATCATAACAGCGAGGGCAAGGAATCCGGCACCGGCTACGCCGACTTCGAAGTTCCAGGTTGTAACGGACGGAACGATGTAGGCAAATCCGCCGATACCACCGAGGGCACCGGAGATGATGACACCGGTGTATCTCCACTGGTATACGTTGATACCAACAGAATCGGCTGCCTGTGGATGCTCACCGCAGGCACGCAGGCGCAGTCCCCATTTCGTTTTGAAGAGGAATACGTAGCTGCAGATCAGAAGGATGATGCCGATGAACAGGAAGATGTTCACGGTGAACGGTCCGATCTTGTAAATAAAAGCGGCGTTGGTGTAGTTCAGCTTTGCGGAAGCTGCACCGTTTCCGGCATCAGAACCGTTGTTGAATGCCTTTACCAGGACGATGGCAATGGCAGTAGCCAGCATGTTCAGCGCGGTACCGCCGATGGTCTGATCTGCTTTCAGCGTGATGGCGGAGAAGCCAAGCAGCAGAGAGTAGATCATGCCGGACACGGCGCTCGCCAGAATGGAAAGTGCAACGAGTGCAGGAGCCGGGAGATCCGGGAACAGAACCAGGACGAAGACACCGGCAAGGCCGCCGATCGCCATGATTCCTTCGAGGGCGATGTTGATGACACCGCTTCGCTCGGAGAACATACCGCCCATCGCAACAAGCATCAGGACAACGGCATACAGTAAGGTAAATTTAACTAAAAGGAACATTATTTCTTAGCCTCCTTTCCGTTGTCTGCATTGGCATCTGCTTTCTGTCCTTTTTTGCTCTTGAACAGGTTTGCAACGATGCCCTTGAACAGGGTAACGAATGCACACAGGTAAATGATAACGGCAACGATCAGGTCCGCGATTTCCGGCTGATAATATTTCGTAGGCAGGTAAGCACCGCCGACAGAAATATGAGCAACAAAGAGAGCGGCAAAGATAACGCCGATCGGGTTGCTTAAGGCAAGCAGTGCAACTGGGATACCATTAAAGCCGATGGCCGGGAGTGCTGTCGATACCTGAGGGTTCCACTCGGAAGCGCCGGAGAGGAAATACAGGCCTGCACCGATTCCGGCAAGCGCACCTGCGATGGTCATGGAGAGAACAACGTTTCTCTTCTCGTTGATGCCGGCGTATTTGGCAGCATCTTTATTGAAACCGCAGGCTTTCAGCTCGTAGCCGAAGGTTGTCTTGTTCAGAACGATGTAGATGATGACCGCAATGGCAATCGCGATGAAGATCGCAATCGTTGTGGAACTGGTACGGAAAATGGAGTTCATACCGCAGTCCGGAATCAGGGATTTCGGAGAAACGGAGCTTAATTTGTAGGTACGTGTGGTCTTCTGATCGTACATGCCGGGAATGGTGTTGTACATCAGCTCATTGACGAGATAAAGACCGATCCAGTTGAACATAATGGAAGTAATAACTTCGTTTACGTTGAAGTATGCTTTGAAGATACCAGGAACTGCGCCCCAGATGGCTCCGCAGACCATGGCTGCCAGAAGGCATACATACCACGGCATATGAAGCATGATGGCAAAATACAGGGCTCCGAAGACACCGACGGTGTACTGTCCGGCAGCGCCGATATTGAACAGACCTGTTTTAAAAGCAAATGCAACCGAAAGTCCGGTCATAATCAGGGGAGCGGACTGTGCGATCTCACTTCCGATTCCCTTCGGCTTCAGGTAAAAGCCGCCTTTGATGATTCGAGTAAATCCATCCACTGCGTTCTCAGCGTTGATGCAGTATAAAATGATAAATCCCACAAGAAGACCGATCACAATACATACAAGAGAAGCGACAATGGACAGAAGAGCGTTTTTGGTTTTTTCGTTCATGCTTTTCTTACCTCTCTTTATACTTCTTCGGGAACAGGATCCCGTTTTGCACCTGCCATGTAAAGACCGAGTTCTTCAACGGAAACGGTTTTCGGATCAAGCTGGCCGACCAGCTCTCCTTCATACATAACAAGAATACGGTCGGAAACATCCATGACCTCATCCAGTTCCAGAGAAACCAGAAGAACGGCTTTTCCTTTGTCGCGCTGTGCAACGAGCTGGCTGTGAATGTATTCAATTGCTCCGACATCAAGACCACGGGTCGGCTGTACGGCAACGAGAAGATCCGGATCTTTGTCGATTTCGCGGGCGATAATCGCTTTCTGCTGATTTCCGCCGGACATGCTGCGGGTGATGGTCACAGGACCCTGGCCGCTGCGGACATCGTACTGCTCGATCAGGCGCTCGGCGTATTCGCGGACGGCTTTGGATTTGATGAAGCCGAGGGATTCAAATTCCGGCTGCCAGTAGCGCTGAAGCACCATGTTCTGCTCGATGGAGTAATCCAGCACGAGGCCGTGTTTGTGACGGTCCTCCGGGATGTGGCTCATGCCCATCTTGGATCGGTCGCGGATCGAAGCCTTTGTGATGTCCTGTCCATTGAACAGGATTTTGCCGCCGGATACTTTTTCGAGTCCCGTCAGACCCTGAACGAACTCGGACTGGCCGTTTCCGTCGATACCTGCGATGCAGACGATCTCACCTTTTCTTACATTGAAAGAAACGTCCTTGACTGCATTGTTGCCATGTACTTTGCTCGGCACAGTCATGTGCTCGACTTTCAGAACGGTGTCACCCGGCTTGGACGGCTTTTTATCAACGGAGAAGCTGACATTTCTTCCGACCATCATGCGGGAGAGCTCTTCTTTGGAAGTCTCGTTGATGTTGACGGTTCCGATGTATTTTCCTTTGCGGAGAATCGTACAGCGGTCGGCAACTTCCATGATCTCGTTGAGCTTATGGGTGATGAAGAGGATGGATTTTCCTTCTTTTGCAAGGTTTTTCATGATCTTCATCAGCTCGTCGATTTCCTGCGGAGTCAGAACCGCGGTCGGCTCGTCGAAGATCAGGACTTCGTTGTCACGGTAGAGCATTTTCAGGATTTCGGTACGCTGCTGCATGCCGACGGTGATATCCGAGATCAGAGCGTCCGGATCGACCATTAAGCCGTATTTTTCGCTGAGCTCCATGACTTTTGCGCGGGCGTTCTTTTTCTCAAGGAAAAGGCCTTTCGTAGGCTCTACGCCGAGGATGATGTTGTCGAGAACCGAGAAACATTCAACCAGCTTAAAGTGCTGGTGTACCATACCGATGTTGAGATCGTTGGCGTCGTTTGGCGTGTTGATGTGGACTTCCTGCCCATTCTTCTTGATGATTCCGGAGGTAGGCTGATACAGACCAAAAAGAATACTCATCAGGGTTGATTTTCCTGCACCATTTTCTCCAAGCAGAGCATGGATTTCTCCTTTTTTGAGCTGTAACGTAATGTTGTCGTTCGCCTTGATACCCGGGAATTCTTTGGTGATGTTCAACATCTCAATAATGTACTCATTTTCCATATACATATTCCCTTTCAAGCGTGATTTTGCAGGCCTGCCGGGGTATGGAAAATAAGATGGCAGGCCTGTAGTTGCTGTTCAATCAGCAGTGAAACACTTGCTGTTTCGCTGCGTAAGAACGTGATTCAGGTGTGAGCAGCTCTCCTTTGCGAAGCAAAACTCTAAATGAGAGCTGCGAATGTTCTAGTTCGCAGGGAATCTGTGAACTAGAACATTCTGCGGGCTTTCATTATGTCTAGTATAGCATTTTGTGTGGCAGAAAAAAAGGGGAAGAGAAATAATATTCTCTTCCCCCAAAATACATATCATTACAGAACGATATGCAAATTAGCTGATGTAATCAACGGTTACGTGAGAACCTACTTCCGGCTGATTTTCTGTATCGTTGGAAACAGTGATGGAACCGTCACGGATACCAGCCAGTACGGATTCATACTGATCCTGTGTGAAAGTTGTGAATCCCCAGGACTCGGAATCGGTCGGCAGGCCGATGTAATCTCCGTCTTTCAGACCAAGCTGCTGAGAGGTTCCGCCAAGCTCGGAGAAGTTTCCGCTGAAGTAAGAATCAAGAGCATTGTTGATTGCGCTCGGGAGACCTTTCATAGCGGAAGTCAGGCAGCGCTCGCCGATTTTAGAACGCTGGTCAACGTCTACACCGATCACTTTTCCGTCGTGTGTCTCAGCTGCATCCAGAGCAGATGTCCAGATACCGCCGCCGCATGCGAATACAACCTGTGTTCCGTCTGCGTACCAGCCCTCCATACGTGCTGTGATGGAGTCATCGCCGTAGAACTGTCCGCCGTAGTAGTATTTTACGTTTACATCTACGCCGTCTTCTTCAGCAGCTGCGTTGATGCCCTGTACATAACCGTAACCGAAACGGATAACGGCCGGAACAGCGATACCGCCGAGGAAGCCAAGGCTTGTGTAGCCGTCTTTAACTGCAGCGTATCCAGCCAGGTAGCCGGCCTGCTCTTCCTCGAAGGAGCAGATATATACGTTCTTTCCGAGGTCAACAGCGTCACCGCTTAAGTTTACGATATCACCTTCGGTAACATCAACTGCGATGAAGGTAACATCCGGATAAGTATCCTGCTCTTCAGCGATGGCAGGTCCGAACAGATAACCAGGCATTACAACTACGGTAGCGCCCTCAGAGATTGCAAGGTCGATGGAGTTGATACGCTCTTCATCGGTGTCCTCTGCCGGTTTGTAGTATTCGTACTCGATACCGTTTGCATCGCCGTAATCACATACGGTTTCCCATGTGATCTGGTTGAAGGACTCATCGGTGATGTCTCCGGAGTCAGTGATCATAGCGATCTTCTCGGAGGAGTTGTCCTTTTTCTCTCCGTCGTCTGCAGCAGCAGAAGAAGCGGATGCTGTGCTGGTGGAATCAGCTCCGGTGGATGCATCTGAGGAAGAAGATCCGTTGGAGGAACCACAGCCTGCGAGTGCGGCAGTTGTCATAGCAGCTGCAAGCAGTACACTTACTACTTTCTTTTTCATAATAGTATTCTCCTTTCGGTGGTGGGTACAACGTTATTGGCTCTGTTTTTTCCATGGGCGGAAGAAACAGAGCCGCGTGTATAGCTACATTATAATATAAAAGAAAAAAGTATGTCAAGTACAGGAAAAACTGTGTGAAAACCACTACCGATCGGTGCCGGAACCGGAAATTCTTCGGATAATGGCGTTGGATCTTGCATAAATTTCTTCCGGGTCAAAGCCGATGCTGAATTCACCGTTTTCATAGAGAACGTTACCGTTTACCATGGTCAGTTTTACGTTCTGTTTGCTGCCGCTGTAAACGAGGTTTTTGACGAGATTATTCTCCGGCTGCATGTTCGGTTGATGCAGGTCAATCATGACGAGATCAGCCTTTTTGCCGACGGCGAGGCGGTCACAGTCAGTAAGCTGCATTGCGTGCGCGCCGCCTGCGGTTGCCATATAGAGAATGGCGTCGGCCGGGATGCCTGCGGCGTCCATCTCACGGACTTTGGAAAGGCCGGTGGTCAGGAACATTTCGCGGAACATGTCGAGGCAGTTGTTGCTGGCCGGTCCGTCGGTGCCGATGGCGAGGTTGATGCCGTTATCGTAAAAACGCTTCAGCGGGCAGATGCCGGAGGCGAGCTTCAAGTTGGAAGCAGGATTGGTGACAGCGGTGAGCTTCCGGTCGCGGAAGATTTCGAAATCGCGGTTCTCCATCCAGATGCAGTGGTAGCCGCCTCCTCCGTGCTGGAACATGCCGAGTTTTTCCATGAGCTGCGTCGGAGTGAGGCCCCAGCGTTCTTTGCAGCCCTCAACTTCGCTTTTGGTCTCAGCGTTGTGGGTCCAGACCGGAGAATGGTATTTCTGTGCGAGCTTTGCGACTGCTTCAAGCAGCGGGCCGCCGGTCGTGTATTCGGCGTGGAAGCCGAGGAGATACGAAGTGCGGTCGGAGAGATCGTTGACATAGTTGTACATCTCTTCGAGGATTTCCGGGCTGTCGACGAAGTTGTTGAGACCGCTCGTGAGGACGGTGCGGAATCCGGTGTCGACGGTGGCGGCGATGCTGTTTTTCTGCTGCACGTACATATCAAAATTGGATGTGATGCCGCTCGTCAGGTACTCCATGATGCCGAGGATGTTGAGCCAGTAAACGTCGTCTCCGACGAGTTTGGCTTCGTTCGGGAAGACCTGGCGTTCCAGCCATTCGTGGAGCGGAAGATCGTCCGCGTAGGAGCGCAGGAAGGTCATCGGGGTGTGCGTGTGGGCGTTTTTGAAGCCCGGGATCAGCAGGTTGCCGCGGGCATCGATTTCGCGGTCGAAAACGGGTGCCTGGGCAGTGTCTGCGTCTGCGGCCGGTCCGATATGGGTGATGGTGTCACCAGTGACGTGAAGTTCGCCTTCGGTGACGGAAAAGCGTTTCTCGTCATCCAGAACGAGAATTTTGGCGTTGTAGAAACGTGTATTCAAGAAAAAATCTCCTTTGCTTTGGATAATGGTTTCTGGTGTTACAATATTTACAGTGTTTTGGCAATCTCCTCGATCGTTGTGGATACGAGTTTTTTGAACTGCGGAGCAACGGAATCGGCTGCTTCCTGTACTTCGGCGTGGCACAGCGGCTGCGGGGAGATTCCTGCGGCGAGGTTGGTGATGCAGGAGATACCGATGACGCGCATGCCCATGTGGCGTGCGGCAATGGCTTCACATGCGGTGCTCATGCCGACAGCATCTGCGCCGAGGGTGCGGCACATCGCGATTTCCTGCGGAGATTCGTACTGCGGGCCGGTGAGCTGCAGGTAAACACCTTCCATCAGGTTGATGTCAAGATTGGCTGCGGCTTTGCGTGCGATTTTCTGGAACTCCAGGTCGTAGATCAGGCTCATATCCGGGAAGCGGGTGCCGAGCTCGTCGATGTTCGGTCCGATGAGTGGGGATGGCACGAAGCAGGCGATCTGGCCGGTCAGCAGCATCAGGGAGCCCGGTTTTGTGCCCTGTTTGATACCGCCTGCGGCATTCGTTAAGAACAGCGCTTTTGCACCCATCAGCTTCATGAGGCGGGTCGGGAGAACGACGTCGGTCATCGGATAGCCTTCATAATAATGAACGCGGCCCTGCATGCAGACAACAGGAACATCGCCGACGTAACCGAAGATAAAGCGGCCTGCGTGGCCCGGAACGGTGGAAACCGGGAAGCCTTCGATGTTGTGGTAGTCGAGAGTAGCGATGACGCGGATATCATTCGCAAAATCGCCGAGGCCCGAGCCGAGGATCAGCGCAACTTCCGGCTGGAAATCGATCTGGGAACGGAAACTTTCGTAGCATTTCATCAGTTTTTCGTAAACTGGGTTTGGGGTATTGCTCATAAGAAAAACCTCCTAACATAATGAATGATCTCTCGGAATCTTTAGCCCACTAAAATCAAGGCTTTCAGATTCCTCTTTT
>CAVLAW010000039.1:0-15659 GCA_963661155.1 Tidjanibacter massiliensis | reverse complement strand
GAAGGATAATGTGTTAAGCAACGTCAATCTGCATGTCCCGGCGGGAGACTATGTGGCACTCGTCGGAAGCTCGGGCGCGGGAAAGACAACGCTCTGCTCGCTGATCCCACGTTTCTACGATGTGACGGAGGGACGGATTCTGCTCGACGGAAAGGATATCCGCGATGTGAAGCTGAAGGATCTGCGGGATGAGATCGGTATTGTGCAGCAGGATGTGTATCTGTTTGCAGGAACGATCATCGACAACATCCGCTACGGCAGACCGGATGCGACGGATGAGGAGGTTATCCGTGCTGCGAAGGCAGCAAACGCGCACGAGTTCATCATGGAACTGGCCGACGGCTACGACACCGACATTGGGCAGCGCGGCGTGAAACTCTCCGGAGGTCAGAAACAGAGACTTTCGATTGCCCGCGTATTCCTCAAAAACCCGCCGATTTTGATCTTTGACGAGGCGACGTCGGCGCTGGATAATGAGAGCGAGAAAGTCGTGCAGAAATCGCTGGAGCTTCTGGCAAAGAACAGAACAACGTTTGTCATTGCACACCGGTTATCTACGATCCGGAATGCGAAGCGGATTCTGGTGCTCACGGAAAACGGAATTGCGGAGGAAGGCACGCATAAGGAACTGCTGGAGAAGGGCGGAATTTATGCGCATCTGTATGAGATGCAGTTCGGATGAAATTTTAATTAGAATGACAGAAGAGGGTAGCGGTAGGAGCAAAACCGCTGCCTTTTTTGACACTTTTTGATTTCCTTCATACTTTATAAAGAACAGGAAAAGAAAGAGGAACATGGTATGGATTCGTCCCGTATGAATCGCGGCTGCTGCGGAGCAAACAACATGCAGAACCGCCGTGCCGCTTCAAACAATATGGAAATGAAGACGGAAATGAGAAGCTTTCCGCGCAGGATGGAGCATGTGGATCACATGACCCCGGCGATGGCGTATGTGCCGATGCAGCGGTTTGAACAGGTTTACGATCTCGCCGCCGCGCTGAAAAATGGAACCTTATTCCCGGAACTCTGTAAACCATTCTGCGGAAAGGGAGGAGGACAGTGCCTATGAGACCACAGATGCGCTCCCGCGAAAGCCTGCTCGCCTGGATTGACCAGGTCAGCTTCGCTGTCGTAGAAATGAACCTCTACCTCGACACCCACCCAGAGGATGAGGATGCCCTCGCCTTCTTCCGGGAAAAAGTGGAACTTCGAAAAGAAGCCCTGAAACAATACGCCGAGCAGTACGGCCCGCTCACCATTGACACGGCAAACGACCGCATGAGCCGCTCCTTCGAATGGGTCACACAGCCCTGGCCATGGGAAGTCAACCAGAAAGGAGGGTGCTGACGTATGTGGAATTATGAAAAACGACTGGAGTATCCCGTAAACATCACCACCCCAAACCCTAAAATCGCTCAGATCATCATGAGTCAATATGGTGGCCCGGAGTTCAATACCAGATGATAAGCCAGAAAAGCCAGTGTTTATGCGGGTTTGCGGGCTTTTGAAACGAAAAATCAGGAAACAAAAAAGTCAAAATACATCGTTCCGGAGGCCTTTTCGTAGACAATACGATCCACGATGGAGCGGAGCAGAAGTCCCTTCTTCTCGGCCGGCTCCTCTGGATTTTTCAGAATATCATTAATATTTTTTATCTCTTTCCGGAAATCTTCTTTCGAGATTGTTTCCGGCGGGGCGGCGGGCGTAAGCACGCGGTTCAGTTCTTCCTGCAGGCTCTGCCGTTCTTCGGCGAGCCTTTTTTTATTGGCGCCGTATTCCTCCAGCGTATCAATCCCATTTTCGAAAGCCATTTTCACACGGGACTCACGGACGGCCAGATGGTTCAGGGCTTGCTGCAGCCGCTGGATAATCTCATCGTCTTCCTGCTCCTGCTTTTTATCCCGAACAGTAAAAGAGAAGTCCGCACCGGCGAGGATATCATCGAAATAGCGATAGACGGTTCGTTCTGCCTTGGCAACTGTGATCGAGTTGGAACCTTTATGGAAGCCTTTTGCGTATTTCCAACATTGAAAGTACGGACAGGATGTGCTTCCGGCTGTTACCGTCATCGTAGCGCCGCAAATTGGGCACTTTAAGAGACCGGAGAGCCAATGGCGGCAGGTAGATGGGTTGCGGCTCTTAGGAGATCGTCTGCGGGCATCCATGCGCTTGATACGTTCCTGATATCGTTCCGGATCCAGCCGCGTCTCGTGTGTGCCGTCAAAGGAGATCCCATTCCAGACCACGGTGCCGGAATAAAACGGATTGCGCAGTACACGTTCGATGGAACGGCGCTCCATAAGATTTCCGCGCCGTGTGCGGTATCCAAGGTCGTTACATTTGCGGGCAATCGCGGTTGGATCCAGATTCTCAATGTCGTACTGATCCATGATATATTTGACAATCTGAAATTCCGCCTCATCGATCACAAACGGTTTGCCGCCGCCCACGGCCCGGTATCCGAGACAGGGCGTTGCCTGGTAGCCATGCTGCAGGGCTTTTTCCTTCATGCCGCGCATAACTTCACCGGAAAGACGGATCGAATAGTATTCGTCCATCCACTCGATGATACGCTCGATCAGCGTGCCGAACGGGCCGTCAATGAGCGGTTCCGAGATACTGATCACATCAATATTATTCTTTTTGAGGAGCGACTTGTAGACGATGGATTCTTCCTGATTGCGGGCGAATCGGCTGAATTTCCACACAAGGATCACGTCGATCGGGTGGGATTCCTGCTTTGCAAGCGCAATCATCTCCTGGAATTTCGGCCGCCGATCCGCATGCCGGCCGGAGACAGATTCCTCGAAAATGAACTCTTTTGCGATGACAATGTCGTTCTTCTTTGCATAGTCCAGGAGCAGACGCTGCTGCGCATCCGGAGAGAGTTCTGTCTGATCCGCGGTGCTGACGCGGATGTAGAGAGCACCGTTTTTAAGTGCTGACATAATATCACCTTCTTTAATTTTGAGTATAAGAAAAACGCCAAAACAAACGTTCTGATTGATTGGTGCTTCCGAAGATGATACAATATGTTTTGCTGAACAGGTATCATTCTTCGGAATGTTACTGAGCCGTCCTGGTGTTGGCGCACTGGGGCGGTTTTTTTATTTAACAGTACGGGCAAGCTGCATAATAATATGGGCGACTGATTCAAGGTAATCCTGAAAATAATTTATTTCGATTTCCGAAAAACCATCCACATTTTCCCATTTGTAATCAGGCAGCCAGCAGGTTGCGGAGTGAAAACCACCATAGACAGGCTTTTCGATCCGTACTTGTACTTGTTCTTTTCCGTCTTTCTGAATAGATTCCGAATGAACAATTTCTGTATTGTCGTTAAGTGTTAAAAATGGATATAACATAATATCATTCTCCTTTCAGTTGAGATCTGCTATTCGAAGTTTTTCAGCAGCTCCGCGACTGTGATCTGCAGATCGCCGTAGATACCGACAGTCAGCGGCTGATCAAAAGGAACGATCATCGGCGCGGCATCTTCTTCATAGCGGTATACAGTAGTCCGCCGCCGGGCCAGATCCACGATCCAGTATTCCCGGACACCTGCCTCGGAATAGAGCGTGTTTTTTGTGATATAGTCCATCTTCCGGCTGCTGGGCGAAACGATCTCCACGATGAAGTCCGGTGCGCCGTTGATTCCCCGTGGAGTAATCTTGCTCCGGTCGCAGACAACGGAAATGTCCGGCTCTACGTAAGTCGTATCATCCGACTCCAGATTTACAGCAAGCGGTGCCGGAAGTACCTGGCAGGAACCGTTGTGGATGCGGATATAGTCCCGGATCGTGGCGGAAAGCTCCATGCAAAGCGTCTGGTGCAGATAGCTCGGCGGAGCCATCATATACATCTTTCCGTCGATCAGCTCGGCACGTTCGCCTTCTGGGAGAGCGTAGATGTCTTCGATTGTGTAGTGCTGTGGGTTGGGTAATGGCATGGTATCGACTCCTTTCTTTGTACTATAATTTGACGATCGCCCAAAATGATGATATTATAAGTATAGCTTATTAACGTGCATGGTTTCTAATAGCATCAACAATTGATTTCGTGTTCCAGCCAACAAGTTCAGTGGCATTATCTCGAATAAAAGTAGGAACTCTTTCTTGCCCCCATGGAATAATGCCGATAACAGGTTTTCCCATTCGGACGGATTCCTCAATTTCATATTTTATCCAGTCGCTATACGCCCCATACATGCCGGAAATGACTAGGGTTATTTGAGATGGCCGGATTTTTTCTGTGATTTTCCGAGCAATATCTTCAGAGGTATATGGGGTGCCATATGGAAATAGAGGTTTTTCTTTTGGCGCGGAGTAATTGTAGTAGGAGAAATATGGAGCAGAGTCTAAAAAAGAGATTAATCGATTGTAATCGGCTCCATAACGCCAAGCATGGCTGACAAAAATACGATAATTATATAATGATGGCATAGAAACTCCTTTCTAAAATGAGGTGAATAAAGTAATGAAATTTCGTAAAAAACCGATTGTGATCGAGGCGTATCAAACCAAAGAGGAACTCATTATTCAGACACTTGAAGGTCCTCTGCGAGCGGCACCAGGGGATTGGATTATTACTGGTGTTCGAGGAGAGCAGTATCCATGTAAACCTGATGTTTTTGAAAAAACATATGAACCGGTTATGTAGACGAGTTCTGCTTTGAGTTACCGAAAGCAGTGGCTTTCCATTGGTTGTTTTCTGATGAAATGATATCCTCAATATTTTTTACAAGAAGATTATCAATATCTTCGGGCGAATTGTTATATGGATAGGAATGCGTTAAGTATAAATGTTTATGGTACTTTAACAATTCGCTTGTGGTCCGATATTGAATCCAATTTTCATGCCATTTGAACAGTTTGGAAATTGATTCAATAACAGCGATGATCGCACCTAAAATGCCAACAATGAGTGCAATACAAGAATTATTGGTTGTATATCCAGAGAGCAATGGTATCAGGGCAGCAATTACAATTTCAACCACTTGAAAGATATTATACATTTTCTTCGCGTGTTTTGATTTAGTGCTATACCAACGTTGTTCTTCATCCAGACGTTTTTCAATATATTCTTGTATGTTCAAAGATAAGCCTCCTCTATATTTCAACTCACGCTCTGGTGTTGGCGCACCGGGGCGGTTTTTCTTTTTATTCGTTTAAATCTTCTTCGTCGTCATCGGAAGAATAAGTGCTTGTATAATTAGAATCACTGGAAAGAGATTGTCTGAATTCGTCTGCTACCATGGTTCGGTTAAATTCGGCAGTAGGTTCAATCTCATCAACAATTTTTTCCAATTCATCAATTGAAATTTTGAAAAATTCCTTGCGCATATTTACTTTATTTACGCGGCGGTCATTCAAAATTTCATGCATTTTATTTTCCAGAGCAACAGCATCTTGTGAGAAAATGAAGCTATGTACATCGAACTTGAATGGAACACTTGCGTTTCCAAGCTCGTTGATGCAGTCATTTGGATCCAGTCGACGAGTCATTCCGACTTTGAAAACATCTTCACCAAAAGAGCCGAGGTTGCTTATAATATAAACGGTACCGGCTTTTCCATTCTGAAGATTAGTGATCTCTTCTTTCTTTACCACGACATCGCTAAGCTGTGACTGGAGTTCGAGAATTCTGGCTTTTAGCTTTGCAACCTCTGAATCATCAGATGTAGCTTCTAAGCTATGCTGCAATTTGGTAATTTCGCCATTGAATTTTTCTTCTTCTTTCAAAATCCGTTTCTTTTCCTGCTCAAGAGCTTTGCGTTCTTCTGCTTCCTGCTTCATCTGCTCACGAAGAGCCAACTGTTCTTGTTTAGTCTGCTCTTTTTTTACATAATAGTTATATTCTATTTTGATGGAATTAATAAGTAAATATTCCATTTCACCAATAAATTTCGTGAGGGTTCCAGCAATGGCTTGATTTCCTTCGCCCGCAATTTTAAGATATTTCGCTGTTATTTTCTTTATACTTTCGATTGCGGTATCGAGCTTATCATATTTGAGCGTGTAAAGAATATTTTGTACTTCTGACTGAATGGAAATTGTCAAAAGCTCGTAAATGGATCTGTTTGCTTTGGTGGTATACCGTGCAGAATATTGCGTCATTAAAGATTCAATGAGCTTTTCATTTTCGCGATAAGCCTTCTTCAAACTTTTTACATCCATACAATGCAATTTCAAAATAACAGATGGGGCAATTAATTCTGCATCATTAATGTCGCGTTCTGTTAAACGGCAGGTGCTATATGGAGCATCTGTTGTAAAGAATGTATTTAAAGCATAATCCATACTGTTATACAGTTCTTTACTCCGAGAAAGCTTTCGCTCTTGGGTAGAAACAGATTTTTTCAATTTGTCATCACGCTGCTGCAGCTCTTCAAGTTCAGACCATAAATTGGTGGTCAAAGCATTAATATCTTGAATGTCCTGATTGAGTTTATCGAGCTTGGCTTGTCCCTCGGACTCGAGTTGAGCTATTTTTTCTTTGGCTTGAGAATATTCTGTAATACCTGTTTTCTCAATCGTTTGCTTTAATGTGGTGTTCTCAGTAGAAAGCGCAATATTACTCTCTGCCAATCGAGTATTTTGATCATAGATTTCTGCAATTTGAAGATTCTTTTGCTTTTCCTTGTGTGCGCGAATACAAAGAAGTACAATTCCGATCACAGGCGGAATAAAAAAATACCAAAGAGCAAAAAGTAGGCAGATAAATAAAGTGCTTAAGTACCATGGGTTCTTTTGTGGCATTCGGTAAGTCCTCCTAATAGTGTATATTAAATTTTTATTCCATATGAAGCAAAATCATAGGCACCACCCCTCGACGTATAGTAGGACAAAGTATCCCATATTTATACGTTTAAAAATTCGGAAAATTACACTTCAAAAGAAAAAATCATTGCCAAAATTCCATTACCTGCAATGACGGTACAAACCGGATTGCATAATTATCTATTGTAACAAGGTTTTCTCCGTATTTTCTACTGTAGCACTCCAAAGCTTCTTTTAAATATTCTTCGGTTACCTGCAAGTATTCGGCCATTTCATAAATGGAACGACAGTGGTGCTTGTAGCATTCGACGATGCCGATCAGACCGATCCGCATATTATAACCGAACAGTCGGCCGCGTAACTCCTGTTTTCGATTTTGTGGATCCGTTTGATCCAAAATTACCCCGTGATTTGTAAAATGATGTCCCAATTCTTCTGCCAGTACGCAGGACTTGGCAGCCTGAGTCGGGAGAGTTTTTCTGATTGCAATGCGATGTTATAAAAAATAGCGGTCCTAAACTTTTCCAGAGAGCAGGACGGCTATTTTTTATTTTACTGAATCTGTTCCACGACACCTGTGGCGATGTCAATGTGATACTCTGCAAGCAAAGTACCGCCGCAAGCAGCCTTTGCGCTATGCTCTTCTTTATCTACATAGTCAAGTACGCGAAGATTAAGGAAACTGCCGAAGCAATTTATGCAGTTTACGGTTTTATTCGAGAAATTGTATAAGATATGAACTTCGTCGTCGGACTCAAAATATGTATCGTAATAGCATAAAGCGTAATATTGAAACTCTACTTCACCCTCGGCAAAAGTAACTTTGCGCCACTTTCCAGTTACATCATCAGGAAACTCTAATGGATCGTTCAAGTCGAAATTAATAGCAAGACTATCGCCGATCGGCGTGAAGGCAATTGAATCTTCGGAAGATTCACTGCTTGCTGAAACGGATTCTTCAGAGATGTTTTCTGCAGCGGTAGAATCAGAAGTAGTCGAAACGTCAGCAATAACAGAACTACTTGTGGCTTCGGTAGAAGAGTCTGAGAATTCAACGGATGCAGAAGAGGCGCTGGCAGAGGAAGAGGTGGATGAATCACTTGACGATCCGCACGCGGTCAACGCGGATGCGGTGAGCACGGTGGCGAGCATAAGGGTTACGATTTTCTTTTTCATATGTGTTCTCCTTTTAAGATGTATTTAATGCGTAGGATATAATATCCCATTTATATACGTGAGAAATATTGAAAAATTACATGTCATTTTGAGTATTACAAATTATATAATCGTGTTGAGGAGTTTTAATTCCTCAGCGGTAGGCGTTCGCCCAGCCTTTTTTATCATGCGCATCATACGTTTTCTTTCGTCGATGCCATAAGTGAAGGCTTTTTTACACGTTTCAATAGATTTTTCGTACTCATCTTGGCGTTCATATAATAGAGCCAGTCTTTTGAAAAGGTTTGTCTTTAAGGGAACCTCACCATATTTTAGATCTACCTTACAGAGCTGGTCGTAAAAGGCAAGTGCTTTATAACAGTTTTTTTCAATTTCCTTCGCAAGTAAACCATGATAATTCTTAGAATTATATAATTCAGACCATAGATGTTCAATGTTTTCCGATATGGAATAATATGAATTAAATATAGGCCGCATTTCTTTTTCATAATTCAAATGTGTATCTGTTGGATCATATTTAAAATGCCAATTGTGTTCTCTCTTTAACCTGGCCCATTCGTTATCATTCCCGCCTAAATGAAGATATTCAAGCCAATTTTCGTATTCGGTCAATGTAAAATTAGGCTCAAATGAAATTTGTTTTGAAAAAAGTTTTGAGAAAAGCCCCATACGTTTACCTCGATTCTTTGTATTGATAATTCTCGAATTACATCAGCTGCAAAGATAGAGCAAATCGAATTATATAGTTTTGGCTGTTTTCGGAATAATTTTTTTCAACATACAGATACTATCTGCATGAAGATATTAATTGCAGAAGTCAGCTATAAGGAAAACCTCTCTCTCCGTCAGGTATCGATCTTAACGGGCGTGCCTATGTCCACACTTGGAAAGTTATGCAATGGCAGCGTTCCGAGACTCGATACGTTGGAGCAGATCGCGAAGGGGCTGCAAGTGCATATGCAGGACTTGTATGACAGCCCATGGAAATAAGTGTCCACGATTGGAGACGATTTCCAATTTTCGCTAATTTGCGATCTTCTGATCCGTAATTTATATAAAAGGACATATTGTTCGAAAAAAGATATTGAAACCGAACAAATGTTCTAGTATAATAATACCAGATCGGAGGGTACATATTATGGATGATTACAAGAAACTTATAATTGAAATGCTCGATCATACCGATGATAGGAGATTGTTCCTGATCTATACGTATGTTAAAGCGATCTTGGGGCTGATGTAATCAGCCCTTTTTTTCTTGCAATAATTCAACCATCTTCTGCAGAGATTCCCAGTCGGATTCATCCAACGCAGCCAGCATTGATATGAACTTTTTCTTAAAAGTGTCTTCTTCATCTTTTAGAATGCCGCCGACGAAAGCGGCGATCTGTTCGCTACGGGATGCTTCGATAAACATTTCCCCTTCACCTGTGCGTAGCCAGGTCTCATTGACTCTTCCTTTTGGGAAGTCTGTCTTACATATAAGAGAGATAACGGCATCGCTTGGCTGACGCTTACCTGTTTCATAACCGGCGATATTATTCCTTGCAGTTCCAAGCCTATCAGCAAATTCTTGCTGAGTTATATCTAATTCTTTTCTTAATTTCTTAAGACGTTCATTCATGTTCTCACCTCTTTCCCTTGAATGTATTGTAACCCATGACAGAAAAAAAATCAATATAAAATTGTGGCATAAGAACAAAAAGTCGAAAAGCCACAAAAAACTATTGACAAATGACTATAAGCCACATATAATAGACGCATAGCAACAAAGCAATCAAGAAAACAGCACTGCATTGTTGGTAAATCAAAGAAAGGAAGTGAAACGAGATGTCAGAAAAAGAAAAACAGATCCTGGAAACCATCGCAACGGCAATTCCTAAAATGTCTGATTTTGACAAGGGTTATCTCTTGGGTATGGGAGAAGCCATGGTAAGTCAGAAACAGGACGAGAGAAAAAAGAAAGAAGGTGAGTTACATGAACACGTTCAAGAATTACGGATGCCCTAAGGGAGCACCGGGAGCTATGGGCGTTGACTATGCGCAGCTTGAAAAAACAATTTCTTTTGCTATGCATCAGTTCATGGCGAAAAGAGAAGAGATCTTGCTTGGCGGAAAACCGGAGCCACCAGAGGTAACAGGATATAAAGTTTATATCTATTACAACGGTGGCGCGGCTGAGTTTTGGTTATGGCGCGAGAATCAGTGGGTAAATTGGTCTTATATGGAACAATGAAGAGTTTCAGCGAGTTCTACAAAAGGTTGCCGGAATGATTCTCCAGAAAGGATACTCGAAGTGTTTGGCACATATGCTTTTTCAGTGTAATGGAAGCGTGATTGGATAATGTTTACATCACTATTCATGGCGATTCTCCTTTGCAAAGTATTTAAAAAAAGTATAGCACAAAATCACAAATAAAGATAGAAAGAAGGAATTAGATGAAAGAGTTGTTAAGAATCAACTACGAGGCAGAACAGCCGACAGTATCGGCAAGAGACTTGCATAAACAGTTAAACATTGGAACCGAATTTGCAAAATGGTTTTCAAGAATGATTGAATACGGTTTTTGTGCAGGAAATGATTATTCTGAGGTTATCGTCAAAAATGACGAAAACTCAAAGGGCGGTAGACCGGCCACTGACTATGAGATTTCTGTGGACATGGCAAAACAGATCTGTATGATTCAGAGATCTCCGGAAGGAAAACAGATCCGTCAATACTTCATTGATCTGGAGAAGGCCTGGAACACCCCGGAGCAGGTGATGGCAAGAGCGCTGAAGCTCGCAGACAAGACCATTGACACTCTGAAAGAAGATAACAAGAAGCTGATTGAGGAAAACGAGCGTATGAAGCCGAAGGAAATCTTCGCGGATGCGGTGAGCGCAAGCAACAGCTCCATCCTGATCGGCGACCTCGCAAAGCTCCTGCGTCAGAACGGCGTGGACACCGGACAGAAAAGATTGTTCGAACAGCTTCGTAATGAAGGTTACCTCATGAAGACCGGTTCAAGTCGGAACATGCCGACGCAACGATATGTAGCAGACGGCCTGTTTCAGATCAAGGAAACCGTGATTTCTAACCCAGACGGCAGCGTGCGGATGACCAAAACTACAAAGGTAACCGGAAAAGGTCAGCAGTATTTCCTGAATAAGTATCTTAAAAAGGAAGAGGCGGTGTGAAAATGAATTATGGTTCATTTATAAGAGAACAGGTAATAAAAAATCTGCTATCTTCACAAGCGAAAATAGCAGAGACGGGGAATGCAAAAGGACTTGTTATATTATCAAAATTCATTTTAAAGATTTCGCACCAGTTTGATAACGAAATCTTGGAGTTGGGGTTTGAAATAAACAACAAGAATTCCGAATATCCACCAGATGAAGGTAAATAGGACATCTTTAGCAAAAGTCCCACAGGAAGGACCAGTTCCCGCGGGACACATTACAAAAACAATTTGCAACTACATAATAGCTCAAAAATGGTTATGAATCAATAGAAAATCATTATAGAGCTGGGTTGCATACGATAAGGAGATAAGGAAGAGGTGGTGCCTTATGAAAGAAATCGTGGTTGTTACTCGGATCACGATCGGAGGACAGCAGTATACAGCAGAGGAACTCGGAGAAGAGAAAGCAAAAGAGATCGTCCGCCAGCGGATGGAAGCCGCGGTGGAGTCGATCGGGTATGAAAGGACGCAGAAATGAAGAGATCAGATAAAGTAGCGCTGGCGATCGGCGCGG
Organism: Tidjanibacter massiliensis; assembly: GCA_963661155.1. Taxonomy (GTDB): domain Bacteria; phylum Bacillota; class Clostridia; order Lachnospirales; family Lachnospiraceae; genus Fusicatenibacter; species Fusicatenibacter massiliensis_A. The sequence continues at coordinate 3,963 of CAVLAW010000039.1, read as the reverse complement.
TTGGTACATGGATTTATGTCGGCGGTGTAGATTCTGACCTGTGGGGCCGCGCCGCCCTGGGAGCCGGAATGCTTCTTCTGGCGCTCGCTGGTAAGAAGATTGGCGACCGCATCGCAGAGCGCCGCGAGGAGCAGGAAGAGTGGGAAGAGGAGCGCCGGGACGCGGTGTTTGCAGCGTGGATCCAGAGTGGATCGCTGAAATAAAATATCAAAATACGAAAGTGAGGAGAATGATGCAGATCGTTGAATATACCGAGGCGGTGGATCTGACGATGCACGGGATGCATGATGATATCTACGTTATGCATCCGGTTGCCATCAGTAGTATGACCATGCAGGATGTCCGCGCGGCCGCAGAGGCCGGTGCTGTGTTTGCGGTCATGAAACAGCCGCAGGATAAGACGGAAGAGAAACCGGAAAAAGAACCGGAACAGAAAGCAGAGGCAAAACCAACGCCCCCCCGAAGAGCCCTGCAGGACAGGGCAGGAAAAGGAAGCTGGATACCGGCAAAATGATGGCGCTTCGAAACGCCGGATGGTCCTATGAAAAGATTGCAGACGAAATGGACTGCAGTGCGGGAACCGTGTGGAATTATTTTAACAGGAAGGATGAAAAGAAGGATGAATGAAGATAAAATCCTGGTGCCGCTGGATGACTACGAAGAGAGAGCAAAGGATCAGAGAACCGTGGAAATCATCCGCGATATGGTGATTCGCAACGGATACGTCACTGTGAATATGCTGTGCGTACTGCTCGGAATCGTTGGAGAGCCATGGGAGAAAGTAGGAGGAAAAGAGGATGAAAGAACTGCAGATTAAGATCAGTCAGGAACCGGCGGTGATTCGGTGCAACTTTGAGGATGTGAAAGCTCAGTTGTCCGAAAAGATGGCGGAGTATCAGGGGGCGGTATTCACTGAGGAATCTAAGAGTGTGGCCAAGGCGGAGTTGGCGTCTCTCCGGAAGACCAGAGAAGAAGTAGAGAAACGCCGGAAAGAGGTCAAGGCGCAGTGCCTGGTGCCATACAACGACTTCGAGGAGAAGGTGAAAGAGCTGCTGGAAATCATCGACGAGCCGATCTGCCTGATCGACAGCCAGTTGAAAGAGATGGAGGCAGAGCGCATCCGAAAACGCCATGCGGATGTTGAGACGCTGTATGCAGAATGCGTCGGTGAATGGGCGGAGTATCTGCCGCTCAAAGAGATCTACGAGAAAAAGTGGGATAACGCCACCACCAGCCTGAAACAGATCGAAAAAGAGCTTCTGGCAATGATTGAAAAGGTGGCTTCTGAGGTGGCAATCATCCGCAATACGCAGTCGGATGTTATGGACGACGCGCTGCTACTCTATAAAAAGGGCCGCGATCTTGCGGCGGCGCTGACAAAAGTCAATACATACGAGGATAACAAAAAACGAGCATTGGAGGCAGAACGCATCCGCCTTCAGCAGGAAGAGGAGCAGCGCCGGCAGGCGGAGATCGAGAGAGCACGGGAAGAGGAACGCAGAAAGATCGAAGAAATCGCCAAGGCCAGGGAGGAAGAACGGAAAAAGGCGGAAGAAGCGCTGAAAGCGGCAGCGGTAACAGCACCAGAGCCGGAAGTACCATTTTCTCTCGATGATTCAGAGGACGGCGATGATCTTCCATTCCCACAGCCGCAGACGGTTACGATGTGGTACAAGGTTATTGCTACACCGGAGGAGCTGGAGCAGGCGGAGATGGCGCTGAACAGCCTCGGCATCTACTTTGAAAGGAGACAGGCATAATGGCAGAAGCAGAGAAATATCCCATGATCTACCGCTCGATTGCCGGTGTGATTGCGGATGTCGGCGCGGTCGGAAAGGACAAGGAAAATAAGCAGCAGGGATTCAAGTTTCGCAGTATCGATGACGTGTATAACGCCCTGCATCCGGCGCTGGCGAAAAACAAGGTGGTCATCGTGCCGAATATCCTGAAACGTGAGGTAAATGAGCTTCAGACGGCAAGAGGAACGGTAATGCATCATGTGATCTGCACGATCAAGTTTACCTTTTTTGCCGAGGACGGATCCTCCATTGAGTCTACACTTGTGGGAGAGGCACTGGATATGGGAGACAAGGCGACCAATAAGGCTATGGCGATTGCGTATAAATATGCATGCTTCCAGGTGTTCTGCATCCCAACGTCTGACATGGCGGATCCGGATGCGGAGTCGGTAAGCGGTCTGCAGTCAGCAGGAAACCCGCCGCAGACCCAGCAGGGAGGGACACCACCGGCGGCCGATATGCGAACCAGCAGAATCAATGGCGAGATGATCCGGCGGCTGCAGGGCGAGCTGGCAAGAACCGGCGTGCAGGAGTCGCAGATCTGCGACACATTCAAGGTCGGAAGAATCAGCGATCTGACCGTGGAGCAGTACAACAAAGCCATGCGCCGCCTGCAGAAGACACCGAACCGGCAGAGTGCGCCGAGAACTGTACCGCCTCAGGAAGAAAATCTTCCGGGACAGATGGATATCACGGATTATCCCGGTGCGGTACCGGGCATGTGAGAGCCGTTTTAAGCACCACAGAATAGTGATTTAAAGAAGATTACCCGCGCGGCCGGAAAATGGCTGTGCGGGGCAAATAGAAAGGGTAGAGCATGAATAAAGTAATTTTAATGGGCCGACTGTGCGCGGACCCGGAAGTGAGATATGCGCAGAACCAGAACCAGACCGCCGTTGCACGGTATCGCCTGGCAGTGGATCGGAGATTTAAGCGGGAAGGGGAGCAGACTGCAGACTTCATTGGCTGTGTTGCATTCGGCAAGGCGGCGGAATTTGCAGAAAAATACCTGCGTCAGGGCACGAAGATTGCCATCACCGGCCGGATCCAGACCGGCAGTTACACCAACCGTGACGGACAGAAGATCTACACGACGGATGTAGTGGTAGAAGAGCAGGAGTTTGCAGAGAGTAAGAGTGCACGTGCTGGAAACGGCGGAGCGGCACCGCAGGCGGCAGATCCAGATGGCTTTATGAGCCTTCCGGATGGCATTGATGAAGAGCTGCCATTCAACTAGAGAGAAGGTGCGAAATGGCGTGGAAACGATATGCCGGGAATAAATACGGTAGCAGAAAAGTGGAAGTGAATGGTATCGTATTCGACTCCAAGCGGGAGGCGGCGCGGTACCAGGAGCTTCTGCTCCTCGAAAAAGCGGGAGAAGTACGGGACATCCGACGGCAGGTCAAATATGTGCTGATTCCGGCACAGTATGAGCATCCGGAAAGCGCAACCAAGAGAGGACGCGGAAGGTGCGTCGAGCGGGAATGTGCCTACATAGCGGATTTTGTATACAAAACGGTTCTGTCGGATGGAGATACCCTTACGATTGTGGAGGACACCAAAGGATTCCGAACGAAAGATTATATCATCAAGCGGAAACTGATGCTTTCCGTGTATGGAATACGGATCAGAGAGATTTAGGAAGGAGAGCAACATGGCGGATATCAAGTGGATTAAGATCACGACGGATATCTTCGATGATGAGAAGATTCTGCTGATCGAGAGCCTGCCGGAGGCGGATTCAATTATTGTGATCTGGTTTAAACTCTTATGTCTTGCCGGGAAGATGAATAACAGTGGGGTGTTCCTGCTGAGTGATAAAATTGCCTACACGGACAAAATGCTGGCAACCATCTTCCGGCGGAAGGAGTCTACAGTGCAGCTGGCACTTAAAACATTCGAGCAGTTTGGCATGATTGAGATTCTGGACGGTGTGATTACTATCCCAAACTGGGGAAAGCATCAGAATCTGGAGCAACTGGAGGCCCGGAAGAAGTACCAGAGAGAATACCAGCAGGACTACCGCAGAAAACAGAAGCTTCTGCTGGCTGGAGAACAGGAAGAAAGTTCATGTGAAGATTCACGTAAACATTTACATAAACATTTACATGAACCCAACGTTAACAGCCTAGATAAAGAGAAAGATAAAGAAGAAGATAAAGAT
>CAVLAW010000038.1:961-16194 GCA_963661155.1 Tidjanibacter massiliensis | reverse complement strand
TATTCAGAGCCCCATCTCGATTCCGCTGCGCTACATCTCGATGTGGCTTCTCGCCCTATGAAATGTAAGAAGAAAATGCTCATTCATGCGAGCATGATTCGCATTTTTTCTTACATTTCACATGGCTCTGAATAGTTGCAATTTTGTTAAGCTTTTTTAAACAATCTGTAAGAAAATCTCCATCCCTCCTTCATTTACTTTCCATCGCTTCCGTGGTAAGATAGAGGAACAGAAAAAGCTTACTTTTCTTTCTGTAAGAAAGGACTTACATATCATATGCGGCTTGCATTTACGAAATTTTTCATCCAATCATCTACCGGCAGGAAATCCGGCCGGTTTTTTCTTGCCCTTTTTCTGGGCATTTTTCTCTTTCTGACACAACCAGTCGTCTGCCAGGCAGGCTTCGCCTCGAATACTCCATTTGCCGGCGTCTCCTGGGAAATGGTCGCGGAATATCCGCTGCTCGGCAGCACCGGCGTGGTACAGTCTGTCTGCGCGACGGAGGATTATATCATCTGCATCGAAAACTACAACGATCAGACGACCGATCCGGATGTCGTCTCTGCCTACTATAAAAATATGACAGACAAAAACGGAAATCTCGTCACGCAGTATTCCCTCGCACGCCAGGTGCAGGACGCAGACTATGCCCATGCAAACGGTATGGCCTACAATCCCACAACGCATGAGATTCTCGTCAGCGGCTACAGCAGCCCGGATGCCTCCAATTACGGATGTATTTTCCGTCTCGATCCCGATACACTCGAACAGAAAGAGCGGGTTCAGATCTCGAACAGCTATAATATCCTCGGCATCGACTATCTGCCCTCTACGGGCGGTTATCTGATACAGACTGACGCAGATGGAGGATACGGTTTCAAAATTCTCGATGCCTCGCTTCAGGTCGTGGATGACTGGGGTACGTATTCTTTCAACATGTATGCAGAAAATTTTCAGGATCTCTGCGTCTCCGGCGATCTCTTTTTTATTTTTCCGCTGACGATGCATCTCGGCATCGGAAACTTTATTCAGACGTATTCGATTTCCCAGAAAACGCTTCTTTCTGACGATGCGGTTGACTTCGGCTTCTCGGAGGATATTGTCTCCAATGAACCGGAGGGACTCTGTGAGACGAATCCGGGAGAGTTTGTCGCAGTTGTCAATGTGCAGAAATCCGACGGAGGCCGGTTCGTCCGTCTGTACCGCACACAGGTGCCGTATCTGTTCAGCATCTCCATCTCTGATACAGAGCATGGTTCCGTCTCGGAGGGCGGAGAAGTTTCCCGTGGGGAGGAAAAAACGGTTTCCTATACGGCAGATACCGGCTATCAGTTATCATCGCTTCTGGTCGACGGCTCGTATCTTCCGATCACGGAATATCCGGACAGCTACACGTTTTCGGATGTGCAGACAGATCATACACTTGCTGTAACGTTTGAACCGATTCCGACTCCAACGACGACACCGACGACGCTCCCAACTCAGACACCGGAACCGACTGTTTCCAAAACACCCGCCGCGCCATCCGTTTCGTTCTCGTCTGTGGCTTCTCATTTTGCTTCGTTCTGGAAAAGTACCGTGCATTCCGGCTCTGCGGCAATTCAGAAAGCCGGATTGTTTTTTGCAGGCGCAGGACGGACAATCGGCAGCGCATTTCATTCGCTGGCAGGAAAGATCAGTGCCGGACTCAGCACTTTCCGGTCTGCTGCCGCTTCCTGGCTCCGCCATCTTGCTTCGGCCGGCGCATCGCTTCTCTCCCGCATCCGGCAGGCGAACCCTGTTTTTTGGGCGGCGCCGTTTGTCCTTCTTGTTCTGATCCTGCTCTTTGTGTTCCGCCTGCGTTACGTCCGCCGTATCCGGCGGGAGCGGTCACGGAAGGCGCTGGAACACAGAAGAAAGACGTATGAAGAACTGGTCAACGAGTTTACTGCCGAGGCAGAGGACGAGGATGTTTCCATCGACGAGCTGCTCCTTACCATTGACGAAATCCAGAAAGACGAAGCTTCCAAACCGAACAAGTAAAACTCTCCTGACTTGTCTGCCCGTATAAAGCAAAAAAGTATCCCATTCCTTTCTGTTCCGGAACGGGATACTTTTTTGCTTTTAATCTTTTTTGAAATTAATCCTCGTAATCGAGTGCCGCACGCTCTGTGGTGTACGGACGTACATAGGTGTCTGCCACTTTTACATGCTCCGGATGTTTTGCATAAACAGCTACATCCTCTGCTTTTTCCAGTGTTGTGACAAGCGCCATGTCATGGGTGGAGGAAGCGAGCGGTGCTTCTACGAAATCTACTGTTAACAGTCCCGGCACTTTGCCGACCAGGCTTTTCAGGTTTTCTGCCATTGCTTTTTTCAGCTCCGGTTTCTTTGCGTCCTCTACTTCCGGTTTGAATTTCCACATAACGATATGATGTACCATTGTTTTTGTCTCCTTTGCTTTTTCTTTTATCGCCAATTTACACAGGACTCTGTGCAAATATCAGCTTCGTTTTACGGCTCCTCGCCTGCAATCCGAAGAATGTCCTCGATCTCTTCCACGGACATATCAAGATAGGCAGACAGCTCTGCCACGCTGAAATCCATGTCATCGCCGTCGGAAAGTTCCTCGATGGCGTCTTTTAAACGGTTGACCTTATTGACTACGGTGTTGTCTTTGTGCTTCTGCACCCGGTGCTCTTCCATGAAATCGCTGATGCCCTCACGCACGGCTGCCTCGATCGCCTGCTCTGCCGTTTCCACTTCCGCAACTGCCTCCAGGGCAACGAGAAGTCCGACATTTCCTTCCTGCACCAGATCCATCAGGAAGAAATCGCGGGTGTGCATTTCCTTTGCGATCTCAATGACCTTCGGAAGCCAGATCTGAACCAGCATGCTCTTTGCAAGGGAATCCCCTTCTGCCGCTTTCCGGTAAAGCTCTGCAATTTCCTCGTCCGCCGGTGTTTCTGCTTCCGGCAGTTCGTCAAGATACTGCTGTAAGGCGCGCAGCTCCTCGTCTGAGAATGTCGGTTGTTTCTTTTCTTTTTCTGTCTCCTCCGGTGCCGCTCCTGGCTCGTAATCTGCCACGTCGACCTGCTCCATCGTCAGATATTCACAGACAAAGGTAACTTTCTGCTCATCCAGCTGGAAGTCCTTAAAAAAGTCTCGCACTTCTTCCATTGTTACTTTATTTTCATGGTCTCTGGCGTAGGACAGCAATTCGGAGAGTTTCTCTTGGAATTTTTTCTGTTCGTCCTGCATCTTATTTAACCCTCTCTTTCTTTTTTGTTTCATCCTGCTCCCCATCTCTTTGGACACTTTTTTCCAATTTGTCCATTGCATTTTTCCATTCGAAAAGCTACTATAAGTACAAACGAAAAACCACACTGCGTGGAAAGGAGAATCCTTATGAAACAATTTTTTCAGGATGTGAAAAACAGTTTCCTGCTTTCAGCCGCTGTCTCTATTATACTAGGTATCGTGCTGATCGTCTACCCCGTAAAAACGAGTTTGCTGATCTGTTATATTGCCGGAGCGCTGCTTCTGTTCGGAGGACTGGTTGCCCTGGTACGCTACATTGCAAGCCGCGGCGAACCGTTTTTCTTCCGCTACGACCTGTTCGTCGCGCTGGTGCTGATTCTGTTCGGCTGCTTCGTTATTTTTGAGAGCGACCTTGTGATCGCCTTCATTCCGGTTGTCATCGGTATCATTCTTCTGGCAAACGGACTGCTCAGTATTCAGAAGGCGTTCAACCTCAAAAAGGCCGGACTGGAAAAATGGTGGCTCGAGTTTCTGCTCGCCCTTTTAACTGCTGTGCTCGGTCTTATCATCTGCACGAATCCGTTTGATGCGGTTGCCACCACAAACATTTTCATCGGCATCTGCCTCGTCTACAGCGGCATTTCCGATCTTGTCACCACCTATTACATGGGACGTGCAAAACGCCGGATCAAAAACGTGATCCAGACGGAAATCAACCAGCAGAAAATCCTGCACGATGACAACATCATCGATGTTGATGAAGACGAGCTTCACTGAAAACAGCTCTTCTCATAAAAAGCCGGAACCCAGGCTGCCATCCATCAGGCAGCGCCGGGTTCCGGCTTTTTTGTCTTATTTTATACTTCGTGTTTGCTCAGTGCTTCCACGCTTTCTTTGAATTTCAGGCGGATTTTGCCAAGTTCCAGACCGTTTGCACCGAAGTACAATTTCAGGTAGTGGTTCGGGCCGAAGAAGAAGCCGAGGTCTCTCGTCTCTTTGATCCACTCGCCTTTTGTTCCGCGGATGCTGATGACGGTTTTTACGATGTTGTCGATATACACGGTTACCGGAAGCTGTGCAAGATCCTCGAGATCGGATTTCATCTCGACTTCGATGTCGTATGTTCCCATCTTGTCAGCTTTAATCGTAACGCCGCAGGTCTCGCTGTTTCCTTTTTTCGTATCCCATGCAGAGGCATCGATCACAACATCTCCGGTTTCCGGGTCTGCCTCATAGTTTACAAGGTCAGCCGCAACGAAATCATTGTCTCCCATCTGCTCCTGCACCTCTTTCTCCTCGTCGCTGATGCGGTCAAGGAAGCGTAAGATGCTCGGTGTTCCAAGAATGAAATGCAGTACATTCATCGCATTTCTCTGCAGGTCGCCTTTTGTGATCTCTCCTTTTTCCAGTGCTTCTTTCACATCGTCCTGTCCCATATCGGTGCAGTCATTGCATACCATAAAGACATCGTTTCCGGCGGATACCATCGGTGCGTGGGTTGTTCTGGTTGCCTCATATCCCTCGCGGTTTGACATTCCCCACCAGTCAGTCATGACAAAACCGTCGTAGTTCCACTCACCGCGCAGAATCGTGGTCAGCAGATCGTAATTTCCTGCCGTCCAGATGCCGTTGACCGGTCCGTAGGTGCTCATGATGGATCTTGCGCCGCCCTCTTTGACTGCGATCTCGTAGCCTCTCAGGTAGATCTCACGCAGCGCACGCTCGGAAACAACCGCATCGACATGATTTCGGTTGGACTCCTGGTTGTTGCCGCAGAAGTGTTTGATCGTTCCGGTTACATCGGATTTTTCCATACCAAGGATCTGTACGGCACTGATCCATCCGGTCAGGTACGGGTCCTCGGAAATATACTCGAAGTTACGTCCGTTCAGCGGATTTCTGTGAATGTTCATACCAGGTCCAAGAAGCGCATCGACGCGGTTCTGTCTCATCTCACGTCCTGCCATCTCGTACAGATCCTCTACGAGCGGAAGATCGAAGGTACAGCCAAGCAGGGTGCCGTTCGGCATGGAGAATGCTTTCGTTCCGCAGTCGAAACGGAGTCCGGACGGGCCGTCGGTACAGCAGGCTGCCGGGATGCCGAACTCCTGCAGTTCCGGAGTCAGACCGCCGAAGGCTGCTGCGGTTCCCGGGGTAACTTTCGGGCTGCACATGCCCTCGCCGCGGAAGATGCAGATCAGATCATCATCGGAAAGCTGTGCCACGAACTCTTCCATCGTTACTTTCTTGTCCAGAACATCGCCGAGTTTATAGCCCTTGTCGCCGGTATAAGGAATCGGCTCCATGCGGTTCTCTTTCATCCTTTCCACAGGATCTACGGTACGAAGCGGAGCTGCCTCATATCCCGGTTTTAATGTTCCGTCCTCGCCCGGAACACCTTTCATACGCTCAAAGGCTTCTACCGGAGCCATGGCCTCAGTCAGGGTCTCTACTACTTTGAACGGCTGCTCGTAAGCACCTGCAAATGCTGCGCTTCTGACATCGCTTCCTACATAGAACTCATAGTTTCCCGCTTCGAGAACGTAGCAGGATTTGTGACCGGTTGCACCGCTGTCATCGTAGGATGCAAAGCTCTCTTTTGTCACATTAATGGTCACGGTCTCTTTTGCACCCGGTGCCAGTACGCCGGTCTTTGCAAAGCCGACGAGTGCGCGGGACGGTTTTCCAAGAACGCCCTGCGGAGCTTTTACATAAACCTGAACAACCTCTTTACCATCCACTTTGCCGGTATTTTCAACAGTTGCCGTCACGGTTACATTGTCAACGTCTTTCTCTTCTGCCTCTGCGGTTACTGCAAAGGTGGTGTAGGAAAGACCGAATCCGAATGGATATAATACTTTTTCTTTTGCGAAGGTTTCAAAGTAACGGTATCCAACGTAGATATCCTCTTTGTACTCGTTGCGGGTCAGATCGCCGAAGCAGCTTGTAGACGGATAGTCCTCGATGTTTTCTGCGATGGTGTCGGTCAGTTTACCGCACGGGTTCACTCTTCCCATCAGCACATCGGCAACACCGTTTCCGCCTTCCTGGCCGCCCTGCCATACGTAGAGAACGGCTGCCGGATTGCACTCTTTCACCCATTTCATGTCGATGATGTTTCCGACGTTCAGCACAACAATGGTTCTTGCAAATGTTTTGCTGACTTTCTCTACCATTTCTTTTTCGGTATCGGTTAAGAGATAGCTTCCTGCCTCGTTTTTATTATCCTGATCCTCGCCTGCGGTACGGCCTACAACAACGATGGCTGCGTCGGCGCCTTTTGCATTCTCCAGAATCTCGTCGGTCAGTGCCATCTCTTTCTGGGACCACGGCACCTTGCCCCAGCCCTCTCCTTCGTCGTACGGGTTGGCTTCGATCCATTTCTCATATGTTCCGAGAAGCTCCTCATCGAGTGTGATGTCTTTCTCTTCTTTTAAGGCATCCAGAATGCCGACTACATATTTGGTGTTGACGAGTCCGCCGGAGCCAAGTCCACTCTTATAATAATGAAATGCAATTCTTCCGAAAACGGCTACTTTGTCCCCTTTTCGAAGTGGGAGTGCCTCGTTGTCATTTTTCAGAAGTACACAGCCCTCTGCTGCTGCCTGACGGGCCAGTGCTGCGTATTTGTCGAAATCCAATGGTGTAAATTTTCCCATTTTGTTCCCCTTTCTCCTGTATCCTTCTGATTCAGAAAGTGCCGGGACACCTTTAAAACTTTGTGCCCCGGCACCTTTATCTGGTCTCTTGTATTCTATTATCGCGTATTCCGGACTTTTTTTCCAGTTCTTTTCTTATCTTTTTTCCCTCTGATATTGACCTTTTTGTTTTTTGCCTATCCGATCAGTCCCTGGACAATCAGCACCAGAAGAAGCAGCGGCAGAATGTAGGAAAGATAGACCCGCATCCAGTCCGGCACTTTCAGACCGTCGCCGCGGTTTGCCTCTGCCTGGTAATCTTTGAATCCCCAGCCCCATTTCGAGGTACAGAACAGAAGGTAAATGAGCGATCCGACCGGCAGCAGCAGATTGCTGACGATAAAATCCTCGAGGTCGAGAACGGTGCTTCCCGCGCCGAGCGGCTGGAAAGAGGACCACACGTTGTAGCCGAGTGCACACGGCAGAGATCCCAGAATCACGATCACGCAGTTGATGAGCGCCGACTGTTTTCTGGAAACGCCGAAGATCTCGGAAAAGCAGCACATGATGTTCTCAAATACCGCAATGATCGTGGACAGCGCCGCGAAGAACAGGAACAGGAAGAAAAAGCTTCCGAAAACCCGTCCGCCTTTCATCGAAGTGAAGATGTGCGGCAGCGTCATGAAGATCAGCTTCGGGCCGCTGTCCGGCTGTACGTTATAGGAAAAGCATGCCGGGAAAATGATAAGGCCTGCGGTAATAGCGACAAACGTATCAAGCGCCGCAATGTTGATCGCCTCGCCGAGCAGGGATTTTCCGCCGTTTAAGTAGCTTCCGAAAATCAGCATCGCGCCGATACCAAGACTCAGCGTAAAGAATGCCTGGCTCATCGCGCTTGTGATGATGCGGAACAATCCTACTTGTTCGATCCGCTGTTTGTCCGGCACGAGGTAGAATTTCAGTCCCTCTTTGGCGCCCGGCATCGTAAAGCTGTAGAGCGTAAGAAAAATCATGATTACCATCAGCACAATCATCATCACCTTTGTGACACGCTCCACGCCGTTCTGCAGTCCCATCGAGCAGATCAGAAAGCCTGCGACGGTAATCAGAATCATCGTGATCACAAGGATCGACGGCGATGTGAGCATCTCGTTGAATTTGCCGGTTACGGCATCGCCTGTCAGGCCGCTGAATTTACCAGTTAAAAAGCTGTAGAAATAATACAGCATCCATCCTGCTACAACCGTGTAGAACATCATCAGCAGATAGTTTCCGATCAGGGCCACATATCCGTGAATATGCCATTTCTGTCCTTTCTTTTCCAGCTCTCCATACGCGCGCACGGTACTCTTCTTGCTTCCGCGTCCGATGGCGAGCTCCATCGACAGAATCGGAACTCCCATGATGGCAAGGAAGATCAGGTAAAACAGCACGAAAATGCCGCCTCCGTTATTTCCTACCATGTACGGGAATTTCCATACATTTCCGATGCCGATGGCACATCCTGCCGAAATCAGCAGAAAGCCAAGGCGCGATTGGAATGTTTCTCGTTCCATTTGTTTTGTTTCCTCCCTTATTTTCCTTTTGTGCAAAACGCGGCGTTCAGACGGCACCGTTCTGCCGTTCTTTCCGATACGCCGATGGCGAAATTCCCATGTGATGACGGAACACCTTTCCGAAATAATTTCCGCTGGAAAAACCGGTCTCCGCCGCAATCTCCTCCACGCTTTTTCCGGTATTCAAAAGCAGTGTGATCGCTTTTCGGATTCTCGCCTCCTGAAGATACTGCATCGGCGAAACGCCGGTCTCCTCCCGGAAACATCTCGTAAAATGGGCAAAGGACACCCTGCTTTCTTCCGCAAGCTGTTCAATTCCCCGCACGGATGCGCAGTCGGCGTCCATCTGCCGCATGGCTTCACGTACAAAAAAATGCGTCTGTTTCCGCTCCGGGCGCTGTACCTCCCGCAGCAGGGCACAGAAAAACTGGTATAAAAACAGACCGCATTCATACTGTTCCGACCGGTAGCCGCTTTTCAGCTTCCGGTGCATCTGCAGAGCGATTCGAATCGGCTCACTGTCGGGATCGGCGAAGAAAATATCTCCTGTCCTGGAAAACAGCTGCTCCGCCGTTCCTTCTGCCGCACTTCCGTGGAAATGAAAATAGAAAAACGTCCAGGGCTCTTCTGCCTCCGGTTCCAGATAATACCTGCTGTCCTCCGGAATCCGGCACAGGAAACCTCTTCCCGGACTCATCTCATACTTTCTCCCGTTTTTTTCAAACCATCCTTTTCCGGAAATCGTATACTGGATCAGCCACCCGGAATACGTTCCCCGGTCGTTATTGTAAAACGCATACGGTTCCCTCCACCGTCTTTCCGCACCGCCGTCCAGCAACAGAAACGGAGCATCCGGCCACTGATCCCGATCCAGAATTCCATATACGCCGATCAGATCTTCCATCAAAAAATTACCTCTTTTATCCGGTTTGTCTTCTTGTTTTGCACGATACGTTCTATTATACTTTTCTTATCCGAAAAACACAAGCGATTACTTGGGAAAGGGGATTTTTCTTATGCAGATCACAGACAAAAATGCATGCGCGCCAACCCCGCCGATGGGGTGGAACAGTTATGATTATTATGATACGACCGTGGATGAGGCCGCGGTGAAGGCGAATGCCGACTATATGGCAGAACACCTGAAAGACTACGGCTGGGAGTATATCGTGGTGGATATCCAGTGGTATGCGAAAAAGGCCGGTTCCATGCGCGACCGGTATCAGTATATTCCGTTCTCCGTGCTGGAGATGGACGAATATTCCCGCCTGCTGCCGGACCCGGAGCGGTTTCCGTCTTCAGCAGGCGGTGCCGGTTTCAAGCCGCTCGCCGACTATGTGCACAGTCTGGGGCTGAAATTCGGTATCCATATCATGCGCGGTATCCCGCGGATTGCCGCACACCACCATGGAAAGATTAAGAACAGCGCTCTGGGAGCGGAACATGTGGCAGATCCGACGATGATCTGCGGCTGGAATCCGGATATGTACGGTGTCCGCAATCTTCCGGAGGGACAGCTTTACTACGATTCCCTGCTGGAACTCTACGCTTCCTGGGGTGTTGATTACATCAAATGCGATGATATCTGCAATACCAACATGCACAAAGATCCGTTCTCGGCTCCGCATGAGATTGAGATGCTTTTCCATGCCATCCAAAAATGCGGACGGCCGATCGTCCTCTCTCTGTCCCCGGGACCTGCGCTCATTGAAAAGGCGTGGTTCTATGAAAAACACGCGAACCTCTGGCGCATCACCGACGATTTCTGGGATAACTGGGATCAGTTAAAAGATATGTTCCAGCGATGCGAGCTCTGGCAGAACCACGTTTCCGCAGGATGCTACCCGGACTGCGATATGCTGCCGCTCGGGGAGCTTGGAAAAGGCTTTGCCACAGAGCATCATACGTATTTTACTTCCGATGAGCAGAAAACGATGATGACGCTCTGGTGCCTGTTCGGCTCCCCGCTGATGCTCGGCGCCGAGATGACGAAGCTGGATGACGATACGCTTTCTCTTCTCACAAATGCGGACATTCTCGCCATGCTGCCGCCGTCCATCCGCCCGCATCAAATCACACGCACGGACATCGAGGCTGTCTGGTATGCAAAGGATACGGCAACGGGAACGACCTATCTTGCACTCTTCAACCTCTCAGAAGTGTCACAGACCGTCTCCGCCGCTCTTGCCGATGCGGACTGCCTGCTGCCGGAGGTCAAAGCAAAAGAGCTCTGGAGCGGCGAAACGCTCGCTTTAAACGGCAGCTTCTCGGCTGTGCTCGCTCCGCACGCCTGCGCCGTATGCCGCTTTGAGGCAGAATAAAGCATACCGAACAATGCCCCGCCCGGGCAGAAACTTTTTTTGTTTCCTCCGGGCGGGGCATTTTGTGTTCTCTATTCTCTATTCATACCGCGCAATCTCTTTCCGCAGCCGCTTCATGATCCGTTTTTCCAGCCGCGAGATATAGGACTGGGAGATTCCAAGAAGATCCGCAACTTCCTTCTGCGTTTTCTCCCGCCCTTCCGGCATATTGATGCCGAAGCGGAGTTTTACAATCACCTGCTCCCGCTCCGAGAGCTTGCTGATCGCACTTCCGAGCACGCGGTGCTCCGCCTCCTGCTCAAGGCCCTGGTAGATCACGTCCTCCTCCGTTCCGAGGATATCGGACAGCAGCAGCTCATTTCCGTCCCAGTCCACATTCAGCGGCTCGTCGATCGAGACCTCCATGCGCGTCTTGTTATTCCTGCGCAGATACATCAGAATCTCGTTCTCGATGCACCGGGACGCATACGTCGCGAGTTTGATCTTTTTCTCCGGATTGAACGTATTGATCGCCTTGATGAGGCCGATCGTTCCAATTGAGATCAGATCCTCGACGCCGACCCCTGTGTTGTCAAATTTCTGTGCAATGTAGACAACGAGGCGCAGATTGTGTTCAATCAGCTCGCTTCGCGCCGTCTCGTTGTCCGGATCGGAAAGTCCGGCAATGGCATCCGCCTCCGCCTGACCCTCCAGCGGTGCCGGCAGAACGTCTGCTCCTCCGATATAGAAAATCTCCCCTGTCTGACGAAATACAGCCGGTACGGACCGCGGCAGCATACGAAGCCGGAATCCGTTTGGCAGTGCAGCCTGCAGCATACTTCATTCCTCCTGTCCTTCCATGAGATCTGGATGCAATATCATTTCATAGCCCCCGGGAGATGAACTATTTTCTCCGCCGAGCGCGATTAGCGGTCCGCTTACGTGCCTGGCTGTATGTTCTGTAACAAGAATCATTTCCGAGATCCGGATGACCGGGAGAAATCCTTCCCCTTCCACCCCGCGAAACGGTATGTAACGGGGCTGCAGCGCAAGAAGCCGTTCCGGCTCCGGCACCGTCTCGTGCCTTGCGAGCGCCGCAATCCCTGTCCGCATTTCGTCCGGGAACAATTCTAGTATCACAGTGTACGGTACGACCGAGATTGGCTTTCCGGTTGTGGTATCCCGCAAAGTATTGCCCGTGTCGTACAGTCCCTTTACCTTTTTCCATTTCCCATTCTGTGCAAGCTGTACCGTAACTGTCCTGGCACTCTCCAGGAGCATTTCCTTTCGGATCTTCAGCAGAAGAAGCGTCCCCGCATACGCGGCGCTTACCATCAGCCCGAAAAAGAGAAAACCTCTTTTCGGAACCAGTTCCCGGAACAGCCGCCATACACTGCCGATCAGAAAACCGGACAGCACATAGCCCGCCATTCCTGCCGCAAGACCCCGTACGGTCGCGATTCTGCAGCCAAATTTCACCATCCCTGTTGTAATTCCGATTCCGACCAGCGCGAGCAGCACACCCGGCACCGGCCGGGCGAGAACGGCATACAGCACCGCGTAACCGGCACCGGCCGCTGCCGCCGCAAGACTCCTTCTTCTTGTGGCAGATCGTTTCAGCAGAAAGGAGGCAAGGCGCAGGATGGTATAATTCAGCAGTAGATTCTCTGCAAAGAGAAGATCCAGAAAGATCTCATAGTGCAAAAAAACACCCCCTGCGCCTTTGCATGGTCTGAATTTCTAACAGACCCTATTATAGACGGAAGGGGATGAATTTTTTGTCGTTTTCAGAAGAACAGCCTTCTTTTTTGATCAACAAACTTCGACACGCCGCAACATTTTCGGTCTGCGGCGTGTCGAGTAAAAATTGTTATTTACTTTTTATTTTCTTATCTGCGGTTTCTTAAGAAATCCGGGATCTGGATGTCCTTTTTCGGAACATTGCTTGTCATGGCCGGCTGAGCCTGTACCTGCGGCTGCACCTGAACCTGTGGCTGCGGCTGTACCGGAGCAGAAGCCTTCGGAGCGGTGTGTACCGGAGCGGAAGCCTGTGCAGAGAAGCTGCTGCTGGAGAATGCGCTCTTTCTTGCATCCTGTGCAGGCTCTTTGCGGGATACGCTTGCCTGTTTTGCAGTTGCATCGTTCAGGCCGGTTGCGATAACGGTGATCTTCGCTGTATCTGTTACAGAATCGTCATACATAGCACCGAAGATAATGTTTGCATCCTCTCCAGCCAGGTTCTGTACGTAGCTTGCAGCATCGTTTGCATCCATAAGGGAGATATCTCCGGAAATGTTGATGATAACGTGGCTTGCACCCTCGATGGTGGTCTCAAGCAGCGGACTGGAAACAGCCTGCTGTACAGCCTCGAGTGCTTTGTCGTCGCCCTTTGCCTCGCCGATACCGATGTGAGCGATGCCCTTGTCGGTCATAACGGTCTGTACATCTGCGAAGTCGAGGTTGATCAGTGCCGGCAGGTTGATCAGGTCTGTGATGCCCTGTACGGCCTGCTGCAGAACCTCGTCTGCTTTCTTTAATGCCTCCGGCATGGTTGTCCGGCGGTCTACGATTTCAAGAAGTTTGTCGTTCGGGATCACGATCAGGGTATCTACGTTGTCCTCGAGTTTTTCGATTCCCATCAGCGCATTGCTCATACGGGTTCTTGCCTCGAATTTGAACGGTTTTGTTACAACGCCGACCGTCAGGATTCCCATCTCTTTTGCAACGCCTGCTACAACCGGTGCTGCACCTGTTCCGGTTCCGCCGCCCATACCGCAGGTGACAAATACCATATCAGCGCCTTCCATGATCTGTTTGAGCTCTTCGATGCTCTCCTCGGCTGCTTTCTCTCCAACCTCAGGTTTTGCTCCTGCTCCCAGTCCCTTGGTCAGCTTCTCGCCGATCTGGAGAATGGTAGGTGCCTTACAGAGGGTCAGCGCCTGTTTATCGGTGTTGATTCCAACGAATTCAACGCCGCCGATGGATTCCTCCACCATTCTATTTACAGCATTATTTCCTGCACCACCTACACCGATTACGATAATCTTTGCAGATGATTCTGCCTCATTTGTCATGATCTCTAACAATTTCAACTTCCTCCTTTTGATTGTGAACTGCTGTCTATCTCAAAATAGTCTGATATTCTGATGGTCATACATAAAGATATAATATAATTTCTTGGGAAAATAATCAACTGTTTTTTTTGTATTTCATAAAAAATTCAGGATTATTGCGTTTTTTTGACAGCTTCTGCCGCACCGGATCATCCTATTCTTCGTCATATCCGGTATCGTCATACGATTCCTCATCGGTGTAATCGTCATAGGACTCGTCGCTGCCGTCGTCGTAGGTGTCATCGTACGTATTTTCATCGGCTGTATCCTGCGTATCATCATAGGAAATTTCATCCTGCGTATCGCCGGTATCTCCGGTATTTTCCGCATCGGTCTGGTCGGCTGTGTCCTGCGTGTTTTCCGGATTCTGGGTATCTGTATTTTCTGCGGTGACGTCCGTCTGATCTGTGCCGTCTGCCGCGTCGCCCTCTCCTGTTCCGATGTCGATCTGCTGCTGCGTATCTGCATTCTGCGCCTGCGTATCCTCTGTGTCTTTTGAGAAGACGAAACTGCTGTCGCCGTCCTTGTAATCCTCCATATGGAGTTCTCCGGAAAGACCGGAAAGGCTCGGAAGGATCGCCGCCACGCGCGTCATTTTTTCTTCCAGCGCTGTATCAGTTCCGAGCAGGATCCGCACCGTATCATAATAATGCAGGATGATCTCACTGTTCTCGGTAAACTCCACGCTGTCCGGCGTGATGTCATATTTTTCTGTCATTCTCGTAAGGGCAAGCATCGTGCGGAAAACGGCCGGCTTTTCAACCGGGAGCTGCTCGTTCACGGTCACATGGTCGAACGTAAGACCCGTCACCAGCGGAACATCAGAAAGACTCGGCTGAAAGTCTGCCGTTGTCACACGCGCGCTTTTGATCGTATCGGCAGAAAGTGCACTGCCAGAATACGATACACTGCTGGATGTGAGCGGCTCGCTGGAGAGCGATCCGTCGTCTGCGCTGCCCTCCTGTGCGCCGTCCGCTGCTGTTCCCTGCTCTTCATCCACGCATTCGAGCACGATGCCGTTCTTGTCAAAATAGACCTTCTGTCCCTCGTACTCCACGTAGCCGACGACTTTTTTCTCATTTACATTGACGCAGATGGTGTCCGGACTCACAAAGGTGAACTCCACCGAGTTCATAAACGGAATGTCACTCATGTCAACCCTGGAGTGAAAGGTTGTGAGAAGCACCGAGTTAATCATCCATTTGTCGTCTGCGACCATCTCTTTAATTTCATCTTTCGTATACCGGGTGTTCCCCGCCACCTGGATATTGCGGATTTTGAACACATTAAAAAACAAGGCGCCTACAAGACCAACGCCAAGCACCGCCCCGGCCAGAATCCGTATTTTTCTGTTTTTCTTTTTTTTCCTGTTTTTTTTTTGTCTTA
>CAVLAW010000038.1:0-899 GCA_963661155.1 Tidjanibacter massiliensis | reverse complement strand
TTTCCTGTTTTTTTTCTGTCTCATACTTCTTTTTCTACGATAATCTTGGCTCCGAGTTCCCGGAGCGTTTCTGGAAACCGTTCATACCCCCGCTCAATCAGTTCTGTCTTCCGGATTGTGGAAAATCCTTCTGCGGCAAGTGCCGCTGATACGAGTGCCGCACCGCCCCGGAGATCCTGGGAAACGACATCCGCGCCGTGCAGACGGCTTTTCTCTGTACAGAGCCATTTTCCGCTGATCTCAAGCGTGCCGCCCATTTTCTGCAGCTCGTGTGCCGTCCGCATGCGGTCCTCAAACACATTTTCACAGATACAGCTTCTTCCCTCCAGCGTCATCGCTGCCGCCAGATACAACGACTGCAGATCCGTTGGAAAACCGGGATATTCCGCTGTCTCCACGTACGGAACGGCATACTGTACCTGTTCGCTGTCTGCTACCAGTGTACCACTCTTCCTTGTGTATTGTCCACCTATTTTCTGATAGAGAGAAAGAACCGCGCCCATTTCCTCCACAGGCGCACCGGAAAGCGTCAGGCATCCTCTCGTCGCTGCTCCCAAGAAAAGATACGTTCCCGCCGCAATCCGGTCGCCCGGGACGCGGTATCGGCAGCCGGAAAGCGGACGTTTCCCGTACGTCCCCGAAACGGTAATCTGCTCCGTCCCTTCCCCTGTAATTTCCGCTCCCATGGCGCGCAGGAAACGGCAGAGATGAACGACCTCCGGCTCCCGCGCACAGTGTTCCAGCCGCGTCACGCCGTCCGCGCAGACGGCAAAGAGAATGGCATTTTCCGTCGCCCCGACACTCTTCTTCGGAAAGCAGAGAAGCGCCCCTTTGGGATGATCTGCCTTTGCTCGGATTGCGCCGTCCTCTTCAGACACCTCGGCGCCCAGTGCCTCCAT
>CAVLAW010000037.1:0-16507 GCA_963661155.1 Tidjanibacter massiliensis | reverse complement strand
AGTCCGATACTCAAAAGGAACAGGATCGGAACTACGAAGGAAGTTGAGGTCAGCTCGATGACAACAAGGCTTAAAACAGCCGCGATGACAACGTAAACCGGCAGCTCCTGTAATGCTACGTTCTTAATATCCGTAACAACACCTGTCATACCGCCGATGAAGCACTGTTTGTTTGCAATTTTACGAAGCTCCTCGATCGCCTCCATGGAGTCGTCGGAAGAAGTCGTATTGTCGAACAGAACGAGCATCATGGTTGCATCCCCGTTGTAGAATGCTTTCCGGAGTTTTTCCGGCACCATATCAATCGGTACGCTGATGTCTGCGACATCGTCATACCATAAAACTTCTTTTACGTGGTTTACCTGTTCAAACTGTTCTTCGAGTTTCTGTACGTCCTTCATTTCCATGTTTTCCACAACAACCATGGAGAACGCACCCATGCCGTATTCATCTACCAGAATATCCTGTCCTTTTACAGTTTCCAGATGCTCCGGCAGATAGCTGAGCAGATCATAGTTTACTTTCGTCGCTGCCATTCCGATGACTGACGGAATAATCAGCAGAAATCCAATGATCAGCATCAGAATCCTGTGCTTGGCAATCCATTTGCCAACTTTAACCATTTTCATTCATCTCCTCTAATTTTTTTGTAATTATTCAGAGCCCCATCTCGATTCCGCTTCGCTTCATCTCGATGTGGCTTCTCGCCATATGGAATTGTATATAAAAGCACTCATTCATGCAAGCATGATTCGTACTTTTCCCTCCAATCCCATCTGGCTCTGAATA
This sequence comes from Tidjanibacter massiliensis, assembly GCA_963661155.1. Classification (GTDB taxonomy): domain Bacteria; phylum Bacillota; class Clostridia; order Lachnospirales; family Lachnospiraceae; genus Fusicatenibacter; species Fusicatenibacter massiliensis_A. The sequence continues at coordinate 15,718 of CAVLAW010000037.1, read as the reverse complement.
ATTCCACTTGTTTTTCTAGTACCACATCTTACAACTTAAATGACTAATAGTCAATATTTGAAATGATAAAAAATGAATTTTGGTCATTTTTTGTTTAGTTTTACAAAAAATGAGGGAAATACCAAAAGTGAATCGTTGAATTTTTCGTGCACAAAAAAAGAGTGCTGAAACGAAGGCGTTCGGCACTCTTTTCTCATGTTTTTTTATTTCACTTCAACCAGCTCAATCTCAAAATTCAGCTCTTTTCCAGCCATCTCGTGGTTGGCATCGAAGGTGATGTTGGTCTCGTCCTTTGCGGTAACTTTTACCGGGAACGGCTGGCCGTACTGGTTCTGCAGATAAACCTGCTGTCCGACCTCTACGTCCTCTGCTCCCGGAAGCTGTGCGATCGCAACGGTGAAAATTGCGTTCGGATCCGGCATTCCGTAAGCCTCTTCCGGCATCAGATGAATATTGACTTTCTCGCCGACTTCCATATTGGCAACGGCTGCGTCAAAGCCGCGGATCATCTGGCCGATACCGCAGATAAACTCGAGCGGTTCGCCGCGGTCGTAGGAAGAATCAAACTGGCTTCCGTCGTTGAACGTTCCTCTGTAGTGGGTACGGCAGGTCTTTCCGACATTCTTGCCTTCCATAACCGGGGTCGGAATTCCGCATCCGCCGCCGCAGCTTCCGCAGGCACCGCCGCATCCGCTCTCTTCCTCACCGCTTCCGCAGTGATCGCCGCAATGGCCTTCGTCGTGATGATCACAGGCTGCTTCCTCCGAAACGAGCGTTCCGTTTAAGTAAGCCTCAACTGCTGCATCCGCATCGCCCTCTGTACCTGCGCAGAGCTCGATTCCGGTATCAGCAAGGGCTGCCTGTGCGCCTGCACCGATTCCGCCGCAGATCAGGACATCAACGCCCTCGACGGACAGAAGGCTTGCCTGTGCGTCGTGGCCGCTTCCGTTGGCAGCAACGACTTCGCTTCCGACAACCTTGTTGTCTTCTACTTCATATACTTTAAAGTTCTCTGTTTTTCCAAAATGCTGGAAAATATTGCCGTTGTCATATGTGACTGCTATTTTCATCTTATCCAATCCTCCGTAATGTTTTTCTTACGCCTCTTTTCCCTGCATAAAGGCTTCAATCTGATCCGGATCACGCATCAGGCCTTCGGAAAGTACCTCGCATCCGTCCTCTGTAATCAGGATATCGTCCTCGATTCGGATTCCGATCTCCCACTCATCGATGTAAAGGCCCGGCTCGTCGGTGATAATAGCGCCCGGGCGCAGTTTATCGTTCCATGCTGCGGTGACATCATGTACGTCGATGCCGAGGTGATGGGAAACGCCGTGCATATAGTATGTTCCGACATCCTCTTTTTTATCAATCAGGCCGAGTTTTACGCATCCCTCGCCGAGAACATCTTTTGCGATGTCATCGAGCTCTTTTAAGGTCATGCCCGGTTTTGCTGCTTTGGCAACCGCACGGTTTGCAGCCAGAACAACATCGTAAACCTGTCTCTGACGTTCGGTGTATTTTCCGTTGACCGGATACGTTCTGGTGATATCTGCGCAGTAGCCCTGGAATTTTGCTCCGAGGTCCATCAGCAGAAGGGTCTCATCCTCGCATACGTCGCGGTTCGTGTCGTAGTGCAGCATCGTTCCGTTTGCTCCGCTTCCTGCGATGGTCGGGAATGCGGTTCCGTCTGCTCCCTCGTGGAAAATCTTGTACTCAAAATTGGCCTGTGCCTGATATTCGGTGCAGCCCGGTTTCAGGTTCTTCATCACGAATTTCAGCGCATCGTCTGTGATCTTGATGGCCTGGCGGACGAGTGCGATCTCATCTTCATCTTTCTGCATACGCAGTGCTGCGATCACAGGAGCGATGTTTTTGATCGGTCTGCCTGGGAATTTCTTTGCGAACTCCTCTGCCTTTACCATGTTGTAGTCCGGCAGATCCTCGACCTGATAACGATAGCAGTCGAAATACAGTGTTCCGATGTCTTCGCGTGCCATCAGGCGGTTTACCATGCCCTCGAAGGAATACAGGAAACGAACATCGTCGATTCCGGTGATCTCCTGTGCTTCGGAAACGGTTACTTTTCTTCCAAACCATCTCTCCTGGTTCGGATCAGCTTCTTCGATGAACAGGATGGATTTTTCCTCTTTTGCGGTCTTTTTCATCATCAGGATCATGTGATCTCTGCGAAGGCCGGTCAGATAGAAAAAGTTGCGGTTTGCTTCAAACGGCAGATATTCGTCTGCGCTGACATGCAGTTCAATTCCGGAGAATAAAATCAGCGCGGAATCCTGGTCCATTTTATCAAAAACCTGTTTTCTTCTTTCTGTAAAGTTCATCTGTTTTTCCTCACTTTCTTTGGGAGCCTCTTACGAGCTTTCCGGCTCCTCTATTAAGATAACACGTTTGTGTTTCTTTTCCTACCTTTTTCCTGTTTTTCTGTGAAAATTCTTGTTTATTCCAGTCCTTTTATGACTTCCAGCGCCTTCGCAAGCTGTACATCGCTCGTCGCGTCCTCCGGCAGCTCCACCTCGACATCCGGGGTGATGCCGACTTTGTGGATGTCGTTGCCGAGCGGCGTGTAATAATGTGCAATCGTCAGCTTCACAACGCTGCCGTCGGAGAGCTGGAACGTGTTCTGGACAATGCCTTTTCCGAATGTCGTCGTTCCGACAATCGTTCCGATGCCATAGTCCTTGACGGCTCCTGTGAAGATTTCCGCCGCACTCGCCGTATTCTCGTTTACCAGCACGACAAGCGGAATTGAGATCGGCGTGTCGCCGTCGCAGGTGTACTCCTCGCGTTTTCCGTTTTTATCCTCGGTGTAGACGATGATGCCCTCCGGCAGGATCTGGCGCAGGGTGTCGCAGACTGCCGTCACAAGGCCGCCCGGGTTGCCCCGCAGATCGACGATCAGCCGTTCCATGCCCTGCTCCTGCAGCGACTGATACGCTTTCTGGAACTGTTCGGAGGTAAGGCCCGTGAACTCGCTGATCGCCAGATAGCCGATCTTGTCGTCGAGCATTTTGCCGTCTGCCACAATCGCCTCGATCTTCTCTTTCGTAACTTCGGTTTCGATCGTCTCCGACCCGCGCTCGATCGTGAGCAGCACCGTATCATTTTCACTGTTTTTCAGAAGGCCGACCGCATCGTTGAGGCTTAAGCCTTCCAGTGTCTGCCCGTCAATCTTCACAATGCGGTCATCCGCCTGAATGCCCGCTTCCGCCGCCGGGGTGCCATCCTGTACGCCGGTGACCTGCAGCTTATCGCCGTCCATCGTCACCGTGACGCCGATGCCCTGATAATAGCCCTCCTGCGCCGTCTTAATTGCCTCGTATTCCTCTTTCGTGTAATATGTCGAATACTTATCGCCGAGACCGCTGATCAGCCCTTTGTACATCGCGTCCGACAGCGCTGTGTCGTCCACATCACCGGCGTAGAGCTGGCTGATCATCGCCTTGATCGCCGCCGTTTTGCGCCACGCCCAGAAGCCGCCGGGATGATCGGCACTGCTGCCCGGCCAGAGAAACGTCGTTCCGACCGCGATAATCAACACAATCGCCAGCATCGAAACCATGCCCGCAAAGTAGCTCTTCCGCATCTCGTTTTTTCGGTTTTTCTTCCTGTTCTTTTTCGGTTTTTCTTCCAAAATACTGCCTCCCAATCGAAAGATCCCGGAATCTTTTGACGGATTCCGGGACTTATTTTTACTTATTATTCTATGCTACCAGATTACTCCGTACTTCGTACTCCCGCAATCTTCAAAAACATTCGCAATCCGCTCATTTTTCTTCGAAAAATGGCTACTTACTCATGTTTTTGCGGGTCCCAAGTTCAAAAATCTTCCTGCAAGCAAGCTTGCGTCAGATTTTCGACCTTTTGACCCTGGTATCATCAGACTTTCAGATGTTTTCGGATCGTAAAGATACTGCCGACGAGACCGATTCCCATACCGAGAATCAGGCCGACCGGAAGCAGAATCCGGAACACTGCCGATACCGGCATGAATGCCATGAAGTTTGACAGCACGCTGAACTCTGTCATAACGTAACTGATGACTTTATTGTATACCACATACAGAAGTCCCAGCGGAATCGCTGCTCCGACAAGTCCGATCAGGATACCCTCGATCAGGAACGGAGCACGGACGAACAGGTTCGTCGCACCGATCAGCTTCATGATACCGATCTCCTCTTTCCGGACGGAAATACCGATCGTGACGGTATTGCTGATCAGGAAAACGGATACAGCGAGAAGAATCAGGATGATCGCAATGGAAACATAGCCGATGACACGGTTCATCGTGGACAGTGTCGTCGTTGCGCCCTCGGCCTGTTTTACCTCACGGACGCCGTCCAGAGAACGGATATACTCTGCCAGGGCATCCTGGGTTTCTACCTGATATACGTAAACCTCGTAGTGAGCGGAGGTTGCCAGAGGGTTGTCGTTCGGCTTAAAGCCGTCCTTGTACTCCTCTTTTCCCTCAAAATACTGTTTTGCGAAGTTCTCCCACGTCTCATCCGCGGAAACATACTTACATTCTTTGACAATATCGGTCTTTGCCTTGATCTCCGTTCCGATCTCATCGATCGTCGCCTGATCCGCATCCTCATTAAAGAAAACTGTCATGGACACGTCGGTCTCGGCATTTTTTACAATGTAGTTGAAGTTGATGACTACCGCAAAAAAGATACCGAACAGAAAGATACAGGCTCCCATGGTTGCGATGGATGCCAGTGAGAACATCTTGTTTCTCCAGATATTCTTGACACCCTGTTTGATGCTGTAACCCAATGTACTAAACCTCATGGTACTCGCCCTCCTTCTCATCGCTGACTACCACGCCTTTGCGCATGGTAATTACGCGTTTTTTCATGGAGTTGACGATCTCCCGGTTGTGGGTTACCACAAGAACGGTCGTTCCTCTGTTGTTGATCTCTTCCAGGAGCTTCATAATCTCCATGGAATTTCCCGGATCCAGGTTTCCGGTCGGCTCGTCCGCCAGAAGGATGTCAGGCCGGTTGACGATTGCTCTCGCAACGGCAACTCGCTGCTGCTCTCCTCCGGAAAGCTCCTTCGGGAAGGATTTGTACTTCTCTGCCAGGCCGACAAGTGTTAAAACCTCCGGCACGCGCTTTTTGATCACGCGGTTCGGTTTTTCGATGACACGCTGTGCGAACGCTACGTTCTCGTAGACGTTGCGGTCTTTCAACAGACGGAAGTCCTGGAAGACAACGCCGACGCCGCGGCGGTATTTCGGCACTTTCCAGCGTTTCATTTTATTTAAGATCTGTCCATTCACCTTGATGGTGCCGGATGTGGGTTCGAGTTCCTTCAAAAGAAGCTTGATCATCGTCGATTTTCCGGAACCGCTGTTTCCCACGATAAAGACGAATTCCCCCTTCTCGATGTGTAAGGATACATTGTTTACGGCCGGCTGGCCCTTCGCGTAGCTCTTACTTACACTATCTAATGTTATCATGCAATTCCTCCTTCAAGGGTCTTTGCTTAGTAATCGAGCGTTTCCATGTATTTCATGTACTGCACGACCATAAGCGCAATCTTGAATGTGATCGCATCTTCAAAAACTCTAAGATCGAGTCCCGTGCTCTTCTGCAGCTTATCCAGCCGATAGACAAGGGTATTTCGGTGTATATAAAGCTGTCTCGAAGTTTCCGAGACATTCAGAGAATTTTCAAAGAATTTATTGATCGTTGTCAGTGTCTCCTCATCAAAATCATCCGGCGATTTGTTGCCGAAAATTTCTTTGATGAACATTTTGCACAGTGGGATCGGAAGCTGGTAAATCAGACGGCCGATGCCCAGTGAGCTGTATGCATAGATATCATTCTCAACGGAGAAGATTTTTCCGACGTCCATCGCCATTCTGGCTTCTTTGTACGAACGGGATACTTCTTTGATCTCCTTGACAATGGTACCGTAAGCAACGTGGGTTTTCCCCTCCTCATCTTTTCCTGCTGCCTCCAGAATGGTCGCTGCCACTTTGTTCATCTGGGCATAATCCTCACCTGGAGCAAGTTCTTTGACGATGATAATGTTTTTCTCATCGACTGCAGTAATAAAGTCACCGGATTTGGTACCGAACAGACTCTTGACGCTTTCGAGCGCCCCGCTGTTCTTATCCGGATTTGTCTCAAGAATAAATACAAGGCGGCGTGCTTCCACTTCAATATGTAACTTCTTCGCCCTGTTGTAGATGTCAACCAGCAGCAGGTTGTCGAGCAGCAGGTTCTTGATAAAGTTGTCTTTATCAAAGCGCTCTTTGTAGGCGGTCAGAAGTCCCTGGATCTGGAATGTAACCATTTTTCCGATCAGGTGAATATCGTCGTTTCCGCCTTTTACAACCAGAATATACTCTAACTGGTGCTCATCATATACTTTAAAAAACTGATAATTTTTCATGGTCTGGGAATCTGCCTGAGACTGCGCAAATGTTACAATATCATTCTTGCTGATCTCAACCTCCGGAAAAGTTGTAACCAGAACTTTTCCTTCCACATCAGTCACGCAGAGTTCGACACGTGAAATGTTTTTGATTCCCTCAATGGTACTCTGTAAAATCTGATTTGAAATCATATTTTCTTCCCTCTTTCATCCTATAGTCTGTCTCCGGCTGCATCTGATTCATCCCCACACCCCATGGTTCTGCTCCTGATGCAATACACCTCATAGATACAACTATTTTAATACAAAATAGACAAAAAAGGAAGAGAAAATACAACATTTATACCACAAATTACGTAAAAACCTTACGAAAAATCGGTCTGGAAGCCTTCTCCCAGGACCTCTCTTGCGTCGGACACAACAACAAATGCGTCCGGGTCGATCGCTCCCACGATCTGTTTGAGCTGCGGGATCTGCTTTTTGCCTACCACGCAGAATACCATCACGCGCTCTTCGCCGGTGTACATTCCCTTAATGTGAATACCGGAAGCACCGCGGTCCAGCTCCTGCATCAGCACATTGGAGATCTGCTCCGGCTCCGAGGTAATGATAAACGCGGATTTCGCGTAGTTCATACCTTCCATCAGCGCATCCGTCACTTTCGTCGTCACATAGATTGCCACGATCGCATAGAGTGAAGCGTGGATACCGAAGACGAAAATACCGGCGATAACGATGGCACCGTCAAGCACCTGCATGACCTGTGCCACGGAATAGTGACGCAGCTTTCTCTGGATCAGAGCCGCCATCATATCGGTTCCGCCCGTCGTACCGTTTCCGATAAAGACGAGGCCGATACCGGCTCCCATCAGCACACCGCCGAACAGGGCGGAGAGCATCATGTCATCCGGCACAAGCTGCAGCACCGGAAGAACACCGATCCAGAACGTATTCATCAACGTTCCGAAAATCGTTTTCACCAGAAAATCGCGGCTCATGCGGATTCCGAGCAGGAAGAGCGGAATGTTCAGCACAAGGTTGGTTACCCAGAGCGGAACGCCTTTTCCAAAGAGCGACTGGCTCAATTGTTTGATGACGATCGCCAGACCGGAAAAGCCTCCGGTGACGAGCCCCGCCGGGTCGTAGATCGAGCTTGTCGCAACCGCCATGATCGCGGTTCCCAGCGTGATCAGCAGATAATCTCTCCACTGTTGTTTGTTCCGTATCCAGTTCATGAACTTCAACCGTCCTTTTCGCTGTTATATTTTGTTACCATCCGCTTGAAGGTATTCTTTTTTAACAGAGTTCCCCACCAGCTCGTTTTTATACCGGCTTCATTCTGAATCGACGAATGCTCGCCCAGGCTCAGCCAGATTTTCGCGCTGATTTTGCTGCTGTTTTCCAGAACGAAACGATCCTGCCGCGTTCCTGCAAGGCCGCTGACAATCACGTCGGTCGTCTGGCTGTTGATCTCGTTGACCAGGCTGTCAAACGCGGCTTCCTCCAACGTCTCGACGACAGCACCGCCTCCGATCTCAATGCCGGGATACGTCTCGGTCAGATATTTCTGCAGCGTCTGCAGTTCTTCCTCCGTGTCGCCCAATACGAAAATCCGGCTCTTCGTCTGAATCAGTCCCCAGAAAAAGCGTGCGATGAACTCGTTCGTCTCCACTTCCTCATAGGACGGTGTCTCCGGATCGATACTGGCTGCCTCAAGCACCTCGGTTTCCCCGATGACCGTCAGATCCAGATCTTCGATATACTGCTTCCACGTCGGCTCCTTGCTCGCCTGCATCAGCATCTGCATCGTAACAATCCCGATGGTGTTCAGCTTGTCGTTTGTGAGATATTCCTCCGCAATCTCCATCGCCGCATCGACGCGGTAATGTTTCAGCTTCACACCTAAAATTTCAAGTTCTGCATTCATAACATAAAGTCTGCTTCCGGATTCCAGATGGATCCAAAAGCGTTTCCTCCATCTTTTCCTGCCATATTTTTGGCAGTGCTGTCCGCCTTTTGTTTCTGGCAACAGCTAATTCCTATTATACTAAAAAAAGAGGCTGTTGTCAAAAACAGCCTCTTCTTTCCTCCTGTTTTCACAGAATTTTCAGATTTACCGCACGGCGGCAATTATACCTCAAACATCAGATCGCCATAAGACGGCATCGGCCACATCTCTTTGTCTACGATCATTTCCAGTTTGTCAACCGGTGCACGGAGAGCCTCCATGGCCGGAGTAACTTTCTCGTAATAGTATTTTGCTTTCTCCTCGCCGTCTTCCATCTCGCATCCTGCGTTCTCGATTGCGATCAGCTCGTCGAGTGCTTTCTGAGTCTCCTCCAGCAGCTCGCTTGTCTCGGTCAGAAGAGTCTTCTGTACGCCGACTGCAGTAACGCCTGCTGCGGTGATGGTGTTGATCGATCCAGCCAGAGAGGTCGCATATTTGATGACTGCCGGAATGATCTGTTTGCTTGCCATGTCGATCATGGTCTTTGCCTCGATGTTGATGGTCTTTGCATAGTTCTCGAATTTAACTTCTGCACGGGATACCAACTCTGCCTCGGTGAATACTTTGAACTCGCCGAACAGTTTGATGGCCGTATCGGTGGTCAGTGCCGGAATTGCATAAACCATGGACTTGATATTCGGAAGTCCTCTTCTCTCAGCCTCTGCCAGCCACTCGTCAGCATATCCATCTCCGTTGAAGATGATTCTCTGATGCTCGCTCAGGTTCTTCTTGATCAGGTCATGAACTGCATCATCGAAGTTCTCAGCGCCTTCCAGTACATCGCAGGCATCGCGGAATGCTTCTGCTACGATGGTGTTCAGTACGATGTTCGGACCTGCAACGGAATCGCGGGATCCAACCATACGGAACTCGAATTTGTTTCCGGTGAAGGCGAACGGTGAGGTTCTGTTACGATCAGTAGCATCTTTCTTGAGGTCCGGAAGGGTCTTAACACCAGTCTCCAGAACGCCCTCTTTCTTACTCTTGGTCGCATTTCCGGTGCTGATGAGCTGCTCTACGACGTCCTCAAGCTGCTCGCCGAGGAATACAGAGATGATTGCCGGCGGTGCCTCGTTGGCTCCCAGTCTGTGATCGTTTCCTGGATCGGCTGCGGACTCACGAAGCAGGTCTGCGTGAACATCAACCGCTTTCAGGATGCAACTTAATACAAGCAGGAACTGAATGTTCTCATGCGGTGTTTTGCCAGGATCCAGAAGGTTGATACCGTCATCTGTGGTGATGGACCAGTTGTTGTGTTTACCGGAACCATTGACACCTGCGAACGGTTTCTCATGCAGCAGGCATTTCAGTCCGTGCTGGCATGCAACTCTCTTTAAGGTCTGCATAACGAGCTGGTTGTTGTCAACGGCTACGTTTGACTCAGAATAAATGGAAGCCAGCTCGTGCTGTGCCGGAGCAACCTCGTTATGCTGTGTCTTTGCGGTTACGCCCATTTTCCACAGCTCGGTGTTGACATCCTTCATGAAAGAAGCGATTCTCTGACGTATGGTTCCGAAGTAATGATCGTCCATCTCCTGTCCTTTTGGAGGCATTGCGCCGAACAGGGTACGTCCGGTGTAGATCAGGTCTTTTCTCTGCAGGAATTTCTCTGCATCAACCAGGAAGTATTCCTGCTCCGGTCCTACGGAAGGAGTTACTTTCTTGGAAGTTGTGTTTCCGAACAGTTTTAACAGACGCAGGGACTGTACATTCAGAGCTTCCATGGAACGAAGAAGCGGTGTTTTCTGGTCAAGTGCCTCTCCTGTGTAGGAGCAGAATGCAGTCGGGATGCAGAGGGTTGCGCCTGCTGCGTCCTGACGAACGAAGGCCGGTGAGGTGCAGTCCCATGCTGTATATCCTCTTGCCTCGAAGGTTGCACGCAGTCCGCCTGACGGGAAAGAAGATGCATCCGGCTCGCCTTTGATCAGCTCTTTACCGGAGAAGCTCATCAGAACTTTGCCGTTTGGCATCGGTGCTGTGATAAAAGAATCGTGTTTTTCTGCGGTTGTACCGGTCAGTGGCTGGAACCAGTGTGTATAGTGTGTTGCTCCTTTTTCAATTGCCCATTCTTTCATCTCATGTGCAATTGTATCTGCAGTAGCAAGATCCAGCTCACCGCCTTCTTCGATGATCTTTTTCAGCTTCTTGTAAACATTTTTTGGAAGACGTTCCTGCATTACAGTGTCATTGAATACATTTTCGCCAAAGATTTTGGCCGGATTTACATATTCTCCCATTTTCTTTCTTCCTTTCCCTTCGTGAATTTGCGATACGCCCTTCTCGCCGGACCAAAAAGATCCTGATACAAGAAAAAGGGGTTCTCAAAAAGCAGCCAGATTAGCTAAGTTTTTTGTAGAACGCCCTTGTTTTACATACGCATATGGATTTGATTTCCAACTGATACTAAAATAACTCAAAAACTTAAAAAACGCAAGTGCTTTTTTGAACTCAGTCCCTTTTTTGTATTATTTTACAAAACTTTTCTAATTCAGGCGAAAAAATTAGCGGATTCGATGAAAGCTTTCGCGGCAGTCGTCAAGGTCTCGTGCAAGCACGGACTTTGACTCGTTGCCCGCGAAAAAAAATACTGTGCGGATCCCCGGAGGAAGTTCCCCAGGAGTCCTGCACAGCATTTTCGTGATTAAACTCAGGCTTTATTTGCAGAACCGAAGAGTTCGATTTTCTCTCTTACAGTAGCTTTGATAGCTTCTGCGCCAGGAGCAAGCAGTTTACGAGGATCGAATCCTTTACCCTGCTGATCTTTGCCCTCTTCGATGTATTTACGTGTAGCTGCTGCGAATGCAAGCTGGCACTCTGTATTTACATTGATTTTGGAAACGCCAAGGTCGATGGCTTTCTTAATCATGTCATCCGGAATACCTGTGCCTCCGTGAAGAACGAGCGGCATTTTTCCGGTCAGCTGCTGTACAGCGTCCAGAGTCTCAAAGCTCAGTCCCTGCCAGTTAGCCGGATATACTCCGTGGATGTTGCCGATACCTGCTGCAAGCATGTCTACACCGAGGTCTGCAATCATCTTGCACTCGTTTGGATCAGCGCACTCGCCCATGCCGATAACACCGTCTTCTTCTCCACCGATAGAACCAACTTCTGCTTCCAGAGACATTCCTTTCTCTTTGCATACAGCTACCAGTTCTTTTGTTTTTGCAACGTTCTCTTCGATCGGATAATGAGATCCGTCAAACATGATGGATGAGAAACCTGCTTCGATACATTTGTAGCATCCTTCGTAGGTTCCGTGATCCAGATGCAGAGCAACCGGAACAGTGATGTTCAGCTCTTCGATCATAGCTTTTACCATAGCAGCTACGGTCTTGAAGCCTGTCATGTATTTTCCTGCACCCTCAGATACACCAAGGATAACTGGAGAATTCATCTCCTGTGCGGTAAGAAGAACGGATTTTGTCCACTCCAGGTTGTTGATGTTAAACTGACCAACTGCGTAGTGGCCGGCTTTTGCTTTGTCCAACATTTCTTTTGCTGATACTAACATAGCTCAAATGACCTCCTGTGTCTGTAATTGTGCCGTGTACTGCTTTCGAGTCACGGCATACTTGTTACTTTCATAACTGGCTTTATTATACAACATCTTGGCGGAAATGCCAAATGGTTTTCGAGCAGAAATCCACTTTTTTGCAGATTTTGTGAAAAATCTATCAAAATCGTAGTTTCTTCTGCCGCTTATACGTTATTCAGCACGAGTTCCATTGCATGCTTGCGCGCTTCAATGCAGACGTAAGCGTGATCTCCGCCGTATTCGCCGTCCAGCGTCCATGAAATCTCCTGGTTCGACTCGATGATGATGCGGTCCGTCTTGAACGAATCAATGAGGTCTGTGTGGTCCTCCTGCATCAGAAGCGAGGTGATGATCTCATTCAGCTCCAGTGGATTTTTCGGGCGCTTGATCAGGGTTACCTCGAACAGGCCGTCATCAAGGCGTACATCCTGTCCCGGCAGGTTTTTGAAGCCTCCGACGGACTTCGCATTCGTTACCATGCCATAGATGTATTCTCCCTCAAAGGTTTCCCCGTTTGCCTCGACTTTAATCCAGTACGTCGGCACATTCCAGATTCGTTTGGATCCCTCCAGCAGGTATGCCAGATGTCCCAGAATATTTTTCATATGCTGATCCGTCTCATAGGAAACATCTGTGAAAATGCCGAATGCGGCGATGTAGACGAAGCTGTCATTGTTGAACGCTCCCACGTCGCAGGAATACAGTTTTCCTTCGATGATATCCTTTGCCGCCTGTACCATATCCTTTGAGATCTCAAGGCTGTTTGCAAAGTCATTGGTGCTTCCAGCCGGGATGTAGCCGAGCGGAACGCGCTCATCGATTGCCATCAGACCGCTGACGACTTCATCGAGGGTTCCGTCGCCGCCGCTGCAGACAATGAGATCCACCTGCGGTGCCAGTTCCTTCGTCTTTTCGAAACCATCTCCGACTGCCTGTGTCGGGTGGACAATGACCTCATATCCGCCTTTTACAAAAACATCGATAATTTCAAACAGTTTATTTCTAATCTGTGCCTTTCCGGAAAACGGATTAAAAATAAATAACATCTTCTTTTTGCCTTCCATGCAAACGCTCTCCTTTGCTGTCCCATTCTTGCTGATTCTGTATTCTGTATTTTACCTTATTCCCAAACCAGATGCAACCCCGCACATTGCCACAATTTCGCATTTATGTCACATCAGATATATGTTTTGCAGTAAAGTTTGCATAATAAAACAGGAGCCGCCTCCTAAGAGGCAGCCCCTGCAAAATTCAATTCTTTACAAAGCGAGCGTTGCTCGCTTATCGCGGCATTCGCCAAATTCTTGTGCAAGCACGACTTTGACTCATTGCTCGCGTAAATTAAACCAGCTCGATTACAACTTCCATAGCTGCATCGCCTTTACGCGGTCCGATCTTGATGATACGGGTATATCCACCGTTGCGGTCAGCATATTTCGGAGCGATCTCATCGAACATTTTCTGCGGCATATCGATGGACTTGGTGTTTTTCTTGCGTCCTGCTGCTTCGGTCGGAACCTCTGTTACAGGATAGAAGAAGCTTGCCATCTGACGTCTAGCGTGAAGTCTGGACGGAAGATCTTTTTTGATCTCTTTCTGAACTTCATCGTATACGGTAACTTTCTTGCCGTCTTTTACTTCTTTTACACGTTTGCCGTCAGCATCTTTGCGAGCTACTTTAGCAGTAACGGTAACGGTCTCAAAGTTATCTTTTTCTTTTACAGCCAGTGCGATCATGCTTTCAGCGATCTTGCGGATCTCTTTTGCTTTGGTCTCAGTGGTAACGATTTTTCCGTGATACAGAAGGTTAGTTACCTGGTTTCTTAATAATGCTTTTCTCTGGTCAGATGTTCTGCCAAGTTTTCTATATTTTGCCATTTTAAATTTTCCTCCATTTGTGGAACCCACGGGTCATGCTGCCTCGGACTTACTGACAGGGGGTTTTCGTCTACAAATCAAACGGAAAGATAAATCAGACTGATTTATTCTCCGTCCCCAGGGCTCAGTGACAGTCCCAGTTCTTTCAGCTTTGCAAGTACCTCTTCCAGAGACTTGCGACCAAGGTTACGAACCTTCATCATATCTTCGGAAGTCTTGTTGCACAGCTCTTCTACGGTATTGATACCGGCACGTTTCAAGCAGTTATAGGAACGTACGGAAAGTTCCAGTTCATCGATGTTCATCTCCAGAACTTTCTCTTTCTCATTGTCCTCTTTCTCGATCATAACTTCTGCTGTCTTCGCATTCTCAGACAGATCGATGAAGAGTTTCAGATGCTCGCTTAAAACCTTTGCTGCAAGGCTGACTGCCTCATCCGGATCAAGGGTTCCTCTGGTATAAACATCCAGTGTCAGTTTATCGTAGTCGGTAATCTGACCTACACGGGTGTTCTCCACTTTGAGGTTGACACGCTCAACCGGTGTATAGATAGCATCTACAGCGAGTACGCCGATCGGCATATCATCACTCTTGCCTTTGTCAGCACTGATATATCCGCGGCCTTTTGTGATTGTCAGCTCCATGTACAGCTTGCTTTCCGGGCCGCCGTTCAGGGTTGCGATTACCTGATCCGGATTCATGATCTCAATATCCTGATCTACCTGAATATCGGATGCTCTTACAACTCCCTCGCCCTCGAACTCAATATAAGCAACTTTTGCTTCGTTGGTTTCGCTGTTATTGCGGATTGCAAGGCTCTTCAGGTTCATGATGATTTCTGTAACGTCTTCTTTCACTCCCGGGATGGAACTGAACTCATGAAGAACGCCCTCGATTTTTACCTGGCTTACTGCTGCTCCAGGGAGGGAAGAAAGCATAATTCTGCGAAGAGAATTACCTAATGTGATACCGTAGCCTCTTTCCAGAGGTTCAACCACAAATCTGCCGTACTTCTTGTCATCAGAAATCTCAGTAATTTCAATTTTCGGTTTGTTAAAATCAAACACTCGAAAGCCCCTCCTTTTAAATTGGTTGGCTCATTACTCATGGGAATAAAGCCTTCCGCGTATGGCGATTCTTTATTTAGAATACAGCTCGACGATCTGCACTTCGTCAACCGGAACATCGATCATTTCGCGGGTAGGACGCTCTTTTACAACACCTTTGAGTGCCTCAAGATCAGCCTCGATCCATTCTGGAGTAAGACGGCCGCCTGTAACCTCTACGATGTCTTTGTATCTCTGAGAAGATTTTTTACCCTCTTTGATTTCAATGGTATCACCAGCGCTTACAAGGTAAGACGGGATATTTACCTGTTTGCCGTTAACCAGAACGTGTTTGTGGTCAACGATCTGACGTGCTTCTTTTCTGGTTCTTGCCATTCCCATACGGAACAGAACGTTGTCCAGACGAAGCTCAAGAAGGATCATCAGGTTCTCACCAGTCTGTCCTTCCATTCTGTCGGCCTTTTTGTAATAGTTTACGAAAGGTTTCTCCAGAACGCCGTAGATGAATTTTGCTTTCTGTTTTTCTCTTAACTGAAGACCATACTCAGACATTTTTCTGTTTGCTCTTTTGAGCTGTCTTGTGGACTTCTTATCAATTCCAAGATATACAGGATCCATTCCGAGGGATCTGCATCTTTTCAGGACTGGTACTCTATTTACTGCCATGTTCTTAACCTCCTAATCAGACTCTTCTACGTTTTGGTGGGCGGCATCCGTTGTGCGGAACCGGTGTTACGTCGCGGATGCTTGTAACTTCAAGACCGCATGCCTGAAGGGCACGGATTGCAGCTTCACGTCCTGATCCTGGTCCTTTTACCATAA
>CAVLAW010000036.1:0-16644 GCA_963661155.1 Tidjanibacter massiliensis | reverse complement strand
ATTAAACCGTCCATAAGCAAGCACATTATAATCATGATGCAGAAACTTCAGCGACCCCATCGCCAGCACCGGAAATCTCCGATGCACCGCAATCATCTCCTTGTAGAACCGGATCAACTCCTGATCCTCATTCCCCCAGGGATACGTCCTCCGGTTATCCGGATCCGTAAACCCAACCTGACCGGCCTCATCCCCGTAATACAGCGTCGGAGCCCCCGGCCACGTCATCTGGATCACAACCGCCTCACGCAGCACCGCCTTATTCGTATTCTCACCAGCCGCATACGGCCCCACATTCGCCACACGACCCACACGATGATTCGTCCTCGTTAAGAACCGCGAATGATCATGATTATCCAGCTCATTCATCGCCGTATACAGCGAAGGCGCATAAAACGCCGGCATATGATACGTCATCGCCCCGATAAAACTCTCACTGTTTCCAAGAAGCCCCTGATTAAACTCATCACTATGCTTCTCCATACCCGTGAGGAACCACGAAACCGGCTCCATAAACGCATCATAGTTCATGACAGTATCCCACTCGTCGCCCTGCAGCCAGCTCATCGCATCGCCGTAGTGCTCCGCCAGAATAATCGCCTCCGGATTCGCCTCCTTCACAACACGCCGGAACTCCTTCCAGAACTTGTGGTTAAACTCTGGGCTGTGGCCAAGATCCGCAGCCACATCCAGCCGCCAGCCATCCGCATTAAACGGAGGAGAAACCCACTTCGCGCCGATGCGCATAATATCTTCCATCAGCTTCTCCGAGCCCTCATAATTCAACTTCGGCAGCGTATCATGGCCCCACCATCCGTCATAAAACTCATTGTACGGCCAGTTATGTTCATTATAAAACTTGAAAAACGTGTGATACGGACTGTCCTGCGCCACATACGCGCCCGGCTCATAGCCCTTGCCGGCCTCATAAATCCGCTCGCGGTCCAGCCACTTGTTGAACGAACCACAGTGGTTGAAAACACCGTCCAGGATGACCTTCATGCCGCGCTTGTGCGCTTCCTCCACCAGGTGGATAAACAGCTCATTGCTCGCCTCCAGGTTCGCCTTGTTCGTCACGCGGTCAATGTACCGCGTCGCCCGCGTATTGTCCTTGTCGCCCGGCCAGAGCAGATCGCCCTCGTCAGAGACAATCTTTCCGAAATGCGGGTCAATGTAATCATAATCCTGAATATCATACTTGTGGTTCGACGGAGAAACAAACACCGGGTTCAGGTAGATAACCTGCACACCAAGATCCTGCAGATAATCCATCTTGTCGATGACACCCTGCAGATCGCCGCCGTAGAAATTGCGGACATCCATCTGCTCCGGGAAACGGTTCCAGTCGTCCACCTTGTTGACCTGCTCGCCGATGTAGCTATACTCACCCGTCAGCACATCGTTCGACGGATCGCCGTTGCAGAAGCGGTCCACAAAAATCTGATACATGACGGCACCCTTCGCCCAGTCCGGCGTATGGAAGCCCGGAATAATACCGAACGAGTACATCTCCTGAAGTTCTCTCGTCACGCCGAGCTTGTTGTAATAACAGACGACACGGCCCGCCTGAATCTCAAAGAAATAGCGGATCGGTTCGTTTCCGACCGGAATCTCGATCTCGTAATAATCAAAACCGTTTCGCACCAGACCTACCTGCATCTGCGCGCGGGTAGAACCGCTGATGAAATAAACCGCATCCACGTTGTTTTTCAGGGTACGGAACCGGATCTTCACGGTATCTCCCGGATTCGGCTCAAACGGAATCTGATACTGCGGGGATTCATCGCTGTAGAGCGCATGCTTGTTGAACATCGCCCGCATCTGTGACATATACTGCTGCATTCTTGTTTTATCCATGAACTAACGCCTCTGTCTTTCTCAATCATTCATTCCTTATATTTTACCCCACACCGCCAGGTAATACAACCTTTTTCTTAACACATGTAATGATTCTGTCGATTTAGGCATTGATTCAGAGACGCATCTCGATTCCGCTTACGCTCCATCTCGATGTGGCTTCTCGCCACATAAAATTTTAAAAATACCTGTTCGTTCATGCAAGCATGACTCACAGGTATTTTCAAAATTTTGCGCGTCTCTGAAGATTTACAAGTAAAAGAGCCAGCGGGGTACGCTGGCTCTTTTGGAGAAGGTATTTCTCTTATGGGGTGTAGCAAAAACTATATAATGTATTGGGGGGTTTTTACAGTTATTATAGTATCATACGTCCCCCGAAAAGTCTGCACAAATCGCGTTTTTTTTTCATTTAATTCTTATTCAAAATAACGATGAAATTTTTCGGCGCTGTTATTTTTCTGTTTTAATTTGCACAAACGCCGCCAAAATCGCCGAAAATTCGTAACTCTTCAGAGCCGCATCTCGATTCCGCTTTGCTCCATCTCGATGTGGCTTCTCGCCATATAAAACTCAAAAAAAGAACACTCATTCATGCAAGCATGATTCGTATTCTTTTTTTCCATTTCACATGGCTCTGAATAGTTACAAAAAACCTGCTGAAAACTTTTTTTGTCCTCTGCAGGTTTTCTATTGCAAATTAAAATATATGAGGTGGGTGTCAAAAGGTCTTTTGACACCTATGATATCAGATTTCTGTAGAAACTTCCGATGTTGTTCCCGCCATCTGCGCTTCCTGCGCAAAAATAGCTTCGAACTCATCGCGGCTCAGCTTTTCTTTCTCCATGAGCTGTTTTGCACACTCATGCAGCACATAAGAATGCTCCAGAATAATCTGTCTCGCCTGATCGTGGCATTTTTCGATCATCTGGCGGACTTCCTCGTCGATCTCTGCGGCTACATTCTCGCTGTAGCTCTTGGTGTGACCCCAGTCGCGGCCGATGAACACCTCATCCGAATCGGAATCGTAGGCGACAAGACCGAGATTCTCGGACATACCGTACTTCGTAATCATAGAGCGCGCGGTTGCCGTCGCCTGTTTGATATCCTGAGATGCGCCCGTTGTGATATCGTCGAAGATCAGCTCCTCTGCCACACGGCCTCCGAGGCATACGGTGATATACTGCATCATCTTGCCTCTCGTCTGGAACATATCGTCGTTCTCCGGCTGCGGCATCGTGTATCCCGCTGCGCCAGGTCCCGTCGGGATAATGGAGATTGTATAAACTGCCTCCATATCCGGCAGCACATGGAACAGGATCGCATGACCCGTCTCATGGTATGCGGTGATCCGTTTTTCTTTTTCAGAAATCACTTTGCTGCGTTTCTCTGCGCCGATTCCTACTTTAATGAAAGCAGACTTGATATCCGCCTGGCGGATAAATCTTCTGCGGTCCTTTGCCGCCATGATGGCAGCCTCGTTCAGCAGGTTTTCCAGCTCAGCTCCGGTAAATCCGGCCGTCGTCTGCGCAATCTGCTTCAGATCGACATCCTCAGCCAGCGGTTTGTTTTTGGAATGAACCTTCAAAATCTCCTCACGGCCCATGACATCCGGCGGTCCTACGACCACGCGGCGGTCAAAACGGCCCGGACGGAGAATCGCCGGATCCAGAATATCCACACGGTTGGTCGCTGCCATCACGATGATGCCTTCGTTCACGCCGAAACCATCCATCTCGACGAGGAGCTGGTTTAAGGTCTGCTCTCTCTCGTCGTGGCCGCCGCCCATGCCGGTGCCTCTTCGTCTTGCTACGGCATCGATCTCATCGATGAAGATGATACACGGCGCGTGCTTCTTTCCCTCCTCGAACAGGTCGCGGACACGGGATGCTCCGACACCGACAAACATTTCCACGAAATCAGAACCGGAAATGCTGAAGAACGGTACACCTGCCTCTCCTGCTACTGCCTTGGCAAGCAGGGTTTTACCGGTACCAGGAGGTCCCACAAGAAGAACACCTTTCGGGATTCTTGCGCCGACCTGCGTGTATTTTTCCGGCGCTTTCAGGAAATCAACGACCTCAACGAGATCCTCTTTCTCCTCTTTTAAACCCGCTACATCGCGGAACAGAACCTTTTTGTCCTGATCGGTGGACATGTGAGCGTTGCTTTTTCCAAAATTCATCATTTTGTTTCCGCCGCCACCACCGCCCCCCATGGAGCGGTTCATCATCGTCATGCCGAACAGAAGGATCATGCCGAGCAACACGGCCGGCAGAATCGATGTTATGAAAATGCTGTCTCTCTGGACATTCTGTACGGTATACGTTACGTCAGCGTCCTCGAGAAGACTGATCGCTGCGTTTACATCGGTCACATTGACCGTATAGCTGTCTCCGCCCTGTTCCTGCACAACGACAGAACCGGTCGGCACTTCTTTGTTCTGGACAATCTGCGCGGATGTCACTTTGCCGTCTTTTACGGCGGTTTCAAATTTCTGCTGACTTGGGCTGCTGCCTGCACTGATTCTGCCGGTGATGTAGAACATGGCAAGCACGACAATCACCATAAACGCCGCGTAGAGTCCAAATCCACTGCGCTGTCTGTTCATATTTTCTTTTTACTCCTCGTCTTCGTGAAACTCCACTACTCCGATGTATGGAAGATTCCGATATTTCTGTGCGTAATCCAGACCGTATCCTACGACGAACTCGTCCGGGATATTAAAGCAGGTGTAATCTACTTTGACATCGCGTACTCTGCGCTCCGGTTTGTCGAGCAGCGTGCAGAGGTGTACGGATTTCGGATTTCTCTTTTTCAGGATATCGATCAGGTAATAGAGCGTTCTTCCGGAATCGATGATATCCTCCACGATCAGAACGTCTTTGCCTTCCAGCGGCTGATCCAGGTCTTTTACGATGCGGACAACACCGCTGGACTTAGTGTCATCGCCGTAGCTGGATACCGACATAAAGTCAAGGCTGACCGGCACGGTGATGCGCTTTGCCAGCTCGCACATAAAGAATACGCCGCCCTTTAAGACACAGATCAGGTGCACTTCTTTTCCTGCGTAATCGCGGTTGATCTGATCTGCCACTTCTTTGATTCGCTTGTCTACTTCTTCTTCACTTAATAATACTCTGATTGTCTCTTTCATCTGTTTTCCTCCTTACCAATTCGTACCTGCAGAACCGCTTTCGTGTCACCGCTGACACGGCCGCTTTCTCCTCTTCGATACCCCACGACCCACCATATCTCCGGCCCGTCGGCAAGAAGCAGAATAGAATCCCGCTCTTCTCTGGGTATCTTGGCATCAATCATGTAATCTTTTAGTTTCTTTTTCCCGCCTTTGGCGGTTACTCTCAGATAATCCCCGCTTCTTCTCGTGCGGAGGACAAGACCGTCTTTTATTTTATCACAGTCAAAGCATTTCGTATACTTCTTTTCTTCAATTCTTTCGGGAAAAACAGGTGTTTTTTTCACTGTCGTGACCGGATATCCTGCAAAAGGAAAGCATTTTTCCTCTTCGACGGATGATGGGACTGGAATCGGAACTTCTTCCGGCACTTTCGTTCCCTGCTCTTTCCTGCCGCTCGTGTTCTGCTTTTCCAGCCGGAGCGCATCGTACCCGCGCACTGCAGTGATTCCGTACGGAAGGCAGACCCGTTTTCCGACCTGCTTTGTAAGAAGCTCCTGTGCGGATTCGAGATGCTCCCGGGTGAGATCTTTTCGTTTTCCCGCCAGGTGTTCCAGGCTCTGTCGGATGACGTAGCGCTGCAGAAGAGGCGGCTCGCTGCCGAGCGTATCGCTTAAAATGACAACAGATTCCTCGATCAACGCATACCGCTCCATCAGACGCGCCGTCTGCTGTTCCAGATATTCCTCGGTTTCCAGCAGATCAAACGATGCCTGTGCCATATGGGCAGCGGCGCGCGGATTGACCTCATCCGTCAGATACGGCAGTACATGGTGGCGGATTCCGTTCCGCGTGTAAGCATCCTCCCCGTTGGTGCTGTCTTCACACCAGGAGAGCTGCCTGCTCTGAAGTTCCCGGCGGATCTCCTCGCGTCCGACGCAGAGAAGCGGGCGGATGATGTTTCCGCGCACCGGGCGCAGT
The DNA here is from genome assembly GCA_963661155.1 of Tidjanibacter massiliensis. Lineage (GTDB taxonomy): Bacteria > Bacillota > Clostridia > Lachnospirales > Lachnospiraceae > Fusicatenibacter > Fusicatenibacter massiliensis_A. Next base: position 10,673 of record CAVLAW010000036.1, on the reverse strand, counting down.
GCGGCAAGACCGGCAAGCGACGTTCCCCGCGCTAGGTGGTGCAGCATCGTCTCCGCCACATCATCCTGGTGATGGGCGAGCGCCAGTTTCGTCGCCTGATGCTCTTTCGCACACGCTGCAAAGACCTCCTGCCGTGCTTTCCGTCCTGCCTCTTCCGTCGAGAGATGCTCTTTTCTTGCGATCTCCTCGACCGGGCAGGAATAGAGATAAAAGGGAATCCCATACTCCCGGCACAGATTTTCCGCAAATGCGGCATCCCGCTCCGCCTCCGCGCCGCGCAGGTTGTGGTTCACATGGACAGCCATCAGAGAAAATCCAAGCGGCTCCGCAAGTTCCCGCAGCATATGAAACAGGCAGACCGAATCCGCACCGCCCGAAAGGCCGAGCAGCACGCCATCCCCCGGTTTCACCATATGATGCTGTTCCATAAAAGCTTTTACTTTCTTTTGCATTTGTACTCCTATTTTTTCCAGATTCTGGCGACCAGAACCGTCATATCGTCCCGCGCACGGCAACCGTTTTGCCGCAGCACACGCTCTAAAAGCTCACGGGCAAACTCCCGCGGCTCGCTCATTTTCACATCGAGAAGAAGCTGCTTCATCTGCTCCGTCTTCTCCCCCGGAAGCGCGTCCAGCACGCCGTCCGTCATCATCACAAGATAATCGCCGTCGTACATCTTTTTCGTCGTCGTGTCAAAGTCCGTCTGCTGGACAAGGCCGGCCGCAAGACTGGTCGACTCCACAACTTCAACCCACGTGTCCCTTCGAAGAAACGTCGGCGATGCACCGCCTTTTAAAAAGCTGCCGACACCGGTATACAAGTTGATGGATGCGACATCAAACGTCGAAAACATCCCTTCGTTCTGCTGCAGCATCAGCATGGAATTGATCATCCTCGCCGCCATCTCCCGCGGAAAACCGGCGCGCAGGAACTGTTCGAACAGCTCGACGACCGTCTCGCTCTCTTTATTTGCCTCGATCCCCGAACCCATGCCGTCCGACAGACAAAGGACAAATGATCCGTTCTCGCATAGCACGCTGTAATTGTCCCCGGAAATACTCTCCTGCTCCTTCGTGATGCGTCCCACGCCGTAAAGAACCTGAAATTTCACATCCTCCTGAAACAGAACGGTCTGGTATTCTCCATTTAAGGTCTGCGCTCCATCGCGCACCGCGACCATCGGAATTCCGCAGAGCCGCCCGATCAGTTCTGCCGTCTGGCGCAGCGTGATGCGGCAGCGACGGCCCGCTTTGACTGTCATATAAATCTGCAGATGCTCTTTCGGACGCTCCTGGAGCCAGATTTTCTGGACGGATGCGCCGTTTTTCTTCATCTGACGGCAAATTTTTTCCGAGAGCTCGTCCGGCAGACTGTTCAGACTATAGAGATCACTCGCCGCACGGTCCATGATGCCGGCGACCTCGCTCAACTGCTCCGCCACCACACGGCGGCTCTCCGCCACGCGCCCTGACCAGAGGGCCGTCTGGCGTTCCTGCTGATAGCGGTTCCAGAACAGTTCAAAAAAACGCGATCCGTTCAGACACGTAACGTTCCATTCTCCCCGGGCACGGCTGATCTCGTCCTCATCGCCGTCCGCGATCGTCTGAAGAAGTTCCTGGCACCGTTCGCGCGTCAGATTCCCGTACTGCTCCCAGCACCACGACGCTTTCGCACAGCGGCTGCAGACCTCCTGCTGTTCTTTTGCCAGAATTTTGTCCACCCGGCAAGCCTCGGGCATCACGCTCTTTGCCGGCATCTGGTAAAAGCTCTCCGCCAGAACACGGAACGAATCGGCGTAGTGCTCCATCTGCAGTTTCTGCGGGTGATTGTCGTAGACGGCCGCTTCCCGGCGGCTTCTTCTGGCTTCAAAAAAAATTTTAGCCATGTCCCCTGCTGACAGTAATGCGCCGATCAGGAACATGGCAATGATCCACTCCGGCATGTTTCGCTCCTCCTTTCGTTGTTCTGGACTTCAAAGGGATCTGCGAAATCATGCCCTTTCTTTATCTTGTTGTGTTATTTCGACTTGGATTCTTTGAATAAGATCTCATTATCCTTTACCATGCCAAGTTTTTCTCTTGCTGTTTTCTCTATGTACTCATCCGTCTGCATATATTCTTTTAATGCAGTGATTTCATCGGTACGCTGTTTTTCTTCCTCAATCTGATTGTCCAGACTGGTAATCCGGGACGCGTTTGCATTAACCTTCTGCTGAAGACTGATTCCCTTTACTGTAAGCACGCCGACGAGACAGCACAGTACAACGGTAATCGAAAGCTCTGTCGTGCGGCTCTTCTTTCCGGTTTTTTTCTTCCGAACAGGAGTCTTCTCTTCCCCTTTTTTCATTCTTTCCTTTACCCTTACTTTCTATGTCCATCCGTTCTGCGTCTGAGGCAGACGGGTCTTTCCTGTTTTTTATATGTTTGATTACATCTTACCTTTCTTCTTTTTAAATTTCAACCTTTTTCTCTGTTTTTTCACACTTTTTACGATCTTTTTTCCCGGAAACAGGAGGATTCGTCCTGCTTTCCGGATTCCCTTTGCCAGAAGATCCGAAAAGAAGCGGCCGATCGACCAGTGATACAACGCCGCACCGCAAAGAATCCCCCCGAACAGGTAGCCGCGGAGAATACCGCTGTTCTCCCCGTAGATCTTCACAAACAGGTAAAGCGCCGCCGCGATCCAGTAGAGAAGATCCTCTGCGGATACCGCCGCCCTGCCATGCGGCACGATTTTCCGCGCTGTTTTAATCATGTCATACCAGAACCCCAGGACCGCACCCTGCCAGATGGAACAGGCGAGCAGAATCAGCTCCCGGGTAACATACGCGCTCATTTTTTACCGGAACAGCCGCGCGAGTGCAGAGCCTTTCTTCTGCAGCGGCTGATGTTCGGAATAGACCAGGCTGTCGACGCTGCCCTCGATGTCCGCCTCCCCTTTTTCCAGCTCCAGGCGGCCCACATGCAGTTCTTTTCCGCGAATGGTGAGGATGCCGCAGACGGTCACGAGAAGGACTTCGTTTTCATCGAAGCTTTTGACGTCCTGCACACCGCCAAGGGAAAGTGTTTTCCTCTGTTCCATCACCAGGCGGTGCGTCTTTTCGCCCATCTCCCCCATGCAAAAAACCTCCATACAATGGTCTATACACCCATTATATGAAGGTTTTTGCTTTTTATTCGTTACACGGATCTCCCGCTCTTAGATGTATCGGTACAGTTCCTGTGCTTCTTCTTTTTTCACGGTCTCCTGAACATTCAACACTTCTACCTTGACGGATTTACTTCCGAACTGAATTTCCAATACGTCGCCTGCCTTAACCTGTGCGGATGCTTTTGCCGGTCTGTCGTTGACGAGGACGCGGCCTGCATCACAGGCTTCATTGGCTACGGTGCGCCGTTTGATCAGTCTTGATACTTTTAAAAATTTATCTAAGCGCATAATTTATAACTTAGTTCATCATATCCTTTAAAGCTTTTCCTGCTTTGAATTTCGGAGTTTTGGAAGCTTTGATTTCCATGGTCTCGCCAGTCTGCGGATTTCTTCCTTCTCTTGCTGCTCTCTCGGATACTTCGAAGGTACCAAAGCCTACGAGCTGAACTTTTTCACCTTTCTTTAATTCTTCAGATACTACATCGATAAATGCTTTTAAAGCAGCCTCTGCATCTTTTTTTGATAAATTTGTCTGCTCAGCCATAGCTGCAACTAATTCTGTTTTGTTCATGAGTTTTACTCCTCCTGTGTCGTACATTTATTTTTTCCATGATACGCGGGCCTGTTGGTATACACGACCTGCCCAGCCGGCGTTTTTACTTCCGGATTTTCGTCTGTTACTCTGACCGGCTTTTTTCGCGTAGCTGTATATATTTATATACTAATGCGCCCCTCTTGTCAAGGAAAAATGCCCTCTATGCGCCGATTTTCGCCAAAAACTTGCGGTTTTCCGCCGCACGTTTAAAAGAAGCTTCCCTTCACAAATCGCAGCCAGTTTGCCTGCTGCGCATTGAGTGCTTTTAGTTTTTCCGTATTTCGCCCGGATATCCATGATTTCCGGCTTCCATAGTAGCGGTTCGCCAGTTTCCAGTATTTCCACGGATAGGAAAGACGTAGGCGGAGGTTCTCGATTTCATCCTCATCGAGCGGTTTTCTGGCGCTGTAGGCGTTTAAAATGCGATCCGCCGCGCGCTCGCTCCAGCCGTGCTTTTCCAGAATTTTCCGCATGAAATAGCAGAGATCTGCGATGGGAAGATCAAAATTCCACTTGTCGAAATTGACCGCGGTCTCGCCTCTGCCGTTTTCCAGCAGAATGTTGTGCTGGCTGTATTCCCCGTGACAGACAGTGCCTTCCGCATCCGCCCGCTCCCGCAGCTTTTCATAAGAAGAAGAACGAAGGTCCGCCGCGACCTGCTCTCCCTGCTCCAGGTACGGACCGGCGCTTGCAAGAAGCAGCTTTTCGAACTCGTTTTTCTTCTTTTTCGTCTGCAAATACTTTCGGATTTTGCGGATTTCCACGTTGTGGCGCGAGCACTCCTCCACCAGGGATTCCTTCCGATATTCCGTTTTCACCGACAGATGTGCCGCCGTATGTAACCGCGCCAGCGCGTCCGATGCGCGGACCAGATCCTCGCTGTTTCCCGTCTCGCATTCCCTGCCCGGGTACCAGTTCCGCACGATGTATGTTCCCCCGTCGTCCCCGCGTGTCACAAGCGCTCCCTCCTCATTCCGGAGAAGCTGGTCGCACCGCAGGAGCCCGGACTCCGTGATACGGCACTGCAGAAGGTACCGCTGCTCCAGCTTTTCCGCCGCCGTCCCGAACTCGCTGATCAGCTTATCCCCCTGTTCCGTATGGCACAGCAATGCTCCCCGCACCCGCATGGTACCGGAAGCCGTAAGCCCGTAGTGGGACAGCACACTCAATCCATAATCATACAAGAGCCTGACTCCTTTCTCTCCTCTACTCTCATTTTGGGGTCACGATTCAATGTATGCGTGCATGCCCGGCTCCATGCATACGAGTTTCCGGTTTTCTTTCTGTAAATCTTTCTATGATGAAAGTATTTTCTTTTTCTCTCGTTTTATTGTTTTTAATTTCACTGCATGGTAAAATATTTCAAACTTGACAGGGATCAAAAACACCTGTTGTGGGTTCCACGAAATCACTTTATTTTAAGGAGGGTTTTTATGATTTTCTTACCACAGCCATCCTCTCTTTCCTATGGAGAGGGTGCCTTTACGATTCACTATGACAGCCGCATTTTCCTGGATTCCGAGAGTCCGGCAGAGCTTTTTGCGGCCGCACAGCTTCTGCAGCAGGAAATTGAAACACAGACCGGCTTCCGTCTTGCCATCTGCCGCCGTCATCAGCCGACCGGCGACCATCTGATCTATATGACCACCTCACCGGAGCTCTCCCGCGAAGCCTATACACTTTCCGTAACACCGGAAAACATCACGATCTGCGGTTCTCTGGAAAACGGCGTTCTCTACGGTGTTCAGACACTCCGCCAGATGATACGCCAGGCGGGCGCTGTTCTTCCGACTATTCTGATTTCCGACAAGCCGGCGATGGAAAACCGCGGTTTCTACCACGATGCCACCCGCGGCCGTGTTCCGACGCTTTCCTATCTGAAACAGCTCGCCGACACGTTGAGCTTTTATAAGATCAATCAGCTTCAGCTCTACATCGAGCACAGCTATCTCTTCGACGATCTGACCGAGATGTGGCGCGATGATACCCCGCTCACCGCAGAAGATATTCTGGAACTCGACCGCTACTGCAAAAGACTTGGCATCGACCTCGTTCCGTCTCTTGCAAGCTTCGGTCATCTGTACAAGCTGCTCTGCACGAAATCGTATGCGCATCTGTGTGAACTTACGGGCTCTGCTTCGGCTCCGTTCTCGTTCTTTGACCGCCAGGCGCACCATACCCTCGACATCACCAACCCGGAAAGCCTTGCACTTGCCAAACGGATTCTTTCCGAATATATGCAGCTCTTCTCCTCGAAGTATTTCAACCTCTGTGCTGATGAGACGTTTGACCTTGGAAAAGGTGCTTCCCGTGCCCTCGCTGAGGAAAAAGGAACGACAGTCATCTACACCGAGTTTGTCACGGAGCTTGCCAACTTCATCACCGAATCCGGCCGCACGCCGATGTTCTGGAGCGATGTCATCAGCCAGGAGCCGGAGGTTTACCATCTCCTGCCGAAGAACCTGATCTGCCTGCACTGGGATTATGCGGCAAATGCTTCACCGGAGCGCCTGACCCGCCTTGCCAATTCCGGTGCCGAGCATCTGTATGTGTGCCCGGGTGTACAGGGATGGAATCAGCTGATCAACAAATATCATGAGGCATATGAGAATATTTCCAAGATGGCGCGCTATGGTTACGAGTGCCATGCAATGGGTCTTCTGAACACTGACTGGGGCGATTACGGCCACATCAATCACCCGGACTTCTCCCGCATCGGCATGATCTACGGCGCAGCATTCTCCTGGAATGAAGACATTCTGCCAGAGGAGGAAATCAACCGCCAGATCTCCGTACTGGAATTTGGGGATGCTTCCGGAAAGCTCGTTTCGGTACTCGATTTGCTCTGCCATCAGGATGCGTATCCATGGCGCACCGCGGTTATGGTACAGGAAGCCATCGAACTGCATAAAGACCATGAGGAAGCTGCCGAGCTGCTCCGCCAGTGTGCAGAAGGTGATGCAGATGCCGCCAACGCTTCGATCGACGCGCTCTGCGCCGTTCTGTACGAGAACGCCGGCACCATCCGTCTGGAGAACCGTCCGATGATCTACGCGTACTTGCTCGCCGCAGACGGCCTGAAAGTGCTGAACCGCCTGCTGCCGTTCCTCCGCGCATCCATTCTTTCCGAAGGGGAGCTGCCGGACAAAGAAGCATACTTTGCCCTTGCCTGGGATCTGGAAAAATGGCTTCACAGCTATAAAGATCTGTGGCGCACGGTTTCCAAGGAGAGCGAACTGTACCGGATTGCACACGTGTTCTGCTGGTATGCGGATCTGCTGCGCGATCTGAACGCATAAAACAAAGGTATTTTTCAAAAAGAAAAAACGGTCTCTCGACCGTTTTTTCTTTTTGTCTTACAGCAGTGTTTTCACATATTCTGTGAGGTATTCTTTTGTATTTTTCTCCGGATTCTTCATCACTTCTTCCAGCGCCGTATGCAGGTACTCGCCGATCTTCGGTCCTTTTGGAACGCCGAGCTCCATCAGGTCTTTGCCGGAAATCGCCAGTGTTTTCAGATCGAAGCAGTCGCCGTCCGCAAGGATTTCCTTCAGGCACGCATTCACGTTTTCGATGCGCGCCAGCTTCTTCTCCCGCTGATACATGCTCTTTGCCATCGTGTCGGCTTTCTGTACAATCATCAGTTTTTCAAACAGCTCCGGACCGATTTTGTTCAGAATCCGGCGGATCACCAGTTTTTCCGGCGCCATGCGGCAGTCATGCCATTTGATCAGCGTTGTCACCTGGCGGATTGTCTCGTTGTCGAATTTCAATCGTCTGAGAATAGACTTCGCCATCTTTTCTCCCGCCGGTGCGTGGCCTTTAAAGTGATCAATGCCGTTCGCATCCGTCGTATGGCACGCCGGTTTTGCGATGTCGTGGAGAAGCATTGTCCAGCGCAGAATCGGATCGGCCGGGACGTGCTGCAGTGCGGCAATCGTGTGTTCTCCGACATTGTAGCAGTGATGCGGGTTGTTCTGCGGCGTCTTCATCAGCTCGTCGAACTCCGGAAGCACGATTTTCGTGATGCCGGCCTCGTAAACGGCTTCCATGTATTCCGGGCGCTTCGAAATCAGCAGTTTGTTCAGTTCCACGCGGATTCGCTCGGCACTGATTTTTTCCAGAGTCGGCGCAAGCGCAATGATCGCATCCAGCGTTGCCGGATCGAGTTTGAAGCCAAGCTGCGCGGAAAAACGCAGGGCACGGAGGATCCGCAGGGCATCCTCGCTGAAACGCTCAGTCGGATTTCCGACACAGCGGATGACTTTCCGCTGTAAATCTCTGATTCCGTCAAACAGGTCCACAAGACCCTCTTCGTTGTTGTATGCCATCGCGTTGATCGTGAAATCGCGGCGGCGCAGATCCTCGGCGAGGCTGGATGTGAACACGACTTCTTTTGGATGGCGGCCGTCCTCGTACTCTCCGTCGATGCGGTACGTCGTGACTTCATGTGCGCCGCTTCCGACCAGAACTGTCACCGTTCCGTGCTCCAGGCCGGTGTCGACGGTGCGGTCAAAAATTTCTTTTACCTGCTGCGGCGATGCAGATGTTGTGATATCCCAGTCGTCCGGCTCGCGGGCAAGAATGGTATCCCGCACGCAGCCTCCGACCGCGTAGGCTTCAAAGCCTTTTGCATGCAGGGAATCAATTACCATGTTTACGCTTGGCGGCATTTTTATCTTCAAATTTATGATCTCCTTTTTTCAAAATCCTTGTAACTTTTCATTTTTCCAGTATACCAGTTTCCTTTTTCTCCCGCAAGTGTGGTTGCGGTTGTATTTTGTGCATTGCATGTGTATAATAGAACTTATCAAACTTCGAAAGGGGATTTACATTTTTATGAAACTGGATCGTTACCGGAGATACATCTGGGCCGGCGTTACCGCCTTTCTGGTAATTGCAGCGTCACTCATTTTCTATTACCTGCTCTTCCACCAGACCTCTGTGCGGACCGCCTTTCACAATGTCATGGACATTCTCTCACCCCTGGTTGCAGCCCTGATTCTTGCCTATGTGATCAGCCCGATCATTAATTTTATCGAACAGCGGATCATCGCACAGCTCTATGCCAGACGAAATGCCGTGCAGTCGGTGAAAAGCAAAAAGATCACCCGCGGACTTCTGATTCTTCTGACCTACGTCGGCATTCTGTTTGCCCTGTACGGCCTGATTGCAACCCTGATCCCGGAGCTGTTCTCGAGTATCACAAACATCGTCATGAACTTCTCCACCTACGCGGATAATATTCAGAATTTCGCCACAAAAATGCTTGTCGATTATCCTGAGCTGCAGCAGAGCGCAGACCAGTATATCTCGACATTTTCCTTAAAACTTTCCAACTGGCTGACCAACGATCTGATGCCGATGCTGCGTGATTTCCTGGTAAATCTCTCGGGACAGCTTGTCAATATGATGACATTCTTCAAGAACATCATGCTTGGCGCCATCGTTGCGATCTATATGCTGTATCATAAAGAAAAATACATTGCCAAGTTAAAGAGAGCCACCTACTCCCTGCTCGGCCTTGAACACGGAAACGCAGTCATCCGCGACTGCCAGTACGTCAACCAGGAGTTCAGCGGTTTCCTCGTTGGAAAGGTCATCGACTCGATCATCATCGGTTTGATCTGCTATCTTGTGACGAGCCTGATCGGCACACCATATGCACTGCTTGTCAGCGTGATCGTCGGCGTGACGAACATTATCCCGTTTTTCGGACCGTTCCTCGGTGCGGTACCGTGTCTTCTGCTGATTCTCTTAATTGATCCGCTGCAGGCGCTGTACTTCCTAATCTTCGTCGTTCTGCTGCAGCAGTTTGACGGAAACTTCTTAGGGCCGAAAATCCTCGGCGAGACGACCGGCGTGTCCAGCTTCCTGATCATCGTCTCGATCCTGATCGGCGGCGGCTTCATGGGCGTCTTCGGTATGATCATCGCGGTTCCGGTCTGCGCGATTCTCTGCACCGTCTGCCGCAACATTTCCGACCGGCGGCTGGAAAAACATGCACTGCCGAACGACCTCGATTTCTATATACAGATGGATCACATCGATCCGGAAACCAGAAAGGCGATTCCGTATCAGAAAAAGAAAATCGATCATACGGAGGTCTTCCATTTTCCAGGCTACCGGCTGCGGAAGACTATCTCCCATCTTACAATCGAGGAACCGCCGGTCGATGCGCCGTACCAACCGGCAGATCCTTCGAAAGAAGAAACGAAAACGGATTCTTCGGATTCCGACAAACAGTAAATTTTATTGTAACACAGCCCATAAAAAATGCCTTCGGTGCAGAGTTTCCATGTTCTGCACTGAAGGCATTTTCTTATTCTTTATTTTGCTTATTTCTCAAGTACAACTGTGCTTAAGGTCTCTGCCGGGAGATCCACGCGCATGATCTGGCCGTCCACGCGCAGGAAGCATCCGGAATCCTCTTTCGTGCGGTTCAGCAGAATCACAACGTAGCTTCCGTCCGGATTGACTGCTGCAGTCACATCCAGGTTTGCACCGTATTTACTCCAGCCGATGCGTTTTGCACCAGGAGCAATATATTTTGAGATGTGGCCGATGTAGTGGTACATGATCGGTTTACGGTAATGGAAATCATCATCCACAATGAGACCTGAGGTGAATCCCATCGGTACGTGGCGCGGGCCGCCGTCTTTGTCTACCAGGAAGTTCCAGTCGATCCAGCGGTTCATGCCGGCGTTCAGGTTTCCGATCATATCGTGTGCATAGTCTGCGGCATCGAGATAATCCACATACTCCGGTGTCTGGAAGGAAACCGGTCCGAAACCGCCGCCGAAGCCGATTCTGCCCGGCATATGAAGGGCACAGCACTCGGAGAGCATGAAGGTTTTGTCCGGATATTTCTGTTTCATCAGTTCAACTGCCTCGAAGTGGTCGCCGGAATACCAGTGGAAGGCAATTC